>NZ_JAGRLA010000035.1 GCF_020442045.1 Bauldia sp. | reverse complement strand
GGAGGCGCATCGGCGCCTGGGCGAGTCGCACCGGCAATTGCGGGAGGCGCATGGGAAACTGTCGGAGGCGCACACGCAGTTGATCAAGAAGCACAAGCGGTTCGTCCGGCGCTTCAACAGGATCATCCGGACATCGCGGGAGAAGCGCCGCCGCGGGATTCTCGGCTGGTTCGGCCGCGGGCGGGGATAAAGGCGGCGGGAGCGCAGCAGCCTAGCGCCGTTCGCCGAGCAGGCGGACCAGCGATGCGCCGGTGTCGAGGTCCTGTTCGGGCAGGGTGGCGACGACGACATCGCCGTCACGCAATGATCGTCGCAATCCATCCGCCAGGGCGTCGTCCGCACCGAGGCGCACGACGTCCTGCCCGGCCCGGACCAGCTCCGATTCGAGAAGCTCCATGCTGAACGGGCCTCCCGGCCACGACCGGCCGGGTTCCGGCTTGTGCTCGTATGCGGGCAGCAGCACGACGGAATCGACCCCGCAGAGGGCGTCGGGCAGGTCGCGCTGGTAGACCCATTCCCTGCCGCCGGTCGCGCGCGGCCGAATGATCGAGACGATGCGCCGATCGGGGAATCGCTGTCGGGCGCTCTCGAAAAGCTGTCGGAGCGCGCGGGGATGCGACGCCTTGTCGGTGAGCAGCGTGAAGCGTCCGACCTGCCGTGCCTCCTGCCGGTTGGCGACCCCGCGGAACAGGCCGAGCGCTTCGGCCGATTGCCCGGCGGAGACGCCAAGATGTCCGGCGGCCGCCACCGCCATGGCCGCGTTCATCACGTTCATCCGGCCGGCCAGCGGCAGGGTGAAATCGCTGCCCATGAACCGGAAGCGCGATTCCGTCGGCCGGCCCTCCAGCGCCGCGATGCGGTGGGTCGCGCCGGAGGAGAAGCCGACGAGCGTCACCGGGCACGGAGATGCGGCGGCGAGCGCGACGGCGTTGTCGTCGTCATCCGGAAGGATGAGGCAGCCATTGGCGGGCAGGATGCCGACGAGATCCGCGAAGACCGCGGCCACCGCGCCGGCTCCGGCATAGAGATCCGGGTGATCCTCGAGGATGTTGGTGACGAGGACGACCTCGGGATTGTATTTGAGGAATTTCGGGCCGGGATCGTCGAAGCAGGAGGCGTATTCGTCGCCTTCGATGACCGCGAAGCCGGCCCCGGCGAGCCTTGCCGGCTCGGCGAAATTCCCGGCAAAGCCCCCGATCATGTAGTCCGGCCGGCCGCCGGTGGATTCGAGGATCCAGGCGAGCATCGCCGTGGTCGTGGTCTTGCCGACGCCGCCGGCGACCACCGCGTTCCGCGAACGGCGGAGGGGGCCGTCGCGCAGCAGTGCCGGAAAGGAGCGCCAGGCGAGGCCGGCATCGATCGCGTGCCGCAATTCCGGGTTTGACGGTCGGATGCGCTTGCCGACGACCACGAGGTCGACGTCGTCGGGGATATTGCCGGGAGCGAAGGGCGAGCTGACGGAAATTCCGGCGGTGGCGAGGTAGCCGTCCATCGGCGGGTAGGTGGCCTCGTCCGAGCCGGTGATCCGCCATCCCTCCCGGGCCAGCGCCGCGGCGATCGCGCCCATGCCCTTGCCGCACACGCCGAGGAAATGGGCCTTCGGCTTGCCGGCCCCGCCGGAGGGCAGGATGATCCGCGCGGCGGAGGCGGGGACCTGTTCCGAGCCGCTGGTCAACACGCCCTCCCGTCCGGTCTCGTGCTTTGGCCGGGGCGGATTTCCGCCACCGCGTCGCCGATCTCAGCCTTGCGACACGGCACGGACGACCCTTTCGATGATCTCGTCCACGGCGGGACCGGCAACCTCCGGCTGGATCGGCAGGCTCAGCAAGCGCGCCGCCAGCGCATCGCCCCCGGCAAGCGGTCCGGTCGCGAATCCAGCGAAGGCCGGCTGGCGGTCGAGCGGGTCGGCATAGTGGACCGCGGTTCCGACACCGGCCGCGAAAAGCGCCTCGCGCACCCGGTCGCGATCGTCGACCTCGATCGCGAATTGATGATAGACCGAACCGTCATCCTCGGGCGGCAGGCCGATCCTTCCGGCGACGGTCGCGGCCGAAAGACCGCGCCGGTAGCGTTCGGCAATCCGGCGGCGCTCGGCATTGCCGTCATCAAGCTGCGGCAGCAGCACGCACAGGATCGCGGCCTGGATTTCGGACAGCCGGGAGTTGAGGCCCGCGATCTCGCTCCGACCGCGAACCTCTCCCCAGCCATGCTCGCGAAGCGCCCTGGCACGTCGGGCAACGTCGCCGTCATTGGTCGTCACCGCACCGCCGTCGCCGGCGCAGCCGAGATTCTTCGTCGGGTAGAAGGAGAAGGCCGCGGCCTGTCCGAAGGTGCCCACCGCGCGGCCGCCGATCCGGGCGCCGTGCGCCTGGGCGCAATCCTCGATCACCGGCAGGCCGAGCGCGTCCGCGACCGTCATCAGTCGCGGCATGTCGACCGGATATCCGTGGAGGTGGACCGGCACGATGGCGACGGTCTTCGGGCCGGCCGAGGCGGCGATCCGGTCGATGTCGATGAGACGCGACCGCGGATCGACATCGACGAAACGCGGGACATGGCCGCCGAGCAGGATGGCCGAACCGGTTGCCGATGCCGTCATGGCGACGGTCAGGATCTCGCCTCCGCGCGGCAGGGAAAGGGCGCGAAAGGCGATGGCCAGGGCGTCCGTGCCGGAGCCGACGCCGATACAGTGATCCACGCCGAGATATGAGGCGAAATCCCGCTCGAAGCGGGCGACGGCGGGGCCCACCCCGTAATGGTCGGATTCGAGGACCTGCCGCACGGCTGCCGCGACGGCCGCGCCAAATCGCCCGATCCTGAGGCGGGGGGCCGCCTGGGGGATGAAGCCGGTCGTGTCTCCCGGCCCGCGCCCGGAGCGGTCAGGAGCGGCAGGCGCGAGCGTCATCGGTCTTCCATCCTCGTGATCTGGGCGCCTATGGAGCGCAGCGCCGATCGCCATTTCGTCGGCTCGAACGTGACGTGCCGATCGTTCAGGTTGACGACCGGCGACCAGGTCCGCAGCATCCCGGCCAGCGCCCGCCGCTCGGCCGGCTCGTTTCGCTCCGCCATTCCGTGTTCGGCGAGGATCGTGCCGTAGAGGTCGATCATCTCGCCAATCATGCGCGACCCGTCACAGGCGGTCCGGCTGAGGGCGGTCACGCCGCGCAGGGTCATCGCGTCATAGGTTTCGATCGCGGCCACGATGTCCGCGACCGACGGCGGCACGGCATTGAAGGGGATCGTGAAATTGGCGGCGCGAAACCGTTCGAAATTCTCCGGCAGCACCATCTCCCCGCAGCTCGTCATGCCGAGGACGATGACCGCGCAGCCGCAACACAGCGCTTCGATCGCCGACAGGCCGCAGGCGAAGACGAGGTCGAAGCCGGGGAGGAAGCCCTCGGGCTGCTCGATCCGGTTGCCGAAGGGGCGACCGACGCAATGGAATTCGAGCGCGCATTGCTCGGCCGCCGCGCGAGCCGCCTCGAAGGTCCGGCTCTCCGGCCGATGGTAGCTGCTGTAGAAGAGCGCTTTCGACGGGCGTGCCGGCGGCTCGCGGACGTTGGCGAAGCGCGACAGGTCGGCCGTGTTCTGGACGACGACGAACGACTGCCTGGGCAGTCCCATCTCGATGGAGAGCCGGTTGGCAAGCGATCCGGTCATCGTTCCGTAGCGGTAGATGCGCGGATGCGGCTGGGGCGAACTGAAGGCCGCCGCACCATGGACCTGGTAGAATGCCGGCGCGTCCGGACAGCGGGTCAGCGCCACCATCGTGTCGACCGTGTGCTGGCCGTGGATGATATCGGGGGCGAAGCCGATGTCGTTCCAGTCGGTGCAGACCCGGACCCCATCGGCTGCCATGCCGCGCGCCGCGTGGGGATGCGGCTCGGCAAGGACCACCGCGGTGTGCCCGCGCCGCTCGAGCCCGAGCGCGAGGTCCCGCGTGAAGGTCTCCTTTCCTCCGATCAGATCGGAGCGCAGGGTCGGGATGAGAACCTTCAAAGACGGGTCTCCCGAAGGACTCGGCTCACGTGTCGAGTGCCCGAGCAATCTGGAAACAGAGTTGTGCCGATACGGATGTGTAGTCGCCGCTGAACTGCTTTTTGGTCCGGCCGCGCGACGCCGTCAGGCACCGTTTATATTCTTCGTTCGAAGGCCCCTGGGTGGAATACCATGCCGAATTCAGCTTCGTCCATTCGGGGCGTTTGTCGGGAGGCACATCCTTCAGCCGTGTTTCGACGCGCTTGGTGATGACATTGGAACCGCCAGCCACCAACATGCCGGAGCTGAGCCCGTCCAGATAAGGAGAATAGAAGACATCCTTCCTGGTCTTCTCCTTCATTCGAATCGGGATCTTGAACCCGAGCGCGAGAGCGCTGCGCGTCATGAACGGCTCGTAGATCGGGTATTCGCGATGCGCCGCTTGGAAATGGGCGATATGCGCCTGGCGGGCGGCGGGATAGGCCGTGACGAGACTCTGTTCGTGGTCCGCGGTGATGCCGAGCAAGGCATCGGATTGCTGCCAGCGCCGGGAAATGGCGTCGGCCGTCTCGCTGTCGAGGGTCGTGCTGAAGGTCGTCAGCGCCCATCGCGGCGCGTCGGCCGGTATGCGCCCGAGCCGGACCGCGTGCCGGCGCATTGTATAGAAGGGGTTCGCGAAATGGAGGATCGTGTCGGCCATGTAGCCGCCCAGCAGAAACGGGCTCGTGACTTCTCCAAGCACCTGATCGGTGAAATGCGCATGGTCACGGTCCATGTGCGATGGAATGACGGGCGCATTCCTGACCATGCGCTCTCCGTAGGCGCCGCGCGGCGGCGAGACGCATGTGTGCGGCACGCCCATCGCGTGCGCCGCCCGTTTCGCTATCCAGAACTCCTGGTTTCTTATCGGCGTCACCGTGATCGCATCGACGTCGAGCAGCTTCTCCCGGGTCGCCATGGCGACCAGGAACCTGGTGTCGAGCCCGGCGCTGAGCGTGGAAGTCCCCTTGTTGCCGAGTTCGGTGCGAATCCGCTTGAACGTCCGGGTAACACTCTTCTGAAGGCGGCTCGCCCATTCTTCGGGCGTCTTGTCAGGCAGCGGAAGTGGCGCTGTCCAGTACTGGACGGACGACTCAAGGCCATTGGGGGTCAATGTGACGTGTGAGGCCGGAGCAACCTGCTTGATTCCCTTGTACAGCGTGTTGGGAAAGGACAGCTGCGTCGTCGCAAGAAACTCCTGCGCCGAAAGCGGATCGACTTCTGTCCGGACGCACAGTGCGATCAGATCGGGACTGGTGGCCAGATAGAGGTCGCCTTCGAAGACTCCATAGAAGAGCGAGACCGCTCCCCAGGCGTCGGTGACGATGTCGACGGATCGCGAAGCCCGCGCCCGGATCAGCGCGGCGGGGTGGTCAGGCTCCACGGAGCTTGGGTCCGCTGTCCATTTTCGAGCGACACCGAGGGTTCTCTCGGCACCGCCGTGCCCGCGAACCGGGACCTTGGAGGTCAGGGGGTCGCCGAGGATGCAAAACAGGTCATTGTCGACGACGGATGGTGCATAGCCCCAATAGGGGGTGTCCGTGGCAACGAAGGCTCCCCATGGTCCGGTGGCCTTGTGGGTGACAGGCTTCGCGGTTGGCTGTTCGGCCAAGACCCCCGTGATCTCGCCGGCCAGGGAGGGGTCGCTGCAATAGATCAGGTCCATATGGGTCGGCTCGCCCCCTGGTGGTGTCTTCCCGGCTCCAACCTAGAGGCTCGGGCCGGAGATAGACAACGTGCCGGTTGTAGAGCGTTCGCCGGCCGGCGTCACGGAAGCAGGGCCGCCAGCGCCCTTCCGTAATCGGATTGCCCGAGGCGCTCGGCGTGTTCGGCCAGTTTCGCCGCGTCGATCCAGCCATGGCTGTAGGCGATCTCTTCCGGTGACAGGATCAACTGGCCCTGTCGCCTTTGCAGGACATGGACGAATTCGCCGGCCTCGAGCAGCGACCGGTGGGTGCCGGCGTCGAACCAGGCATAGCCGCGACCGAGGCGCTCGACGGCGAGTGCTCCGTCCCTGAGATAGGACTGGTTCAGGTCGGTGATCTCGAATTCGCCGCGCCGGGACTTGCGCAGCTCGCGGGCCCGATCGACGGCGGTGCCGTCGTAGAAATAGAGGCCAATCACCGCCCAGTGGGATTTCGGCGCCCGCGGCTTTTCCTCGATCGAAATCACCCGGTCCCCGTCATCGAAGGCAATCACGCCGTAGCGCTGCGGATTGTCGACCCGGTGGGCGAAGACGGTCGCGCCGGATGCCCGCTCGCCGACACGGGCCAGGGTTTCGGGGAGGCCATGGCCATAGGTCAGGTTGTCGCCGAGAGCGAGCAAGCAGGGATCCTCGCCGATGAAGTCCGCGCCGATATGGAATGCCTGGGCCAGCCCGTCCGGAGTCGGCTGTGGCAGGAAGGAGATCGACAGCCCCCAATCCGAGCCGTCGCCGAGCAGCGCGCGGAAGGCCGGCAGATCATGCGGCGTGGTGATGATCAGGATCTCCCGGATGCCGGCAAGCATCAGCGTCGACAGGGGATAGTAGATCATCGGCTTGTCGTAGATCGGCAAGAGCTGCTTGGAGGCCACCCGCGTCAGCGGGTGGAGCCGGGTTCCCGAGCCGCCGGCGAGGATGATGCCCTTGCGGTTCAACGGGCTTCTCCATTGTCGAGGAGTTCGGCGACAACCGCGCGGGTCGCCTCCTGCCACGGCCGGGCGCGAAAGCCGAACGTCCGCTCGAAGAGCGCGGAATCGAGGGCGGAATTCGCCGGCCGCGGCGCGATCGTCGGGTAGTCCGAGGTGGAAATGGGATGCACGGTGACGGCCTTTCCGGTGATTGCGTTCGCGCTTTCCATGATTTCCCGCGCGAAGCCATACCAGGTGGTCTCGCCGGTTCCGGCCAGGTGATAGGTTCCAAACCGGAACCGGCCCTTCGTGGCAAGCGCCATCAGCAGGATGGTCGCCTCGGCAATATCCGCGGTGGCGGTCGGGCAGCCTCGCTGGTCGGCGACGACCCTCACTTCGTCGCGCTCCCGTCGCAGGCGAAGCATGGTCTTGAGAAAGTTCCTGCCGTAGCGGCCATATACCCAGGCGAGCCTGATGATGACGTGTCCGGCGTGACGGGAGCGGATGGCTTGCTCGCCGGCGAGCTTGCTCCTCCCGTAGGCGCCAAGCGGCGCCGGCGGATCGTCCTCGCGATAGGCGACGGTCTTCTTGCCGTCGAAGACATAGTCGGTCGAGTAGTGGATCAGCGGCAGGCCGGCCGCCGCGCAATGTCCGGCCAGTATCCCGGGACCGGTCGCGTTGGCTCGCATCGCGGCGTCCGGCTCTCTCTCCGCCTGATCGACATCCGTGTAGGCGGCCGCGTTGATCACCACGGCCGGTTTCGCGGCGGCGATGGCCCCGGCGACCTGGCGCGCGTCGCAGATGTCTGCCTCGCCACGCGTGAGGGCGGTTGCCGGCATCCCGGCGGCGGCCGCGCGGGCGGCAAGCTCCTGTCCGACCTGACCGCCGGCTCCGAAGATCAGGATCACGACGTCACCCCCAGCCGCTCGCCGCGATAGGTGCCGGCGCGGATCGGTTCCCACCAGTCCCGGTTCGCCAGGTACCAGCGGATGGTGGCGGCGAGGCCGGACTCGAAGCTCTCCCGCGGCGCCCATCCGAGCTCCCGCCTGGTCCTGGTCGAGTCGATGGCGTAGCGGAGGTCGTGACCGGGACGATCCTCGACGAAGGAGATGAGATCGGCATAGCCGCCGCCCGACGGACGTGGCGCCTCCCGGTCCATGATCGCGCAGAGGGCGCGGACAACCTCGATATTGGTGCGCCGGGCGTCGCCGCCGACGTTGTAGACGGCGCCGGACCGGCCGTGCTCGGCGATGGTCAGAAGCGCCCGGGCATGATCGTCGACGAACAGCCAGTCCCGGATGTTCTCGCCCGAGCCGTAGACCGGCAACGGCCGCTCATCGAGGCAGTTGAGGATCATCAGCGGAATGAGCTTCTCGGGGAACTGATAGGGGCCGAAGTTGTTGCTGCAGTTGCTGGTCACCACCGGCAGGCCGTAGGTGCGATTCCAGGCGCGCGCCAGGTGGTCGGCGCCGGCCTTGGAGGCGGAATAGGGCGAGTTCGGCCGGTAGGGCGATTCTTCGGTGAAGCCGCTGTCGGGGCCGCCGGATCCGAAAACCTCGTCGGTCGATACATGATGGAAGCGGAAGGCCGTCCGGCGCTCGTCGTCGAGGCTTCGCCAGTATCCGAGCGCCGCCTCCAGCAGCGAGAAGGTGCCGACGAGGTTGGTCTGGATGAAGGCGGCCGGTCCGTCGATCGAGCGGTCGACATGGCTCTCGGCGGCGAGATGCATGACCACGCCGGGCCTGACCTCGGCGAGGAGCCGGGCCATCCCGGACGCATCGGCGATGTCGGCCTTGACGAAACGGTAGCGGGAATCCCCGGCGACCGGGGCAAGCGAAGCGAGATTGCCGGCATAGGTCAGCTTGTCGGCGACGACGACGCGATGCGGCGTTTCGGCGATCAGGTGGCGGACAACCGCCGAGCCGATGAAGCCGGCCCCTCCCGTAACGACGAAGACCTTGCCTTGCGAATCCATGAGCGGCTCACACCGAGAAGGGCGAATCCAGTTCGCTCAGGCCTGGGAAGCCGGCATCGCGATCGTTCACCGTCACCGTCTCGTTTCCAAGCGGCCAGGCAATGGCGACATCGGGGTCATCGTAGCGCACGCCGCCTTCCAGGTCGGGCGCGTAGTGATGATCGCTGAGATAGATGATCTCGGTGCCCTGTTCGAGGGTACAGAATCCATAGGCGAATCCATAGGGCACGAAGAACTGGTGGCCGGCTCCGGCATGCATCGTCGCGCCTGCCCACTTTCCGAAGGTCGGCGACCCCTTCCGAAGATCGACCGCAACACTGAAGAGCGAGCCGCTGACGATGCGGGCGAGCTTCGCCTGGTTCGCCGGCGGACGCTGGAAGTGGAGGCCGCGAATGGTCCATTTGTTGTGCGAGAAGGAGTGATTCTCCTGGACGGGCTCGAAGCGGATGCCGAGGGATGTGAAGAAGTCCTTGCGGAATATCTCCTGAAATCGTCCGCGTTCGTCCTCGAAGATCCTGTTCCTGATCAGGATGACGTCGGGAATCGACAGCCTTTCATACGTGATATTCATGCGTTCAATCCGCGCGACCTGGACAAATGCGGGAGGCGCGCGGCAGGCAGGATTGCTCCGGCGGCGCGCAAGAGCCCGACCGGCCTACGGGCGGATGGTGCGGGCGTCAAGGGATCGGTGGTCCGGACGGGATCGAGGATGATCGCTGGCGGCGGCGCGAGGTCCGCCTACATCCCCAGACGCAGTGCCGCGGTGTGAGCCGGCGCGTCCCACAGGCGGGCGATCTCGTCGTCGAGCCTGGTGACGGTGAGGGAACAGCCGGCCATCTCGAGCGACGTGACGAAGTTGCCGACCAGCGAGCGGGCGACGCGGTACCCGCGCGCCTCGAGCTTCGCCCGGGCCTCGTGATACATCAGGTAGAGCTCCATCAGCGGCGTGCCGCCGAAGCCGTTGACGAGGAGGAGCGCGTCGCCGGCATCGCCGAGTTCCGAAGCAATCGCCGTGATCATCTCCTCGGCGATGGCGGCGGCCGGTTCGAGCTTGACCCGGCGCCGGCCGGGCTCGCCGTGGATGCCGACGCCCATCTCCATCTCGTCGTCGCCGATCGCGAAGGTCGGGGAGCCGGCGGCGGGAACCGTGCAGCTGGTCAGCGCGACGCCCATCGAGCGGGTGGCGGCGTTGACCCGGTCGCCGAGCGCCTTGAGGTCGGCGAGGGAGAGCCCTTCCTCCGCCGCGGCGCCGACCACCTTCTCGACCACCATCGTGCCGGCGACCCCGCGCCGCCCGATCGAATAGGTCGAGGTCTCGACCGCGACGTCGTCGTCGGTGACGACGGTCATGATCTCGCGGCCGGCCATCTCCGCCGCCATCTCGAAATTCATCACGTCGCCTTCGTAATTCTTGACGATGAAGAGGACGCCGGCGCCGCCGTCGACCGCCTCGGCCGCGGCGATCATCTGGTCCGGGGTCGGCGAGGTGAAGACCTGGCCGGGACAGGCGGCGTCGAGCATGCCGTGGCCGACGAAGCCGGCATGGAGCGGCTCGTGGCCGGAGCCGCCGCCGGAGATCAGCGCCACCTTGCCGGGCGCGGGCGTCGCGCGGCGGACGAACTTCCGCTCGTCGCCCATCGCAACGATATCGCCATGGGCGGCGACGAAGCCGTCGAGGCTCTCGGCGAGAATGGTCTCCGCGCCGTTCATGAATTTCTTCATCGGTCTTTCCTCCCTTGTCGGGGACGCGTCAGGTCTGGGCGATCAGGCGCGTCAGTCTCTGGATGAAGTCGCCGACCATCCGGTCGAGCTCGTGGTTGCGGGCCTCGTTGCCGAGGTCGGGCAGATAGACGGTATGGGGACGTGAGTGCGGTCCTTCATGAGCAACGGCGGTGCGCCTCGGATGGGCGAGCGCATAGGCGCCGAGGAAGCGCTTCCGCTCGTCCGCTGCGAAGTGGCAGATCTCGAAGATGGTCTCGAGGTGACGGGCCGGGATCGGCGTCGCATAGGCCGGGCTGGTGATTTGCGAGACGAAGCTGCGGTTCTTGCCGAGCGCGCCGGCGAGCCGCTGGCGCGTTCCCGACGGGCGGGTGTCCATGACCTTCTGGAGGATCGCCTTGTAGCGACCGACCGCCTCGCTGTCGGGGGTGGGGCCGGCACGTCGCTTCCTGGCGCTCATGACGACCCGGCGACAGTTTCGGCAATGGCGAGCTTGGCGCGGCCGACAAGGGCTGGCGCGACCGAGAGCGTCCGCATGCCGGCCGCGACGAGGGCGGGGATATGGGCCGGGTCGCTTGCCATGTCGCCGCAGAGACTGACGTCCCGACCGAGCTCGGCGCCGGCCTCGACGACGTTGCGGATCAGGCTGGCCACCGCCGGGTGCCCGGCATCGTTCAGGGCGGACACCGCCGCCGTGTCGCGGGCGCTTGCCGTCACATACTGGGTGAGGTCGTTGCTGCCGATCGAGAAGAAGTCGGCTCGCGCATAGAGCGCCGGTTCGATCGCCACCGCCGGCACCTCGACCATGATGCCGAGCGCCGGCCGGCGGCAGGCGGCGCCCTCGGACGTGAGATCGGCGACTGCCTGGTCGAGCAGCGCGGCCGCGGCCTCGATCTCGGCCGGCACCGTCACCATCGGCAGCATGACCTTGACGTCGCCGAGCGCCGCCGCGCGGGCCATGGCGCGGAGCTGGACCATGAAGACATCGGGATGGACGAGCGAGAGGCGGATGCCGCGCGTGCCGAGGAAGGGGTTGGATTCGTCGTCATGGGTGAGTCCGGCGACCGGCTTGTCGCCACCGGCATCGAGGGTCCTGAGCACGACCGGGCGTCCGTCCGCCCATTCGACGATACGGGCATAGGCGCGAAGCTGCGTCTCCTCGTCGGGGAGGCCGGCCGGGCGGTGGAAGAGGAACTCGGTCCTGACCAGGCCGATGCCGTCGCAGATCGCCGGATCGAGCGCGTCGAGCTCCTCGGGCTCGGCGACATTGATCATCATCCGGATGGCGACGCCGTCACCGGTCACGGCCGGCAGCCGCAACACCGATTCCTCGCGTGCGGCGCGCGCCGCGGCCTGCTTCCGTGCCGTCTCGTAGGCGGCCCAGTCGGCCTCGCCCGGGTTGAGGATGATACGCCCCGTTTCGCCATCGACGATCGCCACATCGCCGTCGCCGACCGCGATCGTGCCGATGCCGACCACCATCGGCACGCCCCGCGACCGGGCGAGCATCGCGACGTGGCTGGAGGGGCTGCCGGCGAAGAGGGCGAGGCCGCCGCCGGCGGCCCAGTCGACCGACAGGAAGCGGCTCGGCGTCACGTCCTCTCCGGCGAGCACGGCGCCGGGCGGCGTCGCGTCGTCGCCGGCTTGTGTCAGCGCGCGCAGCACCCGGTCGCGGATATCGGCGAGATCGGCGGCGCGGGCGCGGAAATATTCGTCGGCGGTCGCCTCGTAGTCGGCGATCTGGACGGCGATCGCGTCCGACCAGGCGGTGACGGCATCGCCGCCGCTGGCGATCGCGGCAAAGGCGCCGGAGGAAAGGGAATCGTCCTCGAGCATGGCGATCTGGAAATCGAGGATATCGGCGGCGTCGCCTTCCAGCCCCGCCGCGAGGCCGGCTATCGCCTCGATGGCGGTGGCGATCGCCGCCTCGAGATCGGCCCGTTCACGGGCGGGGTCGCCGCTCGGGTTTCGTCGCCCGGCCTCCGGCCGGTCGAGGCGCACGACCGGACCGGCGGCGATCCCCGGCGCGGCGATGCGGCCACGCCGTTCAACCGCCGGGCGCATCGGCTCCCGCCTCGTCGAAGTCGCGCTCGACAAGACCGATCAGGGCCGCGACCGCGTCGTCGGCATCGGTCCCGGCCGCGCGGATATGGAGCTCGGTTCCCTGCGGCACCTTGGCGGCCATCACCTTGACGATGCTCTTGGCGTCGATCCACGGCCCCTCCGCCGAAAGGCCGAGCTCGATGGTCGCGCCGAAGGTCTTGGCAAGCTTGGTGAGCTTCACCGACGGACGGGCGTGGAGCCCGACCGCGTGGGTCAGGAGGACGGTGGCTGATGCTTGCCGGTCTGACATTGCCTCTTCCCTGCCCGTCGCCCGGTCAGCCCGGCGACAACTCCTCGGCCGTCCGTTTGACATCGTCGAGCGAACCGCCGCCCGAGGCCTCGGTCGCCGCCATGACGGCGCCCTCGACGACCGGCGCGTTGCAGATGACGATCCGGCCGCGCCGTTCGGCCGGCTGCATCTCGATCGCCATTTCGCTGTTGGTCTCGGCGCCGCCGAGATCGACGAGGATGGCGATGCCGCTGTCCGACCAGGCGGCGTCGATCGCCTGCATGATCGTCTCGACGCTGGTGCCGAGACCGCCGGAGGGATCGCCGCCGCAGAAGGCGAGGGGCACCTCGTCGCCGACCATCTGGCGCACCATGTCGGCGGTGCCGCGCGCCACGTCGGCGGAATGCGAGACGATGACGATGCCGACGTTGCTCATGCGGAGGGCTCCAGGACGGCGGTGACGGCGTGAACCATGAGGGCGCTCGACCGGGCGCCGGGATCCATATGGCCGATCGAGCGGTCGCCGAGGAAGGAGGCGCGGCCGCGGATCGCCTTCATCGGCACGGTCGCCTCGGCGGCGTCGTCGGCAGCAGCGTCGAGATCGCCGCCGCTCGCGAGCGCCGCATGGACGGGCCCGAGGACGTCGAGCATCGTCTTCTGGCCGAAATCGGACTTGCCGCGCGCCTTGACCGCGTCGATCGCCGCGCCGAAGGCCGCGATCAGCGCGGTGCGGTCGGGCTCGGCCGGGAGATGCTTGCCGAGGGTCATGAACAGGGTGCCGTAGAGCGGGCCCGAGGCACCGCCGACCTTCATGACCAGCGCCATGCCGACCGAGGCGAGCGCTTCCGGCAGCGGCTTGGCGGCGTGGGTGTCGATATCCGCCATCACCGCCTCGAAGCCGCGCTTCATGTTGATGCCGTGGTCGCCGTCGCCGATCGCCTGGTCGAGCGCGGTCAGTTCGTCAGCGTGGTCGAGCATCGCCCGGGCGACCGATTCGATCAGCCGGCGGCGGGTCGCTTCGTCGGGAATCATGGCGGGCATCGGCCTGCGGAGTCCTTGCATTGGGGAGGCAGCCAGGCGCGCCTCCAGGCCGGCGACAGGCCCCGAAACACAAATAGCCGCGGTGTGATGGAGGGCGTCGGCGTCCTCCCGGTATCCGACGCTGTGTTTAGTAATTTAGTTTAGTGAAGCACAATTTACTAAACACGGCAAGCCGTCGCGCGAATTTTTCGATGCCGGCGGCACTGGAGCCGCAGGCTGGCATGGTTCATGGATGGGAGGGGCAAGACGGAACGCCACTGCCACCAGCCCCGGGAGCCCAAGCCATGACAGCCGCCGCCGACACCCTGCCCGTCGTCGATCTCACCCCCGGTCCCGGGGCGGACGAGCGGATAGCCGGGGAGATCGGGCAGGCGGCGCGCGGCGTCGGCTTCTTCTTCGTCACCGGCCACGGCATTCCGACGACCCTGATCGACGAGGTGTTCGGCGAGTCGGCCCGCTTCTTCGCCCTCGACCTCGAAGAGAAGGAGAAGCGGTCGATCCGCACCTCGCCGCATAACCGCGGCTATGTCGCCATGCAGGGCGAGAGCCTCGACCCGTCGATGCCGGCGGATCTGAAGGAGGCCTTCAACATCGGCCTCGATCTCTCCCCGGACGATCCGCGGGTGATCGCCGGCGAGCCGTTCCGCGGCGTCAACCTGTGGCCGGACCTTCCCGGCTGGCGCGACACGATGCTTACCTATTTCGACGCGGTCTGGTCGGTCGGGCGACGGCTCCATCGCGGCGTCGCGATCGATCTCGGGCTCGCGCCCGACTTCTTCGAGGACAAGCTCGACCAGCCGATGGCGACGCTGAGGCTGCTGCATTATCCGACCCAGCCGGTCTCGGCGGCCGAGGGACAGATCGGCGCCGGCGCCCATACCGACTATGGCGACGTCACGCTGCTCCTCACCGACGACGTCGGCGGCCTCGAGGTGAGGACGCGGAGGGGGGAGTGGATCACCGTGCCGCCGCGGCCCGGCACCTTCGTCTGCAACATCGGCGACTGCCTGATGCGCTGGACCAACGACCTCTATGTCTCGACGCCGCATCGCGTGGTCAATCGCGGGGACGACCGCTATTCGGTCGCCTTCTTCCTCGATCCCAATCCCGACGCGACGATCGCCTGCCTGCCGACCTGCGTCCCGGACGGGGAGCCGGCCCGTTATCCGCCGATCTCGGGAGCCGACTACCTGATGGACCGGCTGGCGCGGACCTACGATTTCCTCGCGGCCGGCAGGCCGGTCGACGCCTGATCCGCGGCGGTCGTTGCTGCATATGATTTAAGCTGAATCGGCACTGCCGGGCAGGCACCTGCCGGAATAATGGCCGACGCCCCCGGCGGGTCGCCGGCGATGATGTCAGCGGCATCGACGAGGAAGGTCGGGCGAGCGATCCGGCCGTCACCGCGCGCCGTCGAGGTTGGGCTGGCCGAAGCGCGGGTGGAGCGGGTGGAGCAGCTCCGCCCATGAGGTCCACAGCAAACGCGAAAGCTCGAGCCCGAGGCTCGCCTCGATGGCGATTTCGAGATCGCTGTCGCGAGCGGCCTCTTTCTCCAGGACGGCCGACGGCCAGACGACGACACGAGCCGATTCGGCCGCTTTGACCGTCACCGGTGCCATCGGCTTCTTCCCGTGGCTGAGAAATGCGGTAGCGCCGAGGAAGCGGCCCTCACCGACCGTATCAACCAGCGTGCCATTGTCGTCGACACGGGCGGTGCCCGAGGCGATGAGGGTCAGTGCCTCAACCGGCTTCCCCTGTTCCAGGAGGACCGATCCCGCTGGCACGGTCGACCAGGTGCCGAGACGAAAGAGCCCGGCGGCTTCGTGCTCCGACATGTTGCGGAGCGCGAGCTGGTACAGGCGCCTCTCGTCGTCGCTGAATTTGACCGGGCGGCGCTCGATCATGAGCTTGACGATCCAGAAGCTGTTGATCGCGATGAAGACGAAGCTCCAGGCGATGGTCGGCCACAGCGGATCGGATCGAAAATAGTAATAGGGAAGCGCCATGATTCCCCCCGCGACCGCCAGGATCCGAAGCCAGAGGATATCCCGCACCGAATAGGCGAAGAGATAAACGACGTTCGCCGCGTTCAGCAGGATCTCGAATCCGGACATCTGCGCCTCCTCTCGATGGGATGCGGAACCGCCCTTGACGGCGGCGCCGTCGAGATGCCGGAGACGTTAGCAGCTTGGGCGAGCAGAAGAAGGATTGGGGCACGTGCCGGTAAGCCAAGGCCGCCTTCCCGCTATGATCTCCGTATCCCGGCAAGCAGCAGACGCACGCCCTCGCCGAAGACGGTCTCGAAGCGCGACAGCGCGACAATGTCGCGAACGTCGCCCGGGAGGTCGTCGCGCATCGCGAGATCGCCGGTATCCATCCCGGCCGCGCCGAGGAGGAGCGCCATCAGCGCCGAGCCGAAGCGCATCCCATCACCCGCCGCGAGCCCGAGGCTCTCCTCGAGACGGCCGGCGACGGAGAGATAGACCGGCAGCGATGCCCGCTTCGCGGCGACCAGCGTCGCGATCGGTACATTCTGCTCGATGACGCCCGACAGCCGGGAGGCGAGCGCGATGAAGAGGGGGGCGCCCCGCGTCGCTTCGGCGATCGCGGCGATCGCCGCGTCGTCGCTCATGCCGGGGACGAGCGCCGCCTCGATCCGCGAGGCCCATTGGGCGAGCGCGTCGAGATAAAGGGCGAGGAACACCTCCTCGCGGGTTTCGAAATAGAGGTAGAGCGTCCCCTTGGCGAGGCCGGCGCGCTTGGCGAGGCCAGCCATGGTGACGCTGTCCAAGCCGCTTTCCCGGGTATGGGCGACCGCCGCGGCGAGGATTGCCGCGCGACGGTCCTGCTTCTGGTCCGGGGTGCGGGCCCGGCGCTGGGCCGGGGCGGCTTTTTTCGGCATGCGCGACGAATCCCTTTGACAAATGACCATTGGTCATTAAATAAGTGACCAATGGTCATTTAATAGGGGTTGCCGAACCTTTCCGCAACCCGGTCGGAGATCAGCGATGGCGGAGAAGAAGGTGATCCTGGTAACCGGCGCGTCATCCGGAATTGGTCTCGCGACGGCGCTGAAGCTCGTCGCGGAAGGACATGTCGTCTATGGCGGCGCCCGGCGGACGGCGGCGATGGCGCCGATCGAGGCGGCCGGCGGCCATGTCCTGTCGCTCGACGTCGGCGACGAGGCGTCGATGACCGCCGCCGTCGACACGATCCTCGACAGGGAGGGGCGGATCGACGTCCTGGTCAACAACGCCGGCTACGCGGTCTATGGCGCGGTCGAGGACGTGCCGATCGCCGACGCGCGCCATCAGTTCGAGGTCAATCTGTTCGGGCTCGCGCGGATGATCCAGCTCGTGCTGCCGGGGATGCGCGAGCGGCGGTCGGGCACGATCATCAACATCTCGTCGATGGGGGGCACGATCTACACGCCGCTCGGCGCCTGGTACCACGCCACCAAGCATGCCGTCGAAGGCTTCTCCGACTGCCTCCGGATCGAGCTCGCCCGGTTCGGCATCGACGTGGTGATCGTCGCGCCGGGCGCCATCGATACCGGCTTCAACGAAATCCTCGGCGAGCAGGTGGCGAAGGCGTCGGCGAAAGGCCCCTACGCGGCGATGGCGAAGGGGATCGCCGACGCGTCGCGGCCCGGCCGCGGCTCGAAGCCCGACGTCATCGCCGGCGTCATCGCCAGGGCCGTCGCGGCGCGGCGGCCGAAGACCCGCTACCGCGCCGGACAGTTCTCGCACCTCCTGGTCTATCTGCGGCGGATGCTTCCCGACCGCCTGTTCGACCAGGTGGTCCTCCGCGCCATGGGCTAGGGCAATGGCGCGGCGGACGGGCGGGCCGGCTACCCGGTCACCGCTCCCTTGTCGGCCGGCGTCGCGAGCGCCGCGTATTTCGCCATGACGCCGCGGGTGTAGCGCGGCGCCGGCTGCTTCCAGGCCTCGCGGCGGCGCTTGATCTCCGCGTCGTCGACGTTGAGCTGGAGGAGCAGCTTGTGGGCGTCGACCGTGATCGAGTCGCCTTCCTCGACCAGCGCGATCGTGCCGCCCTCGTGGGCCTCCGGCGTGACATGGCCGACGACCATGCCCCAGGTGCCGCCGGAGAAGCGTCCGTCGGTGATCAGCGCGACGCTTTCGCCGAGGCCGCGGCCGATGATCGCCGAGGTCGGCGCCAGCATCTCCGGCATGCCGGGGCCGCCCTTCGGGCCGAGATAACGCAGGACGAGGACGTCGCCGGCCTTGATCTTGTCGGCCATGATCGCTTCAAGCGCCGACTGCTCGTCGTCGAAGACGCGGGCGGGGCCGGTGATCACCGGGCTCTTGAGGCCGGTGATCTTGGCGACGGCGCCACGCTCGGCGAGGTTCCCCCTCAGGATCGCGAGATGGCCCTGCTTGTAGAGGGCGTCGCTGATCGGCTGGATGACATCCTGGTCGGCACGCGGCTCGGACGGCACCTCGGCGAGCTCCTCGGCCATGGTCCGGCCGGTGATCGTCAGGCAGTCGCCATGCAGCAGCCCGGCGTCGAGCAAGAGCTTCAGCACCTGCGGCACGCCGCCCGCCTTGTGAAGGTCGACGGCCATGTATTTGCCCGACGGCTTGAGGTCGCAGAGCACCGGTGCCTTGACCCGGATCCGCTCGAAATCGTCGAGCGTCCAGTCGACCTCGGCGGCGTGGGCGATGGCGAGATAGTGGAGGATCGCGTTGGTCGAGCCGCCGGTCGCCATGATCAGGTAGACCGCGTTCTCGATCGCTTCGCGGGTGATGATGTCGCGCGGCTTGATCCCCTTCTTCACCGCTTCGACGAGGACCCGCGCCGACTCGGCGGTCGAGTCGATCTTCTCATGGTCGGGGTTGGCCATGTTGGAGGAATAGAGCAGCGACATGCCGAGCGCCTCGAAGGAGGAGCTCATGGTGTTGGCGGTGTACATGCCGCCGCAGGAGCCGCTCGACGGGCAGGCGTTGCGCTCGATGCCCTCGAAGTCCTCCCTGCTCATCTTGCCGGCCGAGTAGGCGCCGACCGCCTCGAAGGCGGAGACGATGGAGAGGTCCTGGCCCTTCCAGCGGCCTGGCTTGATGGTGCCGCCATAGACGTAGATCGCCGGGACGTTGCAGCGGGCGATGCCCATCATGCCGCCCGGCATGTTCTTGTCGCAGCCGCCGATGACGACGACGCCGTCCATCCACTGGCCCTGGACGCAGGTCTCGATGCAGTCGGAGATGACCTCGCGCGAGATCAGCGAATATTTCATCCCCTCGGTGCCCATCGACATGCCGTCGGAGATCGTCGGCGTGCCGAAGACCTGCGGATTGCCGCCGGCTTCCTTGATCGCCGCGATCGCCGCGTCGGCCAGCGGCTGCAGGCCCGAGTTGCATGGCGTGATGGTCGAATGGCCGTTGGCGACGCCGATCATCGGCTTGTCGAAATCGGCCTTCTGGTAGCCCATGGCGTAATACATCGCCCGGTTGGGCGAGCGGGCGTCGCCCTGGGTGATGTGGCTCGACCTCTCATTCGCTGGCATGGCGGCTTGCTCCTGATCCTCGCGTTTCCCGGGCCATGGCTTAGTCGGTTCTCGAAAGACTGTAAAATATATATTTTGCGCTCTATTAAGTTGTTCTGCATATTAACGCATGGACCTGCGCCAGCTCCGCCATTTCGTCACCGTCGCCGAGACGCTGCATTTCGGCCGCGCCGCCGAAAAGCTCAACATGACCCAGCCGCCGCTCAGCCAGAGCATCCAGGCGCTGGAGGCGACGCTCGGCGTTCAGCTCTTCGCCCGCACGCGGCGGAGCGTCGCGCTGACGCCGGTCGGCGCCGAATGGCTGCCTTATGCCCGCAAGGTCCTGGCCGAGGCGGCGGCGCTGCCGGATATCGCGCTCCGCCTGTCGCGCGGCGAGGTCGGCGCGCTCCGCCTCGCCTTCGTCAGCACCGCGACCTACAGCGTCATGCCGCCGCTGATCAGCCGCTACAAGGCGCTCTATCCCGAGGTCGAGCTGTCGCTGCGCGAGGCGACCGGCGACGTCCAGATCGACTGGCTGCTCGACGGCGACGTCGATGCGGGCCTTTTGATCGCCGCGCCGCAGCCGATCATGCCGCCACAGCTCGGCTACCGGCCGCTCTATCGGGAAAGGCTGGTCGCCGTGGTCCCGGAGGCCTGGGTGGAGTCGGGTCGGATCGTGGCGAAGCGCGGCAGGCTCGGTTTCGACCAGATGCGCGAGGCGCCGCTGATCGTCTTCCCGCGCCAGAGCGCGCCGGCGCTGCACGACCTGATCACCGGCTATTATATCGATGGTGGGGTGACGCCCGCCATCGTCCAGGAGGCGGTTCAGATGCAGACGATCATCGGCCTCGTCTCGGCGGCGATCGGCATGGCGCTCGTCCCGGATTCGATGCGCGGTCTCGCGCGGCCCGGCGTCGTCTATCTGCCTCCGGCGCGAAAATCACCGGCGATGGAGACCGGTCTTGCCTGGCGCACCGACCGGTCGCCGCCGACGCTTCGCCGTCTCCTCGCGATTGCCGGGGAAAGTGCGACGGAGCCACGCCGGGCGGACCCTTAGCTCCACCTGCCCGCGTGGCCACGCTCCGGGCCGCCTGCACAGCTCCCCAACCCTCCCCTTGTCGGAGGGTCGAAGCGGCGCAGCCATGCGTCCTTCGAGGCCCCGGCTTTGCCGGGGCACCTCAGCATGGCAGCGGTAGAGCTTGCCTGCCCGCTGCCATCCCCGACCTGGCCATCCTGAGGTGCGAGGGCGGAAGCCCGAGCCTCGAAGGACGCACTGGTCTCAGCGCAGCGAGTCCAGATAGGCGCGCCAGCCGCCGAAGTCGGAAATGTCGCGCGCCCCGTCGATCGCCGCCGGTTCGCAGAGGAAGCCCTTGACCGCGGTTCCGTCGGCGAGCTTCACCGTGCCGATGCCGAGCGGCGACGGGATGCCGGACACGAAATCGCCGAAGCTTTCCCTCGGCAGGGCCCAGACCTCGATCTCGATCGCGCTGCCGACCTGGTTGGTGCGCATCAGGCCGGGTCGCGGCGGCGGACCGCCGGGCAGCGCGTAGAGCCGGTAATGCTGCTCGGTCGTGGTCTTGCGGACGAAGACCCCGCCCCGAGACGCCAGCTCGTGATTGAGGCTCATGCCGGAGAGATGGGCGCCGACGACGGCGACCTCGATGCTTGCCGGGGGGGCTTCCGCCGGCTGGGGGGCGACTGCCGGGACCCTGAAGCCGTTGGCGCCGATCCTCACCTCGGCGGCGCAATGCATGGCAGCGCCGACGGCGGCGAGCAGTCCGTCGCGACCGGCCGGCGCGATCAGGGTGACGCCGGCGGGACGCCCGTCGCCGCGGAACGGTCCCGGCACGGCGAGCGCGCAGAGGTCGAGCAGGTTGACGAAACTGGCATAGGTGCCGAGCCGCGAATTGGCGCCGATCGGATCGGCCTCGACGTCGGCGAGCGTGCAGACATCGGGGATCGACGGCACGACCAGCACGTCGACATGGCTCCAGACGTCGGCCGTCGCGCGCTTGAGCTCGGCGAGCTGGTAGAAGCCGGCGAAGGCATCCGCCGCCGAGCGCGACCGCGCGCCTTCGATGATCCGGCGGGTCACCGGATGGATCGAGTCCGGGCTCGCCTCGACGAAATCGCGGATCGCCTGGTAACGCTCCGCCACCCAGGCGCCCTCGTAGAGCAGCGCCGCGGTTTCGAAGAAGGGCGCGAGGTCGACGGGCCGCGGCGCCGGGCCGATGCGCGGGAAGAGGGAGAGCGCCGCGTCGAAGGCCGCGGCCGCCGTGGCGCTGCCGAAGATCCGGCTGGCATCGTCGGGCACGCCGATGCGGACCGACGGCGGCAGGGTCGGGCGGCCGACGGGGATCGGCCGCGAATAGGGATCGGCCCTGTCGAAGCCGGCGGCGACGGAGAAGGCGAGCCAGGCATCGGCGACCGTCCCGGCGAAGACGGAGACGCAGTCGAGGCTGCGGCAGGCCGGCACCACGCCGCGCGTCGACAGCGCGCCGCAGCTCGGCTTCAGCCCGACGACATTGTTGAGCGCCGCCGGCACCCGCCCGGAGCCCGCCGTGTCGGTGCCGAGGGCGAAGGAGACCAGCCCGCGGGCAACGGCCGTGCCGGAGCCGGAGGACGAGCCGCCGGGAACCAGCGCCGGGTCGAGCGCGTTGCGCGGAACCGGGTAGGGCGTCCGCGTCCCGACCAGGCCGGTGGCGAACTGGTCGAGGTTGGTCTTGCCGATCAGGATCGCCCCGGCCTCGATCAGCCGGTCGACGACCGGCGCGGAGGCCGTCGGCGTATAGGCATAGTCCGGGCAGGCGGCGGTCGTCGGCATGCCGGCGACGTCGATATTGTCCTTGACCGCGAAGGGCACGCCGTAGAGCGGCTTGGTCGGGTCGATCCGGCCACCGAGCTCGCGGGCGGCCGACAGCGCGTCCTCGCGATCGACCAGCGAAATGAAGATGCCCGGATCCTCGGCTTCCTCGATCGCGACGAAGGCCGCCTCGATCGTGTCGACCGCCTTGTTGCCGTGGCGATAGTCGGTCAACAGCCGGGAAATCTCGGCGTCATGGGATATCGGCAAGGCGACGTGTCCGCTTTTGTTACAACCGGTATTTGGCGAGCAATATCCGGGCCATGCCGGCATTTCCAGTCGCCAGGCTGCCCGCCGAATCAGGGGCCTGCCCGCCCACGCGGCCCATAAATTCCATGATCGCATGCAATCTGCAATTCCTCGCGTTGCGACGGAAGTTTGCATGCACGGAAATTGTGCAGTCGCGCGGCGTCAGGGGACCGGACCGCCGCCGGCATCGCGGCGGATGGGCGAATACGGGGAGAAAACCGGCCCACCGGCTGCTATGAAGCGGCGATGACAGTTGCTCAGCTCTTCGACCTGACGGGCAAGGTGGCGATGGTGACCGGCGCCCGGCGCGGGCTCGGCCAGGCCATGGCGCTTGCCCTTGCCGATGCGGGCGCCGACATCGTCGGCGTCGGCCCCAATCCCATGGATGGGACGGCCCGCGAGGTCGAGGCCCGCAATCGCGGTTTCACCGGGATCGCCGCCGACCTCGCCGTGCCGAACGACTTTGCCGAGATTGTCGGGAAGGCCGTCGCCGCCAGTGGGCGCGTCGACATCCTGGTCAACAATGCCGGCATCATCCGCCGTACCGATGTCCTCGACTTCGCGGAGACGGACTGGGACGAGGTGATGCAGGTCAACCTCAAGAGCGCCTTCTTCCTCTCGCAGGCCGTGGCCCGCCACATGGTCGAGCGCGGGGCCGCGGGCCGTATCGTCAATATCGCCTCGATCCTCTCCTTCCAGGGTGGCGTGCGGGTGCCCTCCTACACCGCCAGCAAGCACGGGATCGTCGGCCTGACCCGGCTGCTCGCCAACGAGCTCGCCCCGCACGGCATCACCGTCAACGCGATCGCGCCGGGATATATGGAGACCGACAACACAGAGGCGCTGCGCAACGATGCGGATCGTAGCCGGCAGCTTATCGAGCGCATTCCGCTCGGCCGTTTTGGCCGCGCGGAGGAGCTTG
Source organism: Bauldia sp. (assembly GCF_020442045.1). Lineage (GTDB taxonomy): Bacteria > Pseudomonadota > Alphaproteobacteria > Rhizobiales > Kaistiaceae > Bauldia. The sequence continues at coordinate 18,346 of NZ_JAGRLA010000035.1, read as the reverse complement.
CGACCGCCCTGCTGTTCCTTGCCGCGCCGGCGAGCGGCTACGTCACCGGGTCGGTGGTCACCGTCGATGGCGGCTGGATGGCCCGCTGACCGGGTATGCGGCAAACGGGCTCGCGGGGATGGTCGTCGGGGCCGATCCGGAGCCCCGGGCCGTCCCGATCGACCGCGGCCTCTTCGCTCATCGGCTGAGCCATTGCGCATTTTGGCTTGTCTGCCGGCATGAAATGGCGGTATTTCGCCATTTCCGTATCTGTAGCAGCGACGCGAGGGACGTCGCGCTGGCAGCCAGGGATATCGGCCCGCCGACGAAAATCGGCCAAAGCCAGCGCATATCGGGATAAACTCGCGATTCAGGGATGGGTTGCTAGACTAGGGCTCGCAAAGGTCCGGGATGGGCCGGAACGCCGCGCGGGGTGGCGTTTTGTCGTTGGGGAAGGGTTGGCTTGCGTTCACGTCTGGGACGCATCGCTATTGTGCTGGGCGTCGTTCTCGTGGCCGGGAGCGCGGCGACGCCGTCGTTCGCCATCTGGCCCTTCACCCGCAACGACAAGGTCGAGGACCCGGTCCCCGATCCCGTCACCTACACCGTCGATATCGAGGTGGTCGGCGGCAGCCGGAGTTTCCAGCGCTCGCTTCGCAATGCCTCGTCTCTCTATACCCGGCGGAAGACGCCGGCATCGGGCATGGTCGGCCTGCTTGCCCGCGCGCGGGGCGACATCGGCAGCCTGACCGCCGTCCTCTACCAGAATGCGCGCTATGCCGGTCAGGTCGCGGTCACCGTCGCCGGCCGGCCGATCGACAGCTTGAGCCCGTTCGATCCGGTCGGTGCCCAGCCGGTGCCGGTGAAGGTGGTGGTGACGGCCGGTCCGCAATTCGTCTTCGGAACCGTCAATGCCGGTCCGCTGCCGCCGGACATGACGCTGGAGGACCTCAAGCTCCAGCCGGGCGAGATCGCCGAGTCCGGGCGGATCGTCAATGCCGAGGATACGATCGTCGGCGGCTGGCGGGACGAAGGGCATCCGCTCGCCGCGGTCGTGAAGACCGACGTCGTCGCCGATCACGGCAGCCGCACCCTCGACGTCACCATCGGGGTCGATCCCGGCAAGGTGGCGGATTTCGGCAGGGTAACCGTCAGCGGCACCGACCGGGTCCGTCCAGATCTGGTCGAGGGCCGCGCCGGCATCGACGGCGGCACGGTCTATTCGCCCAAGATAACCCGTCGGGCCGAGGCCCGGCTCCGCGACCTCGGCGTCTTCGACTCGGTCCGCGTCGTGCCGGCCGACCATCTCGACCCGGACGGCACGATCCCGGTCGACATCATCGTCACCGAGCGCAAGCGCCACGTGATCGGCGCGGGCGTCAACTATTCGAACACCGAGGGTGCCGGCGCCGAGATCTACTGGGCCGACCGCAACCTTTGGGGCGGAGCGGAGTCGCTGCGGCTCTCCGCCGGAGTCTCGGGCTTCTTCGATCCCGATTATGACGAACCGGACTACAACTTCGCGGCCAAGTTCAAGAAGCCGGCAATCCTCGATCCGATGACCGACTTCACCCTGCGGGCGGAGGCCTTTCGCGAGACCTCCGACGCCTATCGGGCGACGACCCAGGAGGCCGAGGTCGGCCTCAGCCGCATCTTCACCGATACTCTCAGTGGCGCGCTGCTGCTTGAGATCGAGAATACCCAGATCGACGAGGCGATCCCCAAGGAGGACTACCTGATCGCCACCCTGACCGGCGCCGTCGACTGGGATACGCGCGACAACAAGCTCAATCCGACGCGGGGGATGAACGTCCATCTCGAAGCGGCGCCCGCCTACGATTTCCTCCAGGACCAGACCTTCGCCACCTTCAAGGAGGACGTCTCGATCTACCGCGCGATCGACGCGGAGCGGCGCTTCGTGCTGGCCGGTCGCGTCCAGTCGGGCGTGCTGACCGTCGACAAGATCCGCGACGTCGCGGCGAGCCGGCGCTTCTATGTCGGCGGCGCCGGCACGGTACGCGGCTACGGCTACCAGAATATCGGTCCGCGCAACAAGAAGGGCGACCTGGTCGGCGGACGCAGCGATTTCGCGGTTTCCGGGGAAGTCCGCTACCGCCTGTCCGACGCCCTCGGCCTCGTCGCCTTTGTCGACGCCGGCAACGCCTATCGCGACATGCTGCCGGACATCAGCCGCCTCAAGGTCGGCGTCGGCGGCGGCATCCGCTACCTCACCCCGGTCGGGCCCCTGCGCGTCGATCTCGCCGTGCCGCTCGATCCCCGCCGCGATGACCCCACAGTTGCGCTCTATATAGGACTCGGCCAGGCCTTCTGACCGGCCGGAGGCGAAGGAGAAAGAGCAGGGACGATGCGGCGCGCGCTTCGCTATGCAGGATTTGCGATCGTCGGATTGATCGCCCTGGTCGGGCTGCTGCTCGTCCTGCTGGCGACGCCGCCCGGGCGTGCGGTGCTGGCCGGCATCGTCGAGCGGGCCGCGTCGGGCAACGGCATGACGGTGTCGATCGGCGCGCTGACCGGCTGGCCGCCTTTCGCCTTCGGCGCCGACAAGATCGTTGCCTCCGACACCAGGGGCGTCTTCGCCGAAATCGACGGGCTTGAGATCGATCTCGACATCGGCGCCCTGCTGACCGCCAACATCGCCTTCGACTCGATCGGCGCCGACCGCATCTCCTTCGTCCGCGTGCCCGAGCTGGAGGATGCGGCGGGTGGCGCCGGCGACGCCGATGCCGGCACCGGCGGTGGCGGCGGCCTCTTCCCGATCTCCGTCGACAAGCTGGCGATCGCCAGGCTCGAGCTCGGCGAGGAGCTGGTCGGTCAACCCGCGGCGCTCGCGGTTGGCGGCGCCTTCGCGCTGCGTGCCGATGGCGGCATCCACGCCGACGTCAAGGCCGAGCGGCTCGATGGCCAGCTCGGCTCGGTCAGCGCCCTGGTCGATCGCGCCGGCGGCACGGCGCCGATCGGTGTCGACCTGACGGTGGAAGAGGCGGCGAACGGCATCCTCGTCGGCCTGATGGGACGCGACGGCGGACCCGGCTACCGCCTGTCCGCCAAGTCGTCGCTTGCCGACGGTGACCTCACCGGCGCCGTCTCGCTGACATCGGACGGCGCCGCCCGCTTCTCCGGCCGCTTCGGCTTCGCCGCCGCCGGCGACGGACAGAGGCTGACGGTGACCGGCGAGGGCGATCTTGCCGAGCTCGTCCCGCCGGGCTTCGCTGACCTGCTTGCCGGCAGCATCGACGTCGCCATCGATGCGGAGTGGCGCGCCGTCGCCGGCACCAGCCTTCCGCGCGTCGTCATCCATGACGGCAAGGTCTCGACCGGCGCGGTGAGCGTTGCTGCTTCCGGCGTCTTCGGCGGCGCCGATACCGATATCGCGTTGAAGATCGACGCGGCCGGCCCGCATGGCGGCGCCCTGACCCTGCCGGTCGGTGGCCCCGATCCGCTGCGCTTCGACAGCCTGACCCTCAACGGACGGATCGCACCGGGCGAGGGGAGCCGCCGGCTCGACCTGATCGGCCGCATTGCCGGCCTTTCGGTGTCGGGAATCGCGGTGCCGGGCATCGGCCTGTCGCTTGCCGTCGAGGCGGAGGGCGACGACCCGCTGATGGTCAGGGAGCTGCCCTTCGCGGTTCGCGTCGAAGCGGATGCGATCAACCTCGCGGCCGGGAACATCGTCGCGACCGACGCCCAGCCGCTGCTCGTCACCGCCGACGGGACGCTCGATGTCGCGGCGATGTCGGCGAAGCTCGACGCCGACCTGTCGGCGATCGGCGGACGGGCGCTCTTCTCCGGCGACGTTTCGTCCGAGACGGCGACCGGCGAGCTCCGCTTCCGCTTCGCCGATCTCGCGCCGCTGTCGCCGCTGGCCGGACGCGACCTCGCCGGCGCGGTCGGGGCAACCGTCAACGGCCGCTATTTCGGCGCCGACGGCATCGCGCTGGCGATCGAGGGCACGGCGACCGACCTCGATCCGGGCGAGCCTTCGGTGGCGCCGCTGCTCGCCGGCCAGACCCGCTTCGCCCTCAAGGTGTCGGACGACGCGACGGGCCGGATCGCGATCACCGACCTCGCGGTGAACGGCGACGCGGTAACGCTCTCCGGCAACGTCGCGCTTGCCGGTTCGACCATCGACGCAGACCTTGCCGGCGGCCTTTCCGACCTCGCGCTGGTCGCCGACCAGTCGCGTGGCGCCGCGACGTTCAAGGCGAAGGTCAGCGGCGCGCTCGACGCCCCGACCTTCGACGTGATGCTGGCGGTTGCCAATGGCGAGCTCGTCGGCCAGCCGATCGCCGATGCGACCGTGCATGCCGCCGGCGAGCCGGTCGATTCCGGCTGGCACGCCGCCCTGGCGCTGGGCGGCTCCTTCGCCGGACGGCCGCTGCAGGGAACGGCGGAGGCGATGCTCGATGTCGCCTCGGGCCGTTTCGCGCTTCCCGCGGTTGACCTCGCGATCGCCGAGAACCGGATCACCGGCGCCATCGAACAGACTGACGGCGGGCTGCTTTCCGGTTCGCTGTCGCTCGACGTCCCCAACGTCGCGACGCTCGCGGCACTTGCCCTGGTCGAGGCCGCCGGCTCGGCCGAGGCCAAGATCCGTTTTCAGCCGGATGGCGGGAAACAGGCGGTCGACGTCGCCTTTGACGGTCGGAATATCTCGGCCGCGACGCTCGTCGCCCGCAAGGCGGAGGGCAATGTCAGGATCGCCGACGCGCTGGGCACGCCGCAGGTCGACGGCGAGGTCGATCTCGAGGGAATCGACGCCGGCTCGGTCAAGATCGACACGGCGCGGATGTCGGCGAAGGTCGAAGGCAACGATACCCGCTTCGAGGTCGCGGCCAAGGGGCCGGACATGGACCTCGACGGCGCCGGCAGCCTGACCATGGAAGGCGATGGCCAGCTCCTCGAGGTCAGCCGGCTGACCGGCAATGCGTATGCCGTCCCGATCAGGCTCAATGGGCCGGTGCGCGTCCGGCTCGGCGACCAGATGGCGGTCGAGCGGCTCGACCTCGCCCTCAGCGGCGGCCGGATAACCGCGGCCGGTCCGGTATCGCCGCAGCTCGGCGTCGACGTCACCATCGACAAGGTCTCGCTCGCCCTCGCCAACCAGTTCTCGCCCGGCCTCGGTGCCGCCGGAACCCTCTCCGGCAAGGTCAGGGCGACCGGTACAACCGATGCTCCGAATGTCGCCTGGCAGGTCGATCTCTCCGGTTTCTCCGTTGCCCAGACCGCGTCGGCCGGGCTTCCCGCGCTGGCGATTTCCGGCAGCGGCGAGGCGACGCTCGATGCGACGACGGTTGCCGCGAGGATTTCCGGCGCCGGCGCGACCCTGGAGGCGAACGGCCGCGTACCGTTTTCCGGCGGCGACCCGAATATCAGGGTGGAGGGCACGGCCCCGCTCGAGCTCGTGGCGCTGTTCGTCGACCGGGAAATCGATCTTGGCGGCACCGCCCGGCTGGCGCTCGATGTCGCAGGCCCGACCGCGATCTCGGGGAGCGTGACGCTGGCCAACGCCGTCTTTGTCGACGCCCAGACGCGGTTCGGCGTGAAAGGTGTCGCCGGCCAGATCCGCCTCAGCGGCCAGACCGCCACGATCGACCTCAAGGGCCAGATGGCCCAGGGCGGTGCTATCACCGTCGGCGGGTCGGTCGAGATCGATCCCGCCGCCGGGCTGCCCGCCAACATGAAGGTCAGCATCCGGGACGGCCGCTATGTCGACGGCGAGATGGTCGACGCTACCTTCTCCGCGGCTCTCACCGTCACCGGACCGGTGATGACCACCGGCAAGGTCGGCGGCCGCCTCGACATCTCCAAGGCGGAGATATTGCTGCCGGACAGCTTCGGCGGCGGCGCCGCCCTCGATGTCCGCCACGTCAACACCGAGCCGGGCTTCGTCCAGCCGGTCAAGCCCGCGCCGCCGGCCGCGACCGGCGGCGGCGGCCAGGCGAGCGGCGGACTGGCCCTCGGCATCACGGTTTCCACCACCAACCGCAGCGCCATCTCGGTCCGCGGTTTCGGGCTGGATGCCGGCGTCGGCGGCTCGATCGAGGTCACCGGCACCACCGACGCGCCGGTGATCGTCGGCGGTTTCGAGCTGTCGCGCGGCCGCATCGAGGTCATCGGCCGTCGCTTCGACTTCACCCGGGGCCGCATGACCTTCACCGGTGACTTCATCCCGGTCCTCGACTTCGAGGCGGAGACCCGGACGGCGGAAATCACCGCGATCGTCAATGTCGACGGTCCCGCCGACGATCCGCAGATCTCCTTCTCATCCAGGCCCGAATTGCCGGAAGAGGAGGTGATCTCCCAGATCCTGTTCAACCGTACCGTCGGCAACCTGACGGCCTTCCAGGCCGCCCAGCTCGTCGACGCGGTCGGCCAGTTCACCGGCGCCTTCGCCCGTGGCGACGGGATTTTCACCCGCGTCCGCAAGATGACCGGCCTCGACGATATCGATGTCCGCGAGAACGATTCCGGCGGCACCACCGTCGGCGTCGGCAAGCGGATCAACGACAATCTCCGCGTCGGCTTCGAGCAGGACAGCGGCGGCGCCGGGCGGGTCACCATCGATCTCGATATCACCCGCAACCTCAAGGCGCGGGGCACGGCCGGCGACGACGGCTCGGGCTCGCTCGGCCTGAATTACGAATACGAATACTGAGCCGCGGCGGCCGCCCTATCCGAGCAGCGTCGCCAGGATATCGTAAGCGTCGTTGATGTCGGCGGCCATTGCCTCCCGCGCCGAATCCGGGTCGTGGCGGCCGAGCGCTTCCGCCATGCGGCGATGGTTGGCATTGGCAGCGACGTAGTTGCCGGAGCCGCGCAGCAGGTTGAAATACGGGCTGATCTGCAGCCAGACGATCTCGATCAGCGAGACCAGGGTCGGCGATTGCGACGCCTTATAGGCCCCGAAATGGAAGGATCGGTTGGCCTGGAGGAAGTCCCTGGCGCTGCTCGAGGCGATCGCCCGGTCCATGCGCTCGAGGTCGACATCGAGGCTGGCCAGGGCATCCTTGCCGATGCTGCCGGCGGCCCAGGCGATCGCCGAGCCTTCGAGCTCGATACGGACCCTGCGGAGGTCGTTGAGCCGTTCGAGTGACAGCGGCGGGATCCCCATCGACCGTCCCGACACCACGGTCAACGCCTTTTCCGCGGTCAGCCGCTTCAGCGCCTCGCGGACCGGCATCGTGCTGACGCCGAAGGAATCGGCGAGGCTCTGGATGGTGACGAGTTGCCCGGGGGCGATCCCCCCGTCGAGGATCAGGCCGGCGACCTGATCGTAGACGCGCTGCTGCAGGGTATCCCGGGCCAGCGGTTCGACCTGGATGTCCAGCTTGTCGACCGTGGATTCCATGCCTCCTCCGTCGGTTGGTGTCAGAGCATCGCAGCACTTCTAGGCGTCACGATCCCATCTTGCACGATCTTTGACATTTGATCTATGATCAAAACGGAGGTTTGGCCGCGAGCGTGGCCAAAAAACAGGGAGGAACTGCATGAGACTCGCTTCACGGACTATCGGCACTGCCGCCGTCGCGGCTCTGCTCCTTGGCGGAGCGGCGCTGACCGGCACATCGGCCCAGGCCCAGGACAAGTACAAGATCTTCCTGAGCATGAGCTACATCGGCAACGACTGGCAGGCCGAGGCGGCGAACATGGTGAAGGCCATGGCGGCCGCGCCGGGCATGGCCGACAAGGTCGACCTGCAGGTCCAGGTCGCCGGGCCGAACGCCCAGCGTCAGATCCAGCAGATCAATGCCATGGTGCAGCAGGGCGCCGACGCGATCGTGACCTTCCCGATCTCGCCGACCGCGCTGAACCAGGTGGTCAAGAACGCCTGCGACAAGGGCGTCCTGGTCTTCGCCTATGACGCCGAGATCACCGAGGAATGCGCCTATAACGTCCATATCGACCAGAGCGAGGCGGGCCGCATCCCGGCCGAGTGGCTGGTCGAGCAGCTCGGCGGCAAGGGCAATATCGTCCTGGTGACCGGCGTGCCGGGCACTTCGGTCGACACCCAGCGCACCGCCGCCGCGAAGGAAGTCTTCGCCAAGCATCCCGACATCAACGTCGTGGGCGAGGCGGTCGGCATGTGGTCGCAGGCCGTGGCCCGCACCGAGTTGTCGAAGATCCTCGCCACCCATGACTGGGACGAGATCGACGGGCTGTGGATGCAGGCCGGCTGCTACACCGCCAACGCCATGCAACTCGAAGCCGGCAAGACGCCGGAGGGGCTGCTCCCCTGCGCCGGTGAGGGCTCGAATGGCGGCCGCATCCAGATGCTGTCGCCGGACACCGAGGTCGAAGGTGCGGCAAGCCCCTATGCGCCGCTTGGCGCGCCGCGCATCTCCTACGCCTCGCCGCCCTATTCGGGTGGTCTCGCCCTGAAGCTGGCGGTCCAGAAGCTCGACGGCGGCGACGTGCCGAAGCTCACCGTCCTGCCGCTGCCGATCGTCACCAGCGAGACGGTCAAGCTCTGCGTCGAAGGCACCTGGGAAGAGATGAAGGCGGGCTGCAATGCGTTCCAGCCATCGATCGTCACCAATCCGGGCTGGTTCGCCTCGATCTTCTCTGAAGAGACCCCCGAGATCGGCCTCAACGCCGCTCTGGTCGGTCAGCCGGAACTCTGATCGCGACTCACGAACCGGAGGGCGGCGTGCGCGCCGTCCTCCCATCCATCCGGAATGAAACACCTTGAAATAGCCAGCGGCCGCGCCGACGGCCGGCGAAGGGAGGGGTGATGACGGAGGCTGGCGGCGCCCCCGCGGTGGCGGTCGAAGGGCTGCGCAAGGCATTTGGCGCCACGGTCGCCGTTGACGATGTCAGCTTCGAGATCGCGCCCGCGACCGTGCATGCCCTGCTCGGCGAGAACGGCGCCGGCAAGTCGACCATCGTCAAGCTGCTTTCGGGCCTGATCGAGCCGGACAAGGGCCGCTTCGAGGTCCATGGCCGGCCGAGCCGCCTGCGTTCGCCGCGCGCCGCCCATGCCCTCGGCATCCAGACCGCTTTCCAGGAGATGACCCTGGTCCGCGACCTGACCGTGCTCGACAACATGCTGATTCCCTACGCGCCGGTCGGGCCGACCGCGATGATCCGCCGTCGCTCGGCCGAGGCGGAGGTCCGCGCCCATCTCGATTCGCTCGGCTTCTCGGTCAACCTGCGCGACGAGGTCGGCGACCTCGACCTCGCCCTCCAGCAGAAGATCGAGATCGCCCGCGCGATCTACCGCAAGCCGAAGATCCTGCTCCTTGACGAGCCGACCTCGACGCTGGCCGGCCGCGACGTCGACTGGCTCGGCGAGGTGATCGCCCGGCTCAAGGCGCAAGGCACGACGGTGGTCTTCATCTCCCACCGCATGCGTGAGGTGCGCGCCTTTTGCGACAAGCTGACGGTGCTGCGCAACGGCCGCCACATCGCCACCGGCTCCATCGCCGATTTCACCGATACCGAGATCATCGAGATGATCATCGGCCGGTCGATCGCCCAGACCTTTCCCGCCCGGCCGGAGACGACACCGGACAAGGCGGAGGAAGTCTTCGCCGTCGACGGTCTCTCGGCCGGAACCAAGCTCCGCGACGCGAGCTTCTCGCTCCGCAAGGGCGAGATCCTCGGCGTTGCCGGCCTCCAGGGCATGGGCCAGCTCGACCTCTTCCTCGCCGCCTTCGGCATGCGCGAGATCAGCGCCGGGGGCCTGCGCGTCGACGGCCGGCCGGTGACCATCGCCTCGCCGCGCGACGCGATCCGGCCGAATATCGCCCTCGGCCTGCTGCCGGAGGACCGCAAGACCGAGGCGCTGTTCCTCAAGCTCAACGGACGTCACAACGTGTCGCTGCCGGTCATCGACCGTCTCAGCCGCGGCGGTCTCATCGATACGGGGCGGGAGCGGGAGGCGGTGCAGCGGGTCTTCGACCGGGTCGAGGTCGACCACCGGGCGCTGTGGACCCGGGTCGGCTCCTTCTCGGGCGGCAACCAGCAGAAGATCGCCGTCGCCAAGTGGCTCTTCGCCGAGAGCCGGACCCTGCTCCTTTTCGACCCGACCCGTGGTATCGACGTCGGCACCAAGCATGAGCTCTATGTGCTGATGCGGGCTTTCGCGGAGCTCGGCGGCTCGATCCTCTTCCATTCCACCGAGATCCCCGAACTGGTGCATCTCTGCGACCGGGTGATCGTGCTCTATGCCGGGCGGATCGTCGCCGAGATCGCCGCCGACGATCTGTCGGAGCACGCCATCATGCGGGCGGCGCTCGGCGCGGACACGGCCGGGACGGAGGCGGTGGCATGAGCGCCTCGGCGTCCTATGATCGTGACGAGGGACAACGCAAGCGCGGTCTCGACATTCGTTTCAACCGCTTCCGCGGGCTGGCGACGGCGGTCGTCGTCTTCGCCATCCTGCTCTTTGTCGTCGACCTGATCAGCGCCGGGCCGCTGAGCTATTTCGACATCAGCTTCCTGTCGAGCGGCGGCGCGACGCTGGCGCTCGCCGCGGTCGGCGAGACCATCGTCATCCTGTCCGGCGGCTTCGACCTGTCGGCCGGCGCCGTGCTGTCGCTGGTCAATGTCGTGCTGGCGACCAGCATGGACCCGATGAACTTCGAGGCCAATGTCCTGCTGTGGACGCTGGTCGGCATCGGCGTCGGCATGGGGATCGGCGCGGTCAACGGCTTCTTCATCGCCTTCGTCCGCCTGCAGCCGATCGTCGTCACCCTCTCGACGATGTTCATCATCCAGGGCGTGACGCTGCTCATCCTCGACAAGCCCGGCGGCTTCGTTTCGCCCTCGATCGGCGGTTTCTATCTCGGCGACCTGGTGCCGAACTGGATCCCGATGCCGATCGCGCTGCTTGTCGTCGTCGGCTTCTTCTGGCTGTGGATGAAGCGGACGCGGTTCGGCACGGCGATCTATGCCGTCGGCAGCGATCCGCATGCCGCCGCCTCGGCCGGCCTTCGCGTCGCCTGGACGCGTTTCTTCGTCTATGTGGTGGCGGGCGGCTTCTACGGCCTCGGCGGCGTCTTCATCAGCGCCCAGACCGGTTCCGGCGACCCGCTGGTCGGCAATCCGCTGCTCCTGTCGATCTTCGCGGCGGTGGTTGTCGGCGGCACCCGGCTCGGCGGCGGCAAGGGCGGCCCGATCGGCTCGATCTTCGGCGCCTATATCCTGATGATCGTCGTCAACATCCTGCTCGTCCTCAACGTCTCGGCCTATTATTCGACGATCGCCGAGGGCGTCATCCTGCTGCTCGCGGTGCTCGCCGGCTCCATCTCGCGCGACTCGGAGCTTGCCCGCCAGATCCGCGGTGCGGCGACGCGGATCGGCGCCTGGCGCGCCGGCATGCTGCCCTCCCAGATCGGCGGCGGCGACCGGCGGCTGTCGATGACCGACGTGACCCGGCCGGAATCGCGGACCGGCGAAGCGCCATCCTTCTGGAGCCGCCACGGCGAGGCGCTCCGCTATGCGCTGCCCGCCTATGTCGCGATGGTGCTGGTCGTCCTCGTCACCCAGTTCTGGCTTGGCAACGCGATCTTCAACTGGACCTACTGGAACTCGCTGATCGTCCTGTCGAGCTTCCTCGCCATCCTGGCGCTGGGGCAGGGCACGGTGATCCTCACCGGCGGGCTTGACCTGTCGGTGCCCTGGACGATCGGCTTCTGCGGCATCCTTCTCGCCGGCATGGTGCAGGGATCGGACGCGGCGCTGGTCTATGCGCTTCCGGTCGTGATCCTCGTCGCGGTGGTCATCGGTCTCGTCAACGGCCTTGGCATCGTCTGGCTGGGGCTCTCGCCGATCGTCGTGACGCTCGCCACCAACGGCGTCCTGCAAGGGGCGGCGCTGCTCTATTCCGGCGGCACGCCGGCCGGCTTTTCCTCGCCGATGCTGCGCGCCTTCATGACCTCGAAATTCCTCGGGATCACCCCGGTCGTCTATTTCATGGTCGCCTTCGTCATCTTCGCGGTGGTCTTCCTGTCGCGCACCTCCTTCGGCCGGCGGGTCTACGGCATCGGCAACGGCGTCCGGGTGGCGCAGCTTTCCGGGATCGCGGTCGGCCGCACGCTGGTCGGCGTCTACGTGCTGTCGGCGGTCTGCTCGGCGCTGGTCGGCATCCTGCTGACCGGCTTTTCCGGCCAGGCGAGCCTCGGCATGGGCGACGACTATCTCCTGCCCTCGATCGCGGTCGTCGTGGTCGGCGGGGCCTTGATCACCGGCGGCCGCGGGCATTACCTCGGAATGCTGGGCGGCGTCCTGCTGCTCACCGCACTCCAGACCCTGCTTGCCGGTACCACGCTGCCCTACGCCACCCGGGCGATCATCTACGGAGTCGTCGTCCTCGGCGCGGTCATCGCGCTCCGCGACCGGCGGGAAACGAGTTGACAGTAAGGATTGAATGCCATGACTGAAGCGGCTGCGAGCAACGACCTTGCGGCGGGAATCGCCGGGCAGCGCGTCCTGATCACCGCCGGCGCAGGCGGCATCGGCCTCGCCATCGCCGGCCGGCTCGCCCGTCACGGCGCGCGGATCTTCGTCTGCGACGTCTCCGACGAGGCTCTCGATGCCTTCGGGCGCGACTTTCCCGATGCCGGCCGGATCAAGGCCGATGTCTCCGACGACGGCGATGTCGACCGCATGTTCGCCGCCGTCGCCGACACGCTCGGCGGCCTCGATGCCCTGATCAACAATGCCGGCATTGCCGGTCCGACCGGCGGCGTCGACGAGATCGATCCGGCCGATTGGCGCCGCACCCTCGATATCTGCCTGACCGGCCAGTTCCTCTGCGCCCATCGTGGCGTGCCGATGCTGAAGGCGGCGGGCGGCGGCTCGATCGTCAACATGTCCTCGGCCGCGGGCCGTCACGGCTACGCGTTCCGGACGCCCTATTCCTCGGCGAAATTCGGCGTCATCGGCTTCACCCAGAGCCTCGCCAAGGAGCTCGGGCCCGCCAATATCCGGGTCAATGCGATCCTCCCCGGCATTGTCGAGGGGCCGCGCATGACCGGGGTCATCCGCGCCCGCGCCGAGCAGGTCGGGGTGTCCTATGAGGAGATGGAGGCGGAATATCTCTCGCGGGTGTCGCTCCGCCGCATGGTGAGCCCGCATGACGTCGCGGCGATGATCGCCTTCCTGCTTTCCGATGCCGGCGCCAATGTCTCGGGCCAGTCGCTCGGCGTCGATGCCAATGTGGAGACCCTGTAGATGTCGAAGACCGCGATCATCGGCTCCGGCTTCATCGGCCGCGCCTGGGCGATCACCTTCGCGCGCGCCGGCCACGACGTCGCCCTATGGGACAACGACAGCCAAGCCCCGCGGCGGGCGATCGACTTCATCGCCGGCGTCCTGCCCGATCTGAAGGCCAACGACCTGCTGATGGGGCGCGAGCCGGACGACGTGCTGGCCAGCATCCGCGTCGAGGACGATCTCGAGGCCGCGCTGGCCGGTGTCTCCCATGTCCAGGAGAACACGCCCGAGACGGTGGCGATGAAGAAGGAGATCTTCCCCCGCCTCGACGCGGCGGCGCCGGCGGATGCCTCCATCGCCAGCTCCAGCTCGGCGATCCTGCCCTCCCACTTCACCGAGGAGCTCGAAGGCCGCGCCCGCTGCCTCGTCGTCCATCCGATCAACCCGCCCTATCTCATTCCGGCGGCCGAGGTCGTCCCGGCGCCATGGACCGCGCCGGAGGTGGTCGAGCGCGTCCGCGACTTCCTCGTCTCCTGCGGCCAGGCGCCGATCGTCATGAAGCGCGAGCTCGACGGCTTCATCATGAACCGCATGCAGGGCGCGCTGCTCGAGGAGGCCTTCCGGCTGGTCGCCGACGGCTATGCGACCATCGAGGACGTCGATATCGGCATCCGCGACGGGCTGGCGCTGCGCTGGTCCTTCATGGGGCCGTTCGAGACCATCGATCTCAACGCGCCGGGCGGCATCCGCGATTATGCGATCCGCTACCAGGGCATCTACGAGAATCTCTTCCCCCAGATGCAGCGCCGCGTCGACTGGGCCGGACCGGTGATGGACGTCATCGAACGGGACCGCCGCGCGAAATTGCCGGAAAAGGACCTGGTCAGGCACCAGGCCTGGCGGGATCGGCGGCTGATGGCGCTGGCCGCGCACAAGCGGCGCGCCGCCAAGGATATCAGCGAGTAAGCGAGGAACAGGGAAAATGGCAGCCAAGGACAAGGTCATCATCACATGCGCGGTTACCGGCGCCATCCACACCCCCTCGATGTCGCCCTACCTGCCGATCACGCCTGAGGAGATCGCCGACGCGGCGATCGGCGCGGCGGAGGCCGGCGCGGCGATCGTCCACCTTCATGCCCGTAATCCGGAGAACGGCCAGCCCGACCAGTCGCCGGAGGCCTTCGCGCCCTTCCTCAAGGTGATCAAGCAGCGCTCCGGCTGCGTGGTCAACATCACCACCGGTGGCGCGCCGACCATGGCGATCGAGGAGCGCGTCCGCCCGGCCGCGACCTTCAAGCCGGAGGTCGCCTCGCTCAACATGGGCTCGATGAATTTCGGCCTCTACCCGATGCTGAAGCGCCAGAAGGAGTTCAAATACGACTGGGAGCGGCCCTATCTCGAGGAATCGGTCAGCCGCATCTTCAAGAACACCTTCGCCGATATCGAATACATCCTGTCGACCTGCGCCGAGAACGGCACCCGCTTCGAGATCGAGTGCTACGACATCGGCCATCTCTACACGCTCGCCCATTTCGCCGACCGCGGCATCGTCAAGCCGCCCTTCTTCGTCCAGTCGGTCTTCGGCATCCTCGGCGGCATCGGCCCGCATCCGGAGGACGTCGCGCATATGAAGCGCACCGCCGATCGCCTGTTCGGCGACCAGTATCGCTGGTCGGTGCTCGGCGCCGGCCGGAACCAGATGGCGATCGCCGCCCAGGCGGCGGCGATGGGCGGCAACGTCCGTGTCGGTCTCGAGGATTCATTGTGGAACGGTCCCGGCGAGCTCGCCAGGACCAATGCCGACCAGGTGGCCCGCGTCCGCAAGATCATCGAGGGCCTCGGCAAGGAGATCGCCACCTCCGACGAGGCGCGCGAGATCCTCGAGCTCAAGGGCGGCGACAAGGTGGCGTTCTGAGGGGAGGGGAAGATGCTGAGGATCGAGGTCCTGATCGAGGACAAGGACAGCCTCGGGGAGGGGCCGCTCTGGGATGTCGAGGAGCAGCGCTTCTACTGGATCGATTCCTACGGCCCGGCGGTCCATTCCTGCGACGCGGCCGGCCGCGACGTCAGGCATTGGCGGCTGCCGGAGCCGGTCGGCTCGATGGCTCTGCGGCAACACGGCGGCGCGGTGGTCGCGCTGCGGAGCGGCTTCCACTTCCTCGACTTCGGCACCGGCGCGGTGACCCGCATCAACGAGACGCAGCCGGGCGAATTGCGGCCGCGCCTCAATGACGGCAAGGTCGATCGCCGCGGCCGCTTCATCGCCGGCTCGATGGATTTCGAGGAGCGCGACGGGGTCGGCAAGCTGTTCCGGCTCGATCCCGACCTGTCGCTGCATCTCCTCGACACCGATATCGTCGTCTCCAACGGGCCGTGCTGGAGCCCCGACGACAAGACCTTCTATTTCGCCGACTCGATGCGGAAGGTCATCTACGCCTACGACTATGACATCGAGACCGGCAACCTCCTCTCGCGGCGTACCTTCACCACCTTCGACAAGCTGCGCGGGTTTCCCGACGGCGCGACGGTCGACGAGGAGGGATACCTGTGGAGCGCCGAGGTCTATTCGGGCCGCCTGATCCGCTTCGACCCGAACGGCGTCGTCGACCGCATCGTCGGCCTGCCGGTGCAGTCGACGACCAGCGTCATCTTCGGCGGCCCGAATCTCGACATCGCCTATGTCACGTCGATGGCCCGGCCGATGGGCAACGCCTATCACTTGGAGCGCGAGGCCGGCTGCGTCTTCGCCGTCCATGGGCTCGGCGTCCGCGGCCTGCCCGAGCCGCGCTTCGCCGGCTGACCGATAATCTGATTGGGGAAAGGACAACGCCATGCGCATCGAGGTTCTGGTCGACGTCAAGACGACTCTCGGGGAAGGACCGCTCTGGGACGTCGAGCAGCAGCGGCTCTACTGGATCGATTCCTTTGACGGCCGGGTCTTCCGCTCGACCCATGACGGCCGCGAGATCCGGGCATGGGACGTGCCGGAGAAGATCGGCTCCATCGCCATCCGCAAGGACGGCAACGGCGCGATCTGCTCGCTCGCCAACGGCTTCCATACGCTGGACTTCGGGACCGGCGACGTCGAGCTGATCCACGATCCCGAGCCCGGCAAGGACGCCAACCGGATCAATGACGGCAAGGTCGACAGGCGCGGCCGTTTCGTCGCCGGCTCGATGGATACCCAGGAATCGGGCCCGAACGGCGCCCTCTACCGGCTCGATCCCGACATGTCGGTCCACAAGATCGACGACGGCATCATCGTCTCCAACGGCCCGTGCTGGAGCCCGGACGGCAGGATCTTCTATTTCGCCGATTCCTGGTCGGGCGAGATCTGGGCCTATGACTACGACCTCGACACCGGCGGCGTCTCCAACCGCCGGACCTTCACCAAGGTCGATACCTCGGAGGGCGGCGCCGCCGACGGCGCGACCGTCGACAGCGAGGGCTATGTGTGGAGCGCCGGCGTCTATGTCGGGAAGCTCTATCGCTACGCGCCGGACGGCACGGTCGACCGGGTGATCGACATGCCGGTCAAGAAGGTGACCAGCGTCAATTTCGGCGGGCCCAATCTCGATATCCTCTACGTCACCTCGATGGCCAAGCCGCCGCTGCCGCGCTTCCCCGGCGACGGCGTGCTGCGCGGCAGCCTCTTCGCCATCCACGACCTCGGCATCACGGGCGTTCCGGAGCCGCGTTTCGGCGGCTGACGGAGCCGGTTCGGTCATCCGGGCAGCTGGCGCACCCGGTTGGCCGAACCGGGCCGGGTTTTTCCCGCGACTGTCGGGTAGTGTCTCAGTTTGAAATTTGGGGATATGGGGGCATCTCGCCGTGGGAAAATTGGCCCCAATAATCTGGTGGGATTATTCGGCCACAACGTTCCAATTTGAACATTATGCCGGGCCTGCGTAAGTCACCTAGGGGGACTAAGAAAGCCGGTTCTGGACCGCTTTTTGAAATGCTGCCCGCGCTTGTCGCATCTCATCCCGTTCCAGGTTCCTACCAATTGCGTCCCGGCACTTTGGCAGTAGCCTCCGGTCAAAATCGGACGGCACTCCTCGCTCGGTTTCCCAATAAGTGGCGATACCCTGAACATCGGTCGTACTCAAACCACCCACAAACGCTTCGACCGCGACAGTGATAGCGGCTCCAATATCGGCCACTGAAGCTTCAACCGATGCGACCGCCACCGCTACAACCTCAGTGGTTGTCACCTCATTGCGTATTTCGACTTGGGGCTGAGGGTCCCGGATTGAAATAAAGCGCGCAACCACGTTCTCATCCCACTCAGTAGTGGTGTCGGCCTCCTGCAGAAGTTGATGCGACTGTGATCCCCTTGCTGGCGTGATGCCCAACAGATGAACCCGAACTCCATAATTCTGCGCGATCTGTACGCCGACACGCACGTCTTCGTCGCCAGAAAGTAAAATTGCGTCGCTGACAGATTTGAGTCGCGCGAGCTCGATGAGGTCCGTTACGATTAGAGAATCCACTCCCTTCTGCTGGCCTGAACTATTTACAAATCCCAGCCTGAGCTTCACATCGTCCAGGTTTGCGAGTACGGCCTGGTCGGTCGTAGGGCGCGCGCCTCCGATGGCGCCATCGTACCAATAAATTCTAAGTAGCTTACAATCTGGGGCTTTTTCTGCAGCCAACGCCTTGAGCGCCGCTAACGCCTCTGGGGCATCCAAAACCACGTTCGCTCTTGGCTTCTTACTGCCGGTGACGGCAGCGCTCCCTTGAGCAAAAAGGTAGCCCGCGTCAACGAAAACAGCGATGCGATCCATATGGATGGCTCACAAATAGCAAGGGCTCCCGCAGGAGCCCTTTTATGCCGTTGTGGCCTCTATAGCGTAGCAGGACACAACGGAGTGCATATCAAGTGGCATAGGTAGGTCTCTGATTCAAGAGAAAACTACAGATGCAATTCGCTTAGATAACACAACACTAACCCAGTTGTTCCGCTCACATAAGGTCCTTTAAGCGCGCTTGCGGTACGGCCCCCGCTTACCCGGCTTCGGCGCGCGAGCGTCGATCAGTACCACGACGTCTTCCATCGACCAGAGGCGATCCATGACGCCAGCGACTGTCGCAACATCTTCGCAGTTCTCGTGATATGAGGCTGCCATGCGCATTGCCGTCTTCTTCACGCCCCCCCGCGATCATCCATTGACCGTTGCCGCCGCCG
>NZ_JAGRLA010000004.1 GCF_020442045.1 Bauldia sp. | reverse complement strand
GATCGACCACGACGCGACCTGAGGTCATAACCTCGCGACGCAGCCGCTTAAGCGGTTCTACAGCCGGACACCGTAGACGGCCTCGGCATTGCGATGGGCGATCGCCGCCGCCTCGTCGTCGGACAGGTCGCCGAGAATGGTCCGGGTGACGGCGATCCAGTCGGCAAGCCCGTTGGCGAGATCGATGACGGGCCAGTCGCTGCCCCAAACGATACGGCTCGGACCGAACGTCTCCAGCACGTGGTCGACATAAGGTCGGATCGTATCGAGCGAAGCCTCGCCCGGTGCGCAGTAGGCCATGATACCCGACAGTTTGCAGGTGACGTTGGGGATTTCGGCAAGCGCCGCCATGTCGGCGCGCCACGGGTCCAGCGCCCCGCCGGCGACGTCGGGAACGCCGCAATGGTCGAGCACCAGCCTGGTGTTGTCGCATGCGGCGGCGAACGCCCGCGCGACCGGCAGCTGCCGCGCCAGGAAGCACATGTCGAACGTCTTGCCCACCGCGCCGATCTTGCGCACGTTGCCGCGGAAAACGGCGCTCTCCGACATGGCGTCGTCGACCACGTGCAGGATGCGGCGGTAGCCCGCCACGCCAAGCGCCGCGCTTTCCTCCAGCCAGGCGTCGAAGCCGTCTTCGCTTTCGGGCCGGATGGAAGCGATGATGCCGACGACGCCGCTCCCGGGGTCTTTTGAAAGACCGTGCACGAAGCGCGTTTCGGCCTGGTAATCGGCATCGTCGACGCCGGTTTCCATGAACAGGGTTCCGCCGATACCCGCGTCCCCGGTCAGGCCGGCATAGTCGGAGAGCGTGAAATCGCCCGCCGCAAGCGCGGGAATGCCGGTCGTCCAGCCGTAGCCCACCTTCTCGCGATAGATCAGGTGCTGATGAGTATCGAGCAGCGGTATCATGGCGTCCTCCTATTCGGGGTCGGCGATCACGTCCTGACGCTGGGAGCCCAGCCCCTCGATCCCCAGCTCGACGACGTCGCCCGGCTTCAGGTAGCGCGGCGGCTTCTGGCCCATGCCGACGCCGGGCGGCGTGCCGGTGGAAATGATGTCGCCCGGGTGGAGGCTCATGAAGCGGCTGAGATAGGAGACCAGATACGCAACGCCGTAGACCATCGTGCGGGTCGAGCCGTCCTGTTTGGTCTCGCCGTTCACCGTCAGCCACATTTTGAGATTTTGAGGATCGGCGACCTCGTCCCGGGTCACCAGCCAGGGGCCGATCTGGCCGTAATTGTCGCAGGACTTGCCCTTGGTCCACTGGCCAGCCCGCTCGATCTGGAATGCGCGCTCCGACACGTCGTTGGTGACCGCGTAGCCGGCGACATGATCCAGCGCGTTCTCCTCGGAAACATATTTGGCGCGCTTGCCGATGATGACGGCGAGTTCGACTTCCCAATCCGTCTTCTCGCTGCCGCGCGGGATGATGATCGGGTCGTTGGGACCGCAAATGGCGCTCGTCGCCTTCATGAACATGACGGGCTCGGGCGGAACCTCCATTCCGCTTTCGGCCGCGTGGTCGGCATAGTTGAGGCCGATGCAGATGAACTTGCCGGTGTTCGCGACGCAGGGGCCGAGGCGCGCGCCTTCCGGCGCCAGCGGCAGGGAGCCGGTATCGAGAGCGGCCAGCCTTGCAAGCCCCTCCGGCGAGATCGTGGTCCCGCCAATATCGTCAACGACACCCGACAGGTCGCGGATCGCTCCGTCGCGGTCGACTACTCCCGGCTTTTCCGCGCCGGCTTCACCAAATCGTACCAGTTTCACAGCTTGCTCCTTCAGGTATTGGCCCAGCCGCCGTCGACGACATGGATCGCGCCGGTGGTAAAGGCGCTCTCGTCGGATGCCAGGTAGACGACCAGCGCGGCGATCTCCTCCGGCTTGCCGATGCGGCCGATCGGCTGGCGCGCCACGAAGGCCGCGCGCGCTGCGTCATAGTCGCCGCCCGCCGCAAGACGCGCCTCCAGCGAGGGGCTTTCAACCGTGCCGGGGCAGATCGCGTTGCAGCGGATGCCTTGCCCGACATGGTCGGCGGCAACGGCCTTGGTCATGCCGATCACCGCGGCCTTGGTCGTTCCGTAGACGAAACGGTTGGGCGCCGCGATGACCGACGACGCGACCGACGACATGTTGATGATGGAAGCGCCGCCGGCGGCGATCATCGCGGGAAGGAAGGCACGGATCATCCGGTACATGGCGGTGACGTTGAGGTTGACCGAGAAGGTCCACTGGTCCTCGTCGCAGTCCAGGATGGTTCCGCTCGCGACGAAGCCGGCGCAATTGAACAGCACGTCCGGCGCACCGATTTCCGCCGCCGCCGCGGCGATGGCGCCCGCGTCGAGAACATCGAGAAGCCGCGTCTCGATTCCCTGCCCGGCGAGCTCCGCAAGTGCGCCGGCATTGATGTCGGTTGCGATGACCCGCGCGCCCTCCCGCGCCATCGCCAGCGCCGAGGCGCGGCCGATCCCCTGCCCGGCCGCCGTCACCAGACACGTCTTTCCGTCAAGCCTCGACATCGAATTCCTCTTTTTGGTTCTTCACTAGGTCACGGACCCATAAACGGGGTCGATATGGCGGCAAAATTGCCGATCAAATGCGAGAAGATCGCTGAAATGCGGGGTCGATCCCCGGTTGAAGTGGTCGACAAAGCAGTTGACGGCAAGTTTCGCCGTCCTTCGGATATGGCGGATTT
>NZ_JAGRLA010000189.1 GCF_020442045.1 Bauldia sp. | reverse complement strand
GTGGTCTACTACGACGCCTCGGTCGGCACGCCGATCGAAGGCCGCGACGCCGCCAAGACCGGGGTCATCGACAACTTCCTCACCGCGGTGCCGGACGCCTCCTGGAAGATGAAGGGCGCACCCGTGGCCCAGGACGGCAGCGTCGCGTTCGAATGGGAATTCTCCGGCACGAACACCGGCCCCTGGGGCGACGGCACGCCGGCGACCGGCAAGCCGTTCACCCTGACCGGCGCGTCGGTCTTCCGGGTGAAGGATGGCGCCATCACCGCGCAGAGCGACTATTACGACGCGCTCGGCTTCTACCAGGCGCTGGGACTGATGTAGCGCGCAGCGCCCGGCGGATCGCGGCGCCGCCAAGGGGCGGCGGCGGGACCGTGTCCTAGTACTGGCAGCACTTGGGGGCCGATCCCAAAAGCGGGCTCATCCACGCTGCGGGCGGATCTCGGGCATTTGCCGCGGGTGCGACATCACCGGGCGCCTACGACAGGAGCGGACATTCACGTTGCGATTCTGCGGAGGGCGCGGCCGTTCCGCGGATCGGGCGCAATGCCGTCGTTCCCGGCGGAAGGCCAGGAATTCGTCAGATCCAAGCCGACGGGCATTGATCCCGCCTTCGGGATGGCCTGCGATGCGGGCCCCGTCGTGCCGCTCCCCCGGAGCGACGCAGAGCCGATCAGCCGAGGCTGCAAGATCTCATTCCGCCCGGGCGAAAAATGCACCGCCGAACTGCTTCCGGTAGATTCCGGGAGCGATGCCCTGATCACGGCGAAATGCGCGGGCGAAGGAACTGACGTCAATGTATCCGAGCCTTTCCGCGATCTCCTTCTGTGCCATGTTGCCAGCCTCCAGAAGCTCCCGCGCCCGCGCCATCCGTACCGCCCGGTAATACGCAGCCGGAGTCGTCCCGGTCGCATTGGCGAAGCGCCGAAGGAACGTCCGTCGTTCCAGTCGAGCGGCGGCGGCCATCGACGAGAGCGATACGCCCTGTCCGTCCGAGAGATGGACGCATTGTTGGGCTCTCCGAATGGCCGCGTCGCCATGCGTCTGGGGTGGCATGAAACGTGGCGCCATCGGGTTCTCTGACGCTGCGCTGCCGGATTGCAGGAAGCGCTCCGTCTTCTCGCGGGCATGATCGCCCAGAAGATCCTGCACGAGCAGGAGACCCACGTCGACCCAGGACATGAACCCGCCCGCGGTGATGATATCGGGATACTCGATGATCCGTTCGCCGGGGTCGACCACGACATCGGGAAAGGTCTCGGCAAGGAATTTCGCAAAGCCACGATGCGTCGAGACTGTCCGACCGTCGACGAGGCCGGCCTGCGCCAGAAACACGACGCCGGAACAAATCGAAACCAGCCGGGCGCCGCGCCGGTGTTCCTGATGCAACCACCCGGCGATTCTGGCGCACATCCCTGATTCCGGAAGTCCCACCATCGTCGGTGGAACGATCAGAATGCCCGGCTTGCGGCCGGAGCCAGGATGGCTGGTATGGACACAGGCGAATGCGGGGTTCCCGCTTGCGCGGACGCTCCAGTGCGAGACCTCGAGCCGCGCCCGGTCGTTCCCCGCAATCTCCGAGGACGCGCGAATCCCAACCGTGAAGAGATCGGTCAGCCCGTGGATAACCGCCAGTTGCGCGCCCGGGTAGAGAAGGATGCCGATCGCTTCGGGAGATGGGGAGGCCGCCATCGTTGGCACTTTCGGTCAATACAATGACACCTTGGGCAATAGCAGAAATCGGCTCCGTCAGCCAGCATGACCGACGTGGAGAATGTGGGAACTGGCGCCATCGGGCCGACGGACCCCGATATTTCCGCGGAACTCTGGCGCGCCGTTCGAGGGGCCGACGCTAGCCTGGCAGAGAGGATTGCAGGTATGCAGGAGGAAGACTTCACCAGCGCCGGCGGCGTCCGGATCCACATGCGCTCGTGGCTGCCCGATGGCCCTGCGCGTGCCGTTCTCGTGATCTGCCACGGCGTGAACTCGCACGGTGGCCAACACGCATGGACTGCCACGCAATTCGCCGAACGCGGCCTAGCGGTCTATGCCCTCGACCTCCGCGGGCGGGGCAAGTCCGATGGCGAGCGCTTCTACGTCGAGGACATCGCCGATTATGTCGCCGACCTGCGCGGCCTGATCCATATCGCTCGGGAACGGCATCCGGGATTGCCGGTGTTTCTTCTCGGCCACAGCGCCGGTGGCGTCACAGCCTGCACCTATGCGCTCGACTATCAGGACGAGATCGAAGGGCTGATCTGCGAGAGCTTCGCCTTCCAGGTCCCCGCGCCCGGCTTCTTGTTGTCGGCGATCAAGGGGCTCAGCCGGCTTGCGCCGCATCTGGGTGTCCTGACTCTCCACATGAAGGATTTCACACGCGATCCTGCGGCGCTCGCGGCACTCGAGGCGGATCCGCTGACCAAGGGCGAAACCCAACCTGCCGCGACGGTCGCCGCGCTGGTGCGTGCCGACGAACGGCTGCACGACGCCTTCGGCGACATCACGCTGCCGGTCCTGATCCTTCACGGTACGGCGGACAAGGCGACGGTCTGCCATGGCAGCGAGTATTTCCATGCCCACGCCGGCTCGATCGACAAGACCCTCAAGCTCTATGAGGGCCACTACCACGATCTGCTGAACGACATCGGCAAGGAGGACGTTCTTTCCGACGTCGCCACCTGGATCGAGGCGCGGATGGTTCCGGAAACGCAGCCGGAGTCCGGCGGCGCCATCCAACCCGAAACGGCCCCGACGACCTGACCATCGTCCGGGACCCGGCAATCGGGAACCCGGCACGACGGGAAGGCTCCGGCCATGGCTCATCCGTGCAGCGCGCGGAGCGGGCACGGCAGCGCCATCGCCAATCCGGACCGGGCAGGTCAACGACGAGTCCGACTCACGCCACGCCCGAGGAGTTTCCAATGCCGTCTCCCTCGCCCCGCAACGGATCGGATCCCACTGCAGACCCCGCCGGCACGACGGGCGCCGCCCGGACCATGACGCTTTCGCTCGAAACGCCGGGCGGCACTATTGCCTATCGCCGTCTCGGCCCCGCGGTCGGGCGTCCGCTGGTGCTACTCAACCGGTTCCGCGGCACGATGGACGACTGGGATCCGGCGTTCCTCGACCGGGTCGCGGCTCACCGCGAGGTCGTCGTCTTCGACAACCTTGGCGTCGCGCGATCGGGCGGTGCCGCACCGGCGACCCTCCGGGGCTGGGCGAAGAATGTCGCCACGTTCATCCATGGTCTCGGCTACGATCTGGTCGACGTTCTCGGTTTCTCCTTTGGCGGCCTCGTTGCGCAGGAACTGACGCTCGCAGAGCCGAACCTCGTGCGGCGCCTGCTTATCGTCGGCAGCGGCGCCGGCCATGTGGACGGCTGGAACGTCAATCCCGAGGCGATCAGTGTCGCAACGAAACCCGTGAACAGCGACGAGGACTTTCTGGTCCTGTTCTTCCGGGACACGCCGGCAAGCCAGGCCGCCGGGCGGGCCTATCTCGCCCGGCTGCGCGAACGCCCGGACGCCTTCGCCGCGCTGGTGAACGAACCCGCCTGGAAGGCGATGCTTGCCGCGAGCAGCAATGTCGGCACCCCGGAGACCTCGCTTCTGAAGCGATCCGGCGCCATCCGTCAGCCAGTCCTCATCGCGAACGGGATCGAGGACATCATGATCCCGACCTACCAGTCCTACGCGCTCGCGCAGGTCGTGCCGAACGCGCGGCTGGTCCTCTATCCCGATTCAGGACACGGCTTCCTGTTCCAGTACCCCGAGCACTTCGGCGACGAGGTCGTGCGGTTTCTCGAAGACGAGGACAGTCCAACATGACGCGGACCGGCCGTGGCGGCGGTCGCCCGGATGCCGGGCCGGGCGATGGGGCAGGCAGGTGACCGCATCCTCATTTCTCAGCGACGGAGACAACACCATGGCTTTCATGACCACCGCCGACGGCACCGAGATCTTCTACAAGGACTGGGGGTCCGGACAACCGATCGTGTTCCACCACGGTTGGCCGCTCAGTGCCGACGACTGGGACAGCCAGATGCTGTTTTTTCTCCACAAGGGCTACCGGGTGATCGCTCATGATCGCCGCGGCCACGGCCGTTCGACCCAGACCGCGCATGGGAACGAGATGGACACCTATGCCGACGACGTCGCCGCCCTCGCCGAAGCGCTCGACCTCCGCGAGGCGGTCCACATCGGCCATTCGACCGGCGGCGGCGAAGTGGCCCGCTATCTGGGGCGGCACGGCACCGACCGTGCCGCGAAGGCGGTGCTGATCGGCGCGGTACCCCCGATCATGGTCAGGACCGAAAGCAACCCGGGCGGGCTGCCGATCGAGGTCTTCGACGGATTCCGTGCCGCGCTCGCCGCCAACCGGGCGCAGTTCTTCGTCGATGTTCCGAC
The DNA here is from genome assembly GCF_020442045.1 of Bauldia sp. Classification (GTDB taxonomy): domain Bacteria; phylum Pseudomonadota; class Alphaproteobacteria; order Rhizobiales; family Kaistiaceae; genus Bauldia. Next base: position 2,831 of record NZ_JAGRLA010000189.1, on the reverse strand, counting down.
CGGCCCCTTCTACGGCTACAACCGGCCCGGCGCCGAAGCCTCGCAAGGGGTGATACAGAACTGGTGGCGCCAGGGGATGATGGGCGGCACCAAGGCGCATTACGACTGCATCAAGGCATTCTCCGAAACCGACTTTACCGAGGATCTGAAGAAGATCGATATCCCCGTCCTCGTCATGCATGGCGATGACGACCAGATCGTGCCCTTCGCCGATTCCGCACCGCTTTCGGCCAAATTGCTGCCGATGGGGACGCTCAAGGTCTACGAGGGGCTGCGCATGGCCGTTGCACGACGCATCCCGGCCTCGTCAACGCGGACCTTCTCGCGTTCATCGCGGGCTGAGCCCGGCTCCCGCCGCCGGCACCGGCGCGGAACGCAACTGCCGTGCGGCGTGCCCAGATCCCGCCGCATGGCCTCGCGCGGCAATTCGACCGGGACAGGGCGAGCGCCTTCGGCGCACCCTGGGGGCGGCACCAGGGACCACTCCCGACATTGCCTGCAAGCACACCGACCTGACAGTCTTCGAGATCCGCCGGACAGCGACAAGCAAGGGGCGGTCTGCGCCGAAGGCGTGGCGATGGGGCCGCGCTGGGTCCCCCCCAGGATCTGCCGGATCTGCGGTCATGTCGGATGGGCGACAGCTCGCGCAACCGCCATGCGCGCGGCCACCGGGGGGGAACAGGCCAGCCGATCGTCGGATCGATGGAACCGCGCGGGCACTGGCCCTATTGCTTCGAAGATGACGAATTCCTCTGACATGCGGGCGCAGGAGTAGCCATGGAATCGATCGGCCTCGACCTGCGCCAGATGCAGCGGACCCCGCTCCACCCCGCCCATGTCGAAGCGCTTCGGATCGCAGGCCGGGAGGTCGCCTTCGCCGGGGGCGAGATCGTCGCGGCCATCGGGGACCCGATGGACCGGTTCTTCTACGTCCTCGAGGGCGAAATCGAGATCGTTCACCCCTATTCCAGCGGCCGATTGCTGGCCGGCACCATCGGACCGACGCAATTCACCGGCGAGATCGCTTTCCTTTGCGGCGGCGTCAACGGGGTGCCGATGCGCGCCACGTCGGACACGCGTGCGATCTCGGTCGAGCGCGATGCCATGCTGCGGCTCATGGCCGAGATACCCGAGCTCTCCGACATCGTCATATCGGTCTACACGGCCCGCCGACGGCTCATGATCGACGAGGGCGTGACCGGACTGACGCTGATCGGCGCGGACCGGGATGATGGCGTGAGCCGGGTCGAGGAATTCGCCCGCCGCAATCGCATTCCGGTGCGATCCTTCGACCTGATCTGCCCGCAGGCGGCGGCAATCGCCGCGGAATGCGGGATCGAAAGCGGCATCCCGGCGGTCGTCTTCGGTCAGAACCATGTCATCGAGGCGCCGACGCCGCGCAAGCTGGCACAACGGCTGGGGCTGGATCTTCGGGCCGATCCGGACGAGATCTTCGACTTGGTCATTGTCGGCGGCGGCCCGGCCGGCGTGGCGGCGGGCGTCTATGCGGGTGCGGAAGGCCTGCGCGCGCTCGTCATCGAGGATCTGGCGGTCGGTGGTCAGGCCGGGGCCTCGAGCCGGATCGAGAACTACATGGGCTTTCCGACCGGGATAACCGGTGCCGACCTCGTCTGGCGCGGCGAGGTGCAGGCGATGAAGTTCGGCACGCGCTTTGCGTTGCCGCGCCGGGTGCGGCGGCTCGAGAGGCGCGGGGACCGCCTATTCTGTGTGACGCTGGACTGCACGACCGAAATCTGTGCCCGCGCCCTGGTGGTCGCCACCGGCGTCCGGAACAGGCGTCTGCCGGTCCCGCGGCTCGACGATTTCCTCGGCCGCGGCGTCTATTACGCGGCGACCGAACTCGAGGCACGGCGGTGCCGCAACATCGGTGCCATCGTCGTGGGCGGCGGGAATTCGGCCGGGCAGGCCGCGATGTTCCTGTCGCGGACCGCGCACCACGTCGAGGTCGTGGTGCGCGGGCAGACGCTGGCCACGTCGATGTCGGAATACCTGTCGAGCCGGCTGTCCGTGGACCCGCGCATAACCGTTCACTTCGGCTCGTCGGTCGTGGCGCTGCACGGCAACGAGCGGATCGAGCAGGTCGAGCTAGAGGACGCGGCCGCCGGCCGGAGGCGGATCCCCGCCTCCGCCGTTTTCGTGATGGCCGGCGCCCAGCCGGATTGCGACTGGCTGTCCGGACTCGTCGCGCTTGACAACGCCGGCTACATCCTGACTGGAGCCGCAGTGGGGCAAAGCGCGAATTTCGAGACCTCCCACCCTGGTATCTTCGCCGTGGGCGACGTCCGCGCGGGATCCGTCAAGCGTGTCGCCTCGGCCGTGGGCGAGGGATCGGTCGTGATCTCCGAAGTGTGGAACTATCTCTCGAAACGCGGCGAGGCCGACGCCAGACCATGAGGTCGGGGGCGTCGCGCCACACGATCGCAGCCGGATCGAGGCCCACGCAATTCTGAATTGCTGCCGCAGAAAGCGACCGGATCGATCGGTTCGATATATCTGCGGGCCGCGCTATCCCAGGGTTCGCCGGTCCCGTTCGAACGACCGGTTTCGGGGCGTCGCACCGTGGCAACCCTGCTTTGGGGCGTCGCCCCTGCGGTCATGACTTGTGCCCCTCCTCGGCGTGATCATGTACGGGCCAGTCAGTCGGGGCCCGCCCGCGGAGGGAGTGGCTCGTATGAGTGCGGGGGGAGCGAGCCGAAAGCGCGTCAGCGTCGTCGCCAGACGCGCCGGTCCTGCCATCGGACCATATTGCCGACCTGGCGGATTGGCTGAATATGGAGAATGTCCATCAGGAGTGGCCGCCGGGGTGCGGT
>NZ_JAGRLA010000188.1 GCF_020442045.1 Bauldia sp. | reverse complement strand
GTTGAAGCCCGGCTTTTCCGGGAAGCGGCACCTCAAGCGGATCGGCCGCCGATTGGGGGACCGAGATCACGTCGTCCGCGGCCGGCGGTCCTTCCGGGGCCGCGATGGCGTTGCAGGCGGTCCAGAGGCAGCCGACGATCATCGCAAGGGTCGGCAACACGACCCGGTCCGAATCGACTGAACTGGAGAAACGCATCCGTTGGATCCACCTGATCCGGTCATTCGAAATCCCGTGGACCGGAGGCTTATCATGGGTGAGCACACCAGCCTTGAATAGGGGGGTGGAAAAAATACAATTAATGAGGGTGGCAAGGTGCCGTAGCGGAGATGTTGTGACCGGGGCATCGCGGCCAAATGGCGGATTACGCTCCGCTAATCCGCCCTACGCTTGCCCTCCGGTCAAGCCGGAGGACGACAGGGGATGGCTGGCCGGGACGTGGCTCGCGTCCGGGGGAGGATCAAATGGTCGATGAACGCCGCCAGGACCTGGATCAAAACGGCCGGCGCCGGGTCCGGAGCGAGGACCTGCCCGACTGGTTCGTTGACACGTCCTATTTTCGCGCCAAGCTGACCCCGGACCAGATCGTGGAACTCCGGCGGCGGCTCGACAAGTGGGGCGCCGACATCGAGTCTTTCGAAGGTATTTTCCGGGATTTCGATGCGTATGTTCGCCTCGACGACGAGCGGAATGGCCGGAAGCCGGGCGGGGCGTGAATGATCTACTTCGCCTATGGCTCCAATCTCGATCCCGTCCAGTGGGCCGAGCGGTGTCCGGGCTCGCCGCTGATCGGGGTGGCGCGGCTCGACGGGTACCGGCTGCATTTTCCACGGCATTCGCCGGTCCGGCGGTGCGCGGTCGCCAGCATCGAGGCGGTTGACGGAGGGATGGCGGAGAGCGCCGTGGTCTGGGGCGCGCTCTACCGGATGTCCGGGAAGGATTTCGCCGCGCTCGACGCCCGCGAGGGGCATTTTCCCGACCGGGCGCATGAAAGCCGCTACCTGCGGCGGACCGTCCGGGTCCTGCGGCCGGATCGGACCACGGTCGAGGCACTGACCTATGTGGCGATCCCTTCGCCCGATCCCGGGCATCCTTCGCGGAGCTACGTGAAGCACCTGATCGACGGCGCCGTTCACCACGGCTTTCCGGCGGCCTATGTCGCCGGGCTGAAGGCGATCCCGACGAAGCATCCGACGTCCGGCTGATCGCCGTCAGTCGCCGTTCCGCTCCTCGCCATATTGGATGACCTGGACTTCCTGCAGCGTCACCAGCCCGCTTCCCATCATCGTGTCGAGCACGGGCGTGAAGGCATCGATCTTCTCGCGGGAATCCACCATCTCGATGAGAATGGGCAGGTCCTGCGACAGCCGAAGGATCTTGGTGGTGTGGAGGTGGCTGGAATGGCCGAAGCCGATGGGCCCCCTCAGCACCGTTGCTCCGGCAAGCCCCATCTCGCGCGCCTTGAGCACGATGGCTTCGTAGAGCGGCGTATTGCCGTGCCGGTCGTCCTCGCCGATGAAGATGCGAAGCAGGACGGCGTCGCGCGGGACCTTCATGGCTAGATCCACCTCATGGTGTTGATGCCATTGGCGGCGGCTGCGCCGGCCCACACAGCGACGAGGCATATAACGACGGAAATGACGATGTTGGCTCCAGCATACACATATTCCCCGTCATTCAGGAGGTTGAGCGTCTGCAAGCTGAAGGAAGAGAAGGTGGTGTAGCCGCCGCAGAAGCCGGTCATCAGGGCGAGCCGGGTGGTCGAGCTGAGGAAGACGCGGCCGTCGGGAGCGGTGAGGATCGCGACGAAGCCGATGATGAACGACCCGACGACGTTGACGACCAGGGTGCCCCAGGGAAACGTCTCGCCGACCGTCCGCGCGATAACGCCGGACATCCAGTAGCGGGCCATACCTCCGAGGGCGCTGCCAAGTCCGATCCAGAGATAGGTGATCATCGATTCGCCTTTTCCTGACCGTGCAACCTGTTCGCGCTTTGCGCAAGGCGGGAGCGAACAGCCAGCAGGCCCGCGAGGGCGATTGCCGTGAACACCGCGCCGGCAAGGAAGGTCGCAGCCGGGCCGATCGCCTCCCACAGGCCGCCGGCGATGACGCTTGCCGCCAGCGCCGCCACTCCGCCGGCGAGGTTGAACACGCCAAAGGCGGTGCCGCGCAATTCGGCCGGCGCGGAGTCGGCGATCAGCGTCGCGAGAAGCCCCTGGGTCAAACCCATGTGGAGCCCCCACAGGGCGACGCCGATCGCGACGCCGGCGATGGTTCCGGTCAGGCCGAGAACCAGGTCGGCTGCGACGAGGAGGGTGAGCCCCACGGTCAGGACGCCGAAGCGGTCGACCCGGTCCGACAGGATGCCGGCGGGGTAGGCGGCGAGCGCGTAGACGACGTTCATGACGACCATCACCGCCGGGGCGAAGGCGGGCGGCAGGCCGACCGAGACGGCGCGCAGGATCAGGAAGGCCTCGCTGAAGCGGGCCAGGGCGAAGACGGCGGCGACGCCGACCACCAACCAGAATGTCGGGCCCATCCGGCCGAGCTCGGCGCGGGAAAGCGGCGCCCGCACCTTGCGGCGGGCCGGCGACCGCTCAGGCTCCCTCACCAGCGTGGCGATGAGGCCGAAGGAGAGGAAGGCCGGGATGACCGCGATCCAGAAGACGAAGGTGTAGTCGTCGCCGGTCAGGGCCATCAGCGCGATGGCGAGCAGCGGCCCGATGAAGGCGCCGACGGTATCGAGCGACTGGCGAAGCCCGAAGCTCGCGCCGCGGAGCTCCGGCGGCGCGATATCGGCGATCAGCGCGTCGCGCGGGGCGCCGCGGATGCCCTTGCCGATGCGATCGACGAAGCGCGCGGCGAAGAGCCAGCCGATCGACTGGGCAAGGGGAAAGACCGGCTTGGTGAAGGCCGCCAGGCCATAGCCGAGCGCGGCGAGGACCTTCCGCTTGCCGAGCCAGTCCGACAGCGCGCCGGAGAAGACCTTGGTGATCGACGCGGTCGCCTCGGCGACCCCTTCGATGACGCCGACCGTGAGGGCGGAGGCGCCGAGGACCGTCACCAGGTAGACCGGAAACAGCGCATGGATCATCTCCGAGGAGACGTCCATCAGCAGGGAAACGAAGCCGAGGACCCAGATGCTCGCCGGAATCGCCCTCGTGTGCCTTCTGATGCTGTCGGTCATCCGTATCGGCATACCACCAATGCCTCGTATCGTCCGCAACTTGGTGCTATGAGGCGGGCCGATCCCCGAGCATCATGTCAGCCATGGCCGCAGTCGAGACCCGAACCGTCGATGCCGACGAAGCCGAAATGCGCCTCGATCGCTGGTTTCGCGAGCATTATCCGCAGCTTTCCTTCGGGCACCTGCAGAAGCTGATCCGTTCCGGCCAGGTGCGGGTCGATGGCGGGCGGGTGAAGACCAACACACGGCTGGAACCGGGTCAGGTGGTGCGGATTCCGCCGCTCCAGAAGGGCGGCGCGGAGGCGTCCGGAGCGATGCCGGCCGGCGGTACGGCAAGGCCCGGTGGCGCTGGCGGGGACCATCAGATTTCGCTCGCCAGGGGCGGCGGCAAGGCGAGCGGCACGGGCGGCGATCTCGACCAGTTGCGGGCGATGCTCCTCCATGAGGATGACGCGGTCTTCGTCTTCAACAAGCCGTCGGGGCTCGCGGTCCAGGGCGGCTCCGGGCTGACGCGGCATCTCGACGGGATGCTGGAGGCCTTGCGCGACCGGAAGGGGCAGAAGCCGCGCCTCGTCCACCGGCTCGACCGCGATACCTCCGGGGTCATCGTCGTGGCGCGGACCCGGCTCGCCGCCCAGCACCTCGCCGCCGCCTTCCGCAGGCGCTCGACCCGCAAGATCTACTGGGCGCTGGTCAAGGGCGTGCCGAAGCCGAAGCAGGGCCGGATCTCGACCTGGCTCGCCCGTGGCGAGGGCGAGGAGGGCGAGAAGATGAAGGTCGCCCGCCATGGCAGCGACGAGGCGAGCCATGCGGTCTCGCTCTATTCGGTGGTCGACCAGGCCGGCCAGAAGCTCGCCTGGCTGACCATGCGGCCGGTGACGGGCCGCACCCATCAGCTGCGCGCCCACGCCGCCCATATCGGCCATCCGATCATCGGCGACGCGAAATATTTTTCCGCCGAGGACGAATGGGACTTCCCCGGCGGCATCCAGAACAAGCTCCACCTGCATGCGCGGCGGATCGTCATTCCGCACCCTTCGGGGGGGACGCTCGACGTCTCGGCGCCCTTGCCGCCGCACATGCTGCAGAGCTGGAACCTGCTCGGCTTCGATGCCGAGATGGGCGACCGCGGCGGCGAGGAGGAGTGATGGCCGATCGCAAGGCGCCGACCGACGCGTCCGCCCTCGCCAAGCGGCTGATGCAACCCGAACTGCCGAAGCGGTTCTACAGCCAAGCCTCGGTCGAGGCCGGGGAAGAGGGCTATCGGCTCCTGCTCGACGGGCGCCAGGCCCGCACGCCGGCGAAGAACCTGCTGGCGGTCAAGGACGAGGCGGTGGCGCAGGCGATCGCGGCGGAATGGGAGGCGCAGGTCGAAACGATCAACCCCGACCGGATGCCGCTGACCCGGCTCGTCAATACCGCGATCGACCGGGTGTCGGGGGAGATCGATGCGGTCCGCGCCGACGTGGTGGCGCATGCCGGGAGCGACCTGATCTGCTACCGCGCGGAGGGACCGGAGGGGCTGACCGCTGCGGAGGAGGCGGCCTGGGGGCCGCTGGTCGCCTGGGCGCGGGACGACCTCGGCGCCCGGCTGTTGCTCGCCGAGAGCATCATCCATGTCGCCCAGGACGACGCCGCCATCGCGGCGATCGAGGCGGCGGTCGCGCCGTTCGACGCGCTCGGCCTTTCGGCGCTTCACGTCGCGACGACGCTGACCGGCTCGGCGATCATCGCGCTGGCGCTGGCCAGGGGCCGGCTCTCGGTCGAGGAAGCCTGGGGCGCCGCCCATGTCGACGAGGACTGGCAGATGAGCCAGTGGGGGCAGGACGAGATGGCGCTCGCCCGCCGGGCGGTGCGCCTCGCGGAGCTCAAGGCCGCCGCGCTGGTGCTGGAGCGGGCGCGCGCTCAGTAGCCGTCGAGCTTGCGGTAGGGGTCGGGGAGCTTGCCGAAATGCGCCG
>NZ_JAGRLA010000034.1 GCF_020442045.1 Bauldia sp. | reverse complement strand
GTCACGCCTTGGATCCTCGTATCCTGCGAGAGTTGCCGGCACAATGCGCCATGGCCCTGGCTCCGTGCATCATCCGGTGGGGACCGGACGCCTCGAGCAACGTGATCCGCCGATCGGCGCGATGCCAGGCATGCGGGAGCCTCGGTGCAACGATCCAGATACCAGCTGGGCAGGTTCCGACGGCGGGTGGCATCCGTTTCCGTTCGAGTGAGGCGGCCCTCAGATACTCGCCATCTGAATCTGCAGGAGGCCGTTCAGATATTGCTTCATAGGTGCCAGGTTGCGCTGGCCCTGCACCGCTGCCTGATCTGCTGCCCTTATCGCCGCCTCGTAGGCCGGGCGGGACCGCATGATCTGATCGATGACCGTTGTTCTACCGGGCAGGATCACTCCAAGCCGAGCGCAAAGACACGCATAGGCAAACGCTCTCGCGGTGCGGCCATTGCCGTTCTTGAATGGGTGGATCCAGTTCACCCGCCAGAGGACGAAGGACGCCACATCGAGCGCATCGCCACTTGTCCAGAGCTTGCCGAGCTCGTTGAAGAAATCCTCCATCCAGTGCGGCACCTCCGAGCACGGCGGCGGCTGAAACACTACCTCCCCGGTGACCAGGTCCTGAACATTTACCTCTATGTCTCGGTATTCGCCTGGACGATGGAGCAGAAATAGCGTGCTGCTTCGATGCAGTTCACATAGGCCGCCCGCGTTCGGCATCATTGGGTAAGGCGATCCGGCTGGCCGCGAAGCAATCAGAAAAGTGACGAGCGCCTCAAGCACGTTGATTGCGCTGATCGAATTGAGCTGCTCAATATGATGGGCCGCTGGCCCGTTGAGCAGCTCCCAATTGTCGTCGATCATCCCCCCGAAACGCCCCCAAGCAAACGGGGATCGGGTTTATCCGGATTCCTCGTCTGAGGCAGTGCGCACAGCCGACGACGACACATGGCCTTCGTTTTGATCGAGGAAATTTGTCACTTCCTCACGAGTGAGGGTCGACCTGCGAGAACGCAGCCCCATGATTAGGCTGATCCGCTGTTCACGCCGTTCTTCAGCACTCGGTACATGACGCTTAGCCTTTTCGACAATCTGTTCGAGAGTGAGATCACTCATGATGTCCCTCCTTCAATGATTGCCCCAGTCCTGTTTCACGCCTTGTCGGTCGAACGCGTTCCGGGCCCGAATCCCATGCACACCAAACCACTTCCCGCCCCGAGAAGCGCCCCAAAAAGCAATCGGATTCATCGTTGTCAGTTCCCAGGGACAGCTGGGCAGTTTGTCTGCCTCTTGTTCGAGCCGATGCCGGCTCCGACACCTTAAGGCCTTGGGCCTTTGACGCGCATCGACTCATCAGTCGATGCCTAACCTTGAGAACAACCAGATTTTGGCGTTTTTCGGACTTCCGTGCAACCCCAATGGGTTGTGGCGGTCGCGATCAGGAAGAGGCCCAACATTCGCTCATCGGCCGGGCCAGGCGAAAAGTCCTCGTCCAGCCGGCGGCCGGTTTCCCGCTCGACCGCGGCCCAAAGCAACCGAACCGGTGCCGGCCTTTCGCGGCCTGGTTCACGGTCGTGGTCCAGCCGGGCAACGGCTCGTCGTCGCCTCCGTCCTCGAGGTCCGGGTCAACATCGTGGTCGTCGAGCAGGCCGATCGGGATCGCGGCCGTGTCGCCCGCTTCCCTGCGGATGCGAAGCAACTCCTCGATCGTCCCGCTCTGTTGCGCGTTTCGCCGGCTCTGTCGCCGCGTCATGGGCCGCGCCACCCGGTTGCGATCGGGATGGGGTTTCGACCACGGACGGCGTTGCGTATTCTCCGCCGCTGGCGCCGAAACGGTTCGCCGTCAATCAACCGGGGGAACGCCTCGCATGAAGAGTCCACTGCGCCTCATTGCCGGAGTTGCGATCGCGGCCGGTCTGTTGTCCCCGAGTTGGCCCGCCTATGCGCAGGATCAGGGGGCCGCTCAGTACGCCGGGCAGTGGGGATGCCAGTACAGCATGCAACCCTTCAACAAGGATCCGCTGTCCACGCATTACTGGGAATTCGCGATGACCCTGCAGCCCGATACCAGCTACACGATGGAAGGGTTCTACTACAGCCCGTCGCTCGGCTTTCAGGTTCCCGTCTACGGCGAAGGCCAATGGGGCATGACCAACCAGGGACCGTCCGGCCTCGCCGTTTCAATCCAGGGACAACTCTACCGTCGGGATGCCGGATGGCAGCCCTTCCAGATGATTGTCACCCCGGCCAACACCAGGAATCTCTATCTGCAGTTCAAGGGCAACACCCACTTCACCAACATCAGCTGCCAGCGCTAGGTCCGCACCTCCGGGACGGTGCAGGCATGCCCCGCCCCCCGACCGCACCCACCGGGAAATCCCGCTACCAGGCGATCGACTTGCCGCCAAGCGCGGCAATCAGCTTCTCGTCCTGGTCATAGACGTCGGCGCGGAAGTTGGGCACCCCCTGGTCGACCCAGGCGGTGAAATAGGTGATGTGGACCGGCAGCGGCTTTTCGAGATTCACGACCGTCCGCTTGCCGCTGGCGATGACGCTGTTGACCCGCGCCATGTTCCACCCGGAAACGCCACCCGCCGCCAGCACCGGCGGGGCGAATTCCAGCGGCCGAGACAACCGCACGCACCCATGGCTGAATGCTCGATCCGAGCGGCTGAACAGGCTCTTCGCCGGCGTGTCGTGGAGGTACACGTTGAACTGGTTCGGGAACATGTACTTGACACGGCCAAGCGCATTATTCGGCCCGGGCCGTTGCCGGATCTGGAACGGGAAGTTGCCCGGACCATACCGGTTCCAGTTGATTGACGTCAGCGAATAGACCTTGTCGCCCTGCACCGCCTCGAAACCGGCCGCCGCGCGCGCAGCGGGATTCTTCTTGAGCTTCGGCAGCTCTTCCTTGATGGCGATGCCGGCCGGCACGTTCCAGTAGGGGTTGAATTCGAGATATCGGATTTCGTCGCTGAAAACCGGCGTCCGGTGATACGGCTTGCCGACCACCACCGCCATCTTCTCCTCGACCTTGCCATCGCTCACCCGCTTCAATTCGAAGCCGGCGATGTTGACCATCACGTACTTGCTGCCGAGCGACTCGGGCATCCAGCGCCACCGCTCCATCGCGACGACGATTTCCTCGATGCGGTCCTCGACCGGGACGTTCATCGCGACGATGGTCGCCTTGCCGGCGATCCCGTCGACATCGAGCCCGTGTCGCTTCTGGAAACTCCTGACCACCGCGACGAGCTCGTCGTCGTAGACGTCCTCTGCCCCCGGCGGAGCCACCGGAGACGCCCCGTCGGTGACCGCGAGCCGCGCCCGCAGGGCCGGCACGCGGGGATCGGTCATCCCCGGCTTCAGGGAATCCCCGAGGGGCACGGTCGGCCATCCGCCATTCGCAAGCAGCGCCCGATAGTCGCTCAGCGCGACCCGAAGCGCCGCATATTCCGGAGCGCTCGGCTGCCAGCTGATGAAGAACTGATCGAGGTTCTCGGCTGCCGCCAACTGATCCAGCGCGGCGACCTGATCGATCTCCCGCTTTTGCAGGAAGAAATTCGGATCGACCTTCCTGGGCAGGAACCGCCCGACCTTGAGGTCGGAAGCGTATTCGAGGAACGCCGCCGAAAAATGCAGCTCGATAATCGCGCGACCGCGGGCATCGGTCACCGGCACGGCCTCGTTCAGGCTGACGAGCTGGTCGGCGGGATACGAGGCGGGATCCAGTCCGTCATCGGCCGCCGAGCGGAGCCATTCGATGAAGGCCGGTGCGCGTTCCTGACCGAGCCAGAGAAGGTCGCCATTCTGCTCGCTGTAATAGGTCGCGAGCGCCTCCTGCCGCTGGCGGACCGGGAGCGGCAGGTTTGGTTCGTTGGCCAGCAGGTCGACGATGTTGACCCGGACGGCGGCCAGATCCTGGGAACTGAGCCGGGTCTGTGCGAACACGGGGGAAGCACAGGCCGCGACGATGACCAGCACAATCGCGCGCAGGCCTGCGAAGAGGACTATCGATCGGTTCACTTCGGGACTCCGTAAGCGGTTCATGACGCGCCGGCTAGTGCATTGGCGGGGCGTAGAGGATCCCGCCGCGCGTCCACAACGCATTGACCCCGCGACGCAGAGCAAGCGGAGTCTGTTCCCCCAGATTTCTTTCGAAGATGTCGCTGTAGTTGCCAACGGCGTTCAGCACGACGATCAGCCAATCGTCACTCAGGCCAAATTCCTTGACGCCCGGCGCACCGAATTGCATCGCCTTGTGGCGCTTGGCCGGATCACCGGTCTTCTCGTCGACCGATGCCGCGGTGAGTTCCGCTTCCTCGGCATTGATCAGCCCGTAGAGCACCCAACGGACCAGCTCGGTCCATTGCGGATCGCCCTCGCGTGTGACCGGCCCAAGGGGTTCCTTCGAGATCACCTCGCTGAGGATCACATGATCGTCCGGAACGTCCAGTAGGGATCGCTCGGCCGCCAGGGCCGAACTGTCCGCGGTATAGACATCGCATTCACCGGACGCATAGGCCTTCCGGGCCTGGCCCCTGTCGGCGAAGCGCAGAAACGTCACGTCCATTCCATTATCTGCGAAATATTCCGCCGCGTTTTCCTCGGTGGTCGTGCCACTGACGACGCAAATCCTCGCGCCGTTGAGTTCGAGCGCGCTCGTCATCCCGTCGACGGCATGCGCAAGGAAACCTTGCCCGTCGTAATAGGCGATACCCGCGAAATCGAGATCGAGATCGAGATCGCGCGACATCGTCCACGTGCTGTTGCGCGACAGCAGGTCGATCTTGCCATCGGTCAAGGCCTTGAAGCGGTCATTCGCCGAAAGCTGGACATAGTCGACCTTCTGAGGATCACCGAGCACGGCAGCGGCGACGGCCCGGCAGAAATCGACGTCGAAGCCATACCAGTTACCCGCCTCGTCCTTGTCCGAAAATCCCGCCAATCCCTCGCTGATGCCGCAGATCAGCTTGTCACGGCCGCGCACGTCTTCAAGGGTCGATGCCGACGCCGCCTCGATCCCCTGCGCCGCCATCAGGCCCAGTCCGAGGGCCGCGGCAAGGGTGGCGCGCAAACGGCGCGAAAGAGCTTGCTTGTTGATCACGGTGATCAATCTCCGAACGTCCGGTGTTTGGTTGTGATTCCGCTCATCGACAAGGTTATGCCCGCTCTGTGGCAGAACCAAGCCTCCTTTTGTCGAGCATCACTGGTCCCGAATGCCCAGCCCCCGACGGATCAGCTTCTCCAGCTCAAGCACCGCCAGCAGGCCAATGCCGATCGCAATAACGGCGATGCCGTCGCTCACCGCGATGGCCCGCGTGTCGAAGAGGACCTGCATGAAGGGGGCGTAGGTGAAGACGAGCTGGGCCACGACGATGATAGCGACCCCGATCAGCACGGCCGGCGTCCCCAGGAGGCCACGAAGCGTCAGCGACGTCATATGGAGGTACCGGATGCTGAACAGGTAGAAGATCTCCATCACGACGATGGTATTCACCACGATCGTCCGCGCTTCCGCCAGATCGAGACCGCGCTCGAGCGCCCAGAAAAACATCCCGAAAGCGCCGATGACGAAGAGCGCCGAGACGAAGATCACGCGCCACATCAGGAAGCCCGACAGCAGCGGCTCGTTTGACGAACGTGGCGGTCGCCGCATGGCGCCCGGTTCCGTCGGCTCAAAGGCCAGCGTCAGCCCGAGCGCGATGACGGTGACCATGTTGATCCACAGAATCTGCACCGGGGTGACCGGCAAGGCCAAACCCATCAGAACGGCGGCGAGGATGACCAGGGCCTCGCCGCCGCTCGTCGGCAGTGTCCAGCCGATCACCTTCTTCAGGTTGTCGTAGACCGTGCGCCCTTCACGCACCGCGGCGACGATTGACGCGAAGTTGTCGTCGAGCAGCACCATTTCGGCGGCTTCCTTCGCCGCCTCGGTGCCTTTTCTTCCCATTGCGACCCCGACATCGGCGCGCTTCAGGGCCGGTGCATCATTGACCCCGTCGCCGGTCATGGCGACGATCCCGTGCTCCGCCTGCAGCGCCTCGACGATCCTCAGCTTGTGTTCTGGGCTGGTCCGCGCGAAGACCGCCGTGTGCCGGGCCGCCTCGCGGAATCCGGCCTCGTCGAGATCGTCGAGAACGTCTCCGGTGACCACCCTGTCATGGTCGAGGATCCCGGTCTGCCGGCCGATCGCCGAGGCGGTCGAGGCATGATCACCGGTGATCATCTTGACCGCGATCCCGGCCGCCCGGCACTCCTCGACGGCATCGATCGCATCGACCCGTGGGGGATCGATCATTCCGAGAATCCCGAGGAAGACGACGCCTTCCTCGACAATGGCGGAGGTCAGATGATCCGCCCCGTCCTCGACCCGCCGCATCCCGAGCGCCAGGATGCGCTGGCCATCCGACGCGAGCCGATGGATCTCGCTATGCCACCGGTCGCGATCGATCGGCTCCGGGCCGGTTGAACCGAGCTGCTCGCGGCAACGCGACAGGATGCGCTCCGGAGCGCCCTTGATGTAGATGACCCGGCCGCCCTCCCCGACACGATGAAGCGTTGCCATGTAGCGATGGCGGGAATCGAAGGGGATCTCGTCGAGGCGGTGATATTTCTCGCGGGTTCCATCGCCTTCGCGCCCAGCCTTGATCGCAAGGGACACGAGCGCCCCTTCCATCGGGTCGCCCTCGACGATCCAGCCACTTTCGCTCGATCGCAGGCTCGCGTCGTTGCACAGCAAGGCGGCGGTGGTGAGTTCCCGCAACAATGGAGCATCCGCCGCATCGATCGCGGCGCCTCCGGCCTCGAAGGCCCCATCCGGATCGTAGCCGACCCCGGTGACGGCCACCTCGCCGTCCGCGGTCACGACGCTGCGGACCGTCATTTCATTGCGTGTCAGCGTTCCGGTCTTGTCGGAACAGATCACCGATACCGCCCCGAGCGTCTCCACCGCCGGCAGGCGCCGGACAACCGCATTGCGTCTCGCCATCCGCTGGACGCCGATCGCCAGCGTGATGGTCATCACCGCCGGGAGTCCCTCGGGTATCGCCGCGACGACGAGACCGACCATTGCCATCATGGCATCGGTCATGGTGTAGCCGCGGACCAGCACCGCGAAACCGAAGCCGACCACGGCGATCGCCAGGATCGCCGCCGTGAGCTGTCCGGCGAACCGATCCATCTGCCTGACCAGCGGCGTCGTCATCGGCTCGACCGAGCCGAGAAGCTTGCTGATCTTGCCAAGCTCGGTCGATCCGCCGGTCGCGGCCACGACCCCCGCCGCGTGACCGGCCACGACCAGCGTGCCGGAGAACGCCATGGACGTGCGGTCGCCGAGGACCGCGTCCGCCTTGACCGCGTCCGTCCCCTTGTCGACCGGAACCGATTCACCGGTGAGGACCGCTTCCTCGATCCGCAGATTGCGCGCCTTGATCAGCCTCAGGTCGGCCGGCGTCCTGTCACCTGCCTCGAGCAGCACGATATCGCCGGGGACCAGGTCCTCGACATCCACCGTCGATCGCTGCCCGTCGCGGATTACCGAGGCGCTCGGCGTTATCATGCCCCGGATCGCGTCGAGCGCGCGTTCCGCGCGCCCCTCCTGGACGAAGCCGATAGCGGCATTGGCGATGACCACGCCGAGAATAACGCCGGCATCGACCAGCTCGCCGAGAAAGGCCGCGACGACCGCCGATGCCAGCAGGACGTAGATCAGGATATTGGTGAACTGGCCGAGGAACCGGGCGAGCGCGCTCCGCCCCTTCGTCGCCGGCAGCCTGTTTGGCCCGCAGGTTTCGAGCCTCGTCTCTGCCTCGGCGGCAGTCAGCCCCGCCCGGCTGCTGGCGAGCGCGTCGATGACCTCGTCGGCCGGCTCCGCCCACGCGGCGGTCACTGCCTCACCGGCCGGAGCGCCGCCATCTACAGGGATTGGTGCCACGTATCGCCCCGTCTTCGCCTGAGGTTCGCAGACAGATAGGCACGGTCACCGCCGATTGCCACAGACCTCGCGGCCGCAGACGTCTCCTGGTCCGACTCCTTACCTGTTCCACCGAATTGAGCTAACACGCGAGGCGTCGAAGCAACTAGACTGGATCGATGAATCGGACTGCGCAGTCGCATGAGATCGATCCGCTGCATTTCCGAAAGGTCATGGGGCGGTTTGCCACCGGCGTCACGGTGATTACGGCGAAATCGGGCGGCAAAGCCCATGGCATGACGGCGAACGCGTTCATGTCTGGCTCGCTTGATCCGCCGCTTTGCGTCGTTTCGGTCGCCAGGCGGGCGCATATGCACGCCTATCTCATCGAGGCCCGACGTTTCGCGGTGAATATCCTTGCCGCCGGACAGACCGACCACGCCAACCACTTCGCCGGCCGCCTGGTGCCCGACCTCGCCCCCCGCTTCATCGAGATCGATGCAATCCCCGCTCTCGTCGACGTCTCCGCCAGGATCACCGCCGACCTCGCTGCGAGCCATGATTGCGGCGATCACACCATCTTCATCGGCCATGTTCTGAATATGGAGGCCGAGGACAGACCGCCACTTCTCTATTACGACGGGCACTATGCCGCCCTTCAATCAAAACGCGGAGCGGAAACACCGCTGCCCGAATTCTGGTGAGCGCTATGGAAACGCCCTTCAACGTCTTCGATCTCTTTCGTGTCGATGGTGATGTCGCCCTGGTCACCGGAGCGGGTTCCGGCATCGGCAAGATGGCGGCGACGACGCTGGCCTCGGCCGGAGCCCGCGTCGCGGTGACGGACGTCGACGGCGATGCCGCCAAGACGGTCGCCGCGGAAATCAACCATGCCGGAGGTGACGCGATCGCTTATGCGCTCGATGTCGCCGATGAATCGGCAATCGTCGATACGATCGCCAAGGCCTATGCCGAATTCGGCAGCCTCTGCATCCTCGTCAACAATGCCGGCATAACCCGACGCATTCCGACCGAGGAATTCTCGTCCCAGGACTGGCACGACATCCTCGATGTCAACCTGACCGCCGCTTTCGTCGCCTGCCGTGAGGCCGGCCGGCACATGCTGGCCGCCGGCGACGGGCGGATCATCAACGTCTCGTCGATCATGGGCCTCTCCGGCGGCGGCCTGTTCCCGAGCATTGGCTATTATTCGACCAAGGGGGCATTGGTGAACCTCACCCGCGGTCTTGCCGCCGAATGGGCACCGCGTGGCGTCCGGGTCAACGCGATTGCCCCGACCTTCGTGAAGACCCAGCTCACCGTCAAACTCCGCGAGGATGAGGAAATGGTCGCTGCGATCGAGGGGCGGACGCCGATGGGACGTTTCGCGGAACCGGAGGAGATGGCCGGCGGCATCCTCTATCTCGCCAGCCGCGCCTCGAGCATGGTGACCGGTCACGTCCTCGCCATCGACGGAGGCTGGCTGGCCATCTGAAGACGGAGGCAGACCGGTGATACCCGGCTTTGTCTATCAGTCCTCGCCGAGCCGGGTTGTCTTTGGTTCGGGAACCCGTGACCGGCTTGCGGAAGAAGCCGAACGGTTGGGCATTGCCCGCGCGCTGGTCGTATCGACGCCCGGTCAGGCTCGGCTCGCCGACATGGCAGCGGGCTACCTCGGCGACCGGTGCGCCGCAATCCTTTCCAAGGCGCGCATGCACACACCTGTCGAGGTCACCGAAGAGGCGATGGCGGTTGTCACCGCGAATGAAATAGACGGTGTCGTTGCGATCGGCGGCGGGTCGACGACCGGCCTCGCCAAGGCCATCGCCTATCGGACGGACCTTCCGCAACTGATCATACCGACAACCTATTCCGGCTCGGAGATGACGGATATCCTCGGCGAGACGGCGGACGGTCAAAAGGTAACCGTCCGCGACCCCCGCATTCTTCCCGAAGCCGTCATCTATGACGTGGACCTCACACTCGGCCTGCCCACCGCGATATCCGTGACGTCCGGCATGAATGCGATCGCCCATGCGGTCGAGGCGCTCTACGCGCCGGACGGGAATCCGGTGGTATCGATGATGGCCGAGGAAGGGATACGCGCCCTCGGCGCCGCCATCCCCGGCATTGCCGCCGCGGGCGACGAGTCCGAAGCCCGCGCCAGCGCCCTTTACGGCGCATGGCTGTGCGGGCTGGTCCTCGGCAACACGTCGATGGGCCTGCACCACAAGCTCTGCCACATACTGGGCGGCAGCTTCGGCCTGGCCCATGCCGAGACCCACACGGTCATCCTGCCCCATGTCGCGGCCTTCAACGCGCCCCATGCCGGCGACGCCATGGCCAGGGTCGCCCGCGCCCTGGCCTCTGACGACGCGCCTGGCGCGCTCTTCGATCTGGCGAAAGACGCCGGCGCACCCACCTCGCTTCGCGAGATCGGCATGTCCGGGACGGGCCTCGACCGTGCGGCCGAACTGGCCGTCACGACGCCATATCCGAACCCTGCACCGATTGAGCCCCATGCGATAAGGCTGCTGCTTGAGAATGCCTGGCAAGGGAGGCGGCCGACCGCCTGACAGCCCGGGAGGAACAGAGGAATGCGTGACTTCAACGAAATGTCCGCGACCGCGGCGGTCATCGACCGCATGGCCGGCTGCGAAAGCCCGCGCCTGAGGGAGATCATGACCTCCGTCGTCACTCATCTTCATGCCGTCATCCGCGAGGTCGAACCGACGCAGGAGGAATGGCTGGCGGCGATCGCATTCCTGACCGACACCGGCAAGATATGCGACGACAAGCGCCAGGAATTCATCCTTCTTTCGGACACCCTCGGCGTCTCGATGCTTGCGGATGCGATCAACAACCGGAAGCCGTCCGGCGCAACCGAATCGACGGTGCTCGGCCCGTTCCATGTTGCCGGCGCGCCGCCAAGGACGATGGGCGATACGATCTCGCTCGACGGCAAGGGTGACCCGGCCTGGGTCTCCGGGCGCGTCCTCGATCTCGACGGCAATCCGATCGAAGGCGCTTGCCTCGATGTCTGGCAGAGCTCGTCGGAAGGCGCCTACGACGTCCAGGATCCCGACCAGCCGGATATGAACCTTCGCGGGCTTTTCACCACCGGCAAGGACGGCCGCTACTACTTCAGGACCGTCAGGCCATCATCCTATCCCGTTCCGACCGATGGACCGGTCGGTGGAATGCTGACCGCGCTCGGGCGTCACCCGATGCGACCGGCCCATATCCATTTCATCGTCGGCGCGCCGGGCTTCGAACCGGTCACCACCCACGTCTTCGTCGCCGGCGATCCCTATCTCGATTCAGACGCGGTCTTCGGAGTGAAGAGCAGCCTCGTCGAGCCGTTCGTCGAAACGGACGACAGCGCACGGGCATCGGAACTCGGGCTCGCCAATCCGTTCTACGTGGCCGGGCACGACTTTGTCCTGGCGAGGCAGGCCGAGGCGGATTGAAGTCGGCCTTTCACGGCCTCAGCCAAGGTTCGGTACCGGCTGCCCAAGACTCCGGCAGGCGGCGATCAGGGTATTGGCCATCAGCATGGCAATCGTCATCGGCCCGACGCCTCCGGGAACCGGTGTGATGGCGCCGGCCACCGCCACGGCTTCATCGAAGGCGACGTCGCCGACGAGCCGCATCTTCCCCTCGCCTCTTTCGGGCGCCGGAATGCGGCTCGTACCAACGTCGATCACCGTCGCGCCGGGCTTGATCCAGTCGCCGCGGATCATTTCCTGCCGGCCCACCGCCGCCACCACGACATCCGCCCGGCGAACCACATCTGCGAGGTCACGTGTCCTGGAATGCGCGACGGTGACCGTGCAGTTCGCGGCGAGCAGGAGTTGGGCGATCGGCTTGCCCACAAGGTTCGATCGCCCGACGACGACCGCCTCCAGTCCGTCGAGGCCATCTCCCAGAACGCCGCGCAGCAGGATCATGCAGCCTGCCGGCGTGCACGGGACCATGGCCTCTCCCGCGCCGCTCGCGAGCCGCCCGATATTGACCGGATGCAGCCCGTCGACATCCTTCTCGGGCCGGATCGCCTCGATCACGCGGTCCGTATCGATATGAGAGGGAAGCGGCAGCTGGATCAGGATTCCGTGGATTTCGGGATTGCCGTTGAGGGCCTCGACCAGCGCCAGCAATTCTTCCTCGCTGGTCGTCGCCGCCATCGTGTGCTGGACCGAGTGAAAGCCGAGCTCATCGGCCTTTCGCCCCTTGGCGCCGACATAGACATGGCTCGCCGGGTCATCGCCCACCAGCACCACCGCAAGTCCCGGCACGACGCCAGCTTCCGCCCTTAACCGCCTTGTCTCCTCGGCGACCCGTTCGGTCACCCGCGCGGCCACCGCCCGTCCGTCGATGATCGCTGCATTGCCGCTAGCGGAAGACGACTGTCCTTTCGCCATTGATCAGCACCCTGTGCTCGAGATGGAATTTGATCGCCCGCGCCAGCACGGTCGCCTCGATGTCGCCGCCGATCGCCAGGAGTTCTTCCGGCGACATCGAATGGTCGACCCGGCCGACGTCCTGCTCGATGATCGGTCCCGCGTCGAGCACCGGCGTGACGTAATGGGCGGTCGCGCCGATCAGCTTGACGCCCCGCGCATGCGCCTGGTGATAGGGCTTCGCCCCGACGAAGCTCGGCAGGAAGGAGTGGTGGATGTTGATCGCCCTGCCCGCGAGCTCTGTGGCGAAACCTTCGGAGAGGATTTGCATGTAGCGGGCGAGCACGACGAGCTCGATATTTTCCCGGGCTATCAGCGCCGACAGATCGGCCTCCTGGCTCGCCCTGGTCGCAGCCGTGACCGGGAGATGGAGATAGGGAACGCCTTCCGCCTCGACCCGCCGGCGCATCGTCTCGTGGTTCGACGCCACGGCGACCAGCTCCATCGGCAGATGACCGATCGAATTGCGATAGAGCAGATCGTTGAGGCAGTGGCCGAACTTGGAGACCAGGATGAGCACTCGGGGTTTCACCGCGAGGTCGTGGACCTGCCAGTCGAAGCCATAGCCGGCGGCCACCGGCTCGAAACCACTTGAGAAACTCTCGACCGTAACCGCCTCCGGCGCCGAGAAGGAGACGCGCATGAAAAAGCGTTCCGCCTCGGGATCGCCATATTGCGCGCTCTCGACGATATTGCAGCCCTGCGAGGCGATGGAATTGGCGACCGCGGCAACGATGCCGCGCCGATCCTGACAGGACAGGGTAAGCACGAACCGCGCGGCTTCTGCGGGCATGTATCACGCGCCTCTGGGTGATTGGTCTCGGGCGGAGCCGACAACTAGCCCCCGCGATCCCCGGTCGCAACCGGCAAAGTAGAAACCTTCCGGCTGGCGTCGATCCGCCGCAACCCTGCGACATGACATTGGAAATAGCCGATTGCCATGCTACCTCCTCCGCCTGCTCTGGGGGAGATCATGGCGACCAGGTCGAAGGCAAGAAAGCGCAAGGCCATCGCCTTCATCGCCGCCGAAACGGCGGAGGCAAGGGCCGCCCGCGACCGGCTCGCCGCCCGCTACGGGCGGGTCACGCCGGGCAAGGCCGATGTCATCGTCGCCCTCGGCGGCGACGGCTTCATGCTCCAGACCCTCCACAAGTTCATGGACAGCGGCAAGCCGATCTACGGCATGAATTGTGGTTCGGTCGGTTTCCTGATGAACGAGTTCAGGGCGACCGGGCTGCGCGGCCGTATCGACGCCGCGCTCACCACCGTGGTTCACCCGCTGGCGATGATCGCCACAGATCGCAACGGCAGGAAGCACACCGCCTATGCGATCAACGAGGTCTCGCTGCTGCGCCAGTCCTACCAGGCCGCCAAGCTGCGCATTGCGATCGACGGCAAGATCCGGATGGCCGAGCTCATCTGCGACGGCATCCTCGTCGCGACACCCGCCGGCAGCACCGCCTATAACCTCTCCGCCCACGGCCCTATCCTGCCGATCTACGCGCCGCTCCTTGCGATCACGCCGATCAGCGCCTTCCGGCCACGCACCTGGCGTGGAGCCCTGGTTCCGGATCGCGTCGAGATCACGATCGAGATGCTCGAATCGAAGAAGCGCCCGGTCAACGCGGTCGCCGACAACGTCGAGTTCAAGTCGGTCATTCAGGTCGTCGTCAAGCAGGAGCTCAAGGCCGAAAGCCTGATCATGTTCGACCCCGACCACTCCTGGGACGAGCGGATCCTCTCGGAGCAGTTCCGCTACTAGCGCGGGGTCGCGTCCCCGGAGGCCGTCCGCCTCCCTTGTAGCGCCGGGCTACGCGACCATCGCCGTCCGCGCATAGTCACGAGCGGCTTCGCGGGCCTGGTCGGCGGCGAAGCGTCTCAGCATGCCGGTCAGCTCGTTCACTTCGCCGTCGGTGATCTCGCGGTAGCGCGCGATGACGGACTCGACCAGATGCAGGGTGAAGCGGTAACGGTCCCGGGGACCGCCCCGTTCGGCAATTTCGCGGCAGGTGTCGAGCGCCACGTCAAACGCGTCGAAGGCCATGGCGGGCAGATCGGCCTTGTCGTAAATCGCCCGGAAAGCCTGCTTGCGGCCTGAGCGGATCAGGCTCGTGACGCGTTCCTCAGGGACATGGGCGAGAACCGACAACGCGGTCTCGAACATGGCGACATTGCCGGCGCAGATTGCCCGCAGCAGGAGCGCCGTGGTCAACTGCCCGGTCACCCGCAGATGCTCCACCAACGCGGTCAGCTCTTCCGTCTCGGTCTCGGCGGCAATGGCAACGGTGGCGCGCTCGCGCGCCTCGCGGGTGAGATTCCTCGCACGATCCTCGCTCACCCAGGATTTATGCACGACCAGTTCGCCGAGCGCATCGCTGAGGCGCAGGACGAGCATCTGCCGGACATCGGATGCCAGATCCGGCTTCTGCAGCAGCGCCTCCCGGATTTCCGGATCGTCGCCGAACCGCTCCGCCATGCGTCGCTGGCTGATACGCGCCACGGCGGCGCCCCTGTTCTGCAGGAGGCGCAGGCATGTGTCCCGCTCCCCCACCTCGGCGATCGCCGCGGAAACGGCGTTCGACAGCCGCGGCCGCGAGGCGATCGCCATCTGAAGCGCGTCTTCGGCGCCGGCGGCGATATCGACGAGTTCGGAATCCAGGAAGACGGGCGAGCGCGACAGCACCAGCACCGCGGTCTCGGTCACGTCCGCGATGAATGCCAGCATGATGTGGCGCGGTGCCTCGAGGGCCGGAGACAGGGTGTCGGCAAGGGCGCGACGAACCTCGGCGGCGGAATCGTCCATGACGACCGTCATCGCCGCTTCCATCTCGGCCCGCGTCGTGTCGTCGATGTCGGAATAGAGATAGGCCCGCGCCAGCGAGCGGACCGCCAGGGCTCGCCGGTCGGAAGGAGCGGTCTCCATGAAATGGAGGAATTGCTGGACGATCATGGACCCTCTCGGAACGATCGGACCCATGCTGACCCGAAAGTGATTAACGATCGGTTCACCATGAATTGCGCCGGTTTCCGCCATCTCGCCCGATGACGGACCGACGGATCAACCAACCTTGCCGACTGAAAGTCGCTGGCCGGACATGTGTCCGGTCGAGGGCCCGTCAGGCGTTCGAGTCGGCGGGCTTCCAGAATTCTACGACGTCATCGAGCGCCGGCCGCGGCCGGTCCACCGGCGGAACCGTCGGTGTGCCGATGTGAACGAAACCGACGAAGCGCTCGCCGGGACGCAAGCCGAGAATCCGGCCGGCGTCCTCGTCGTAGGAAATCCATTCGGTCACCCAATGGGCGGCGAAGCCCAGCGCATGCGCCGCCATCACCGTCAGCATGGCGGCATTCCCGGCCGAGAGGAGCTGCTCGAATTCCGGGATCTTCACGTGGGGAGCGGCGGTACTGACGACGCCGACGACGAGCGGCGCGCGCGCCAGGCGATTCCGTTCCTCGGCGATCCGCTCCTCATCCGCATCCGGCTTCTTTTGCACGAAAAGCGTGGCCAGGGCCTTTCCGGCCTCCGCGCCCGCATCGCCCCGGAAGACGATGAACCGCCACGGCGCGAGCTTGCCGTGATCCGGCACGCGGGAAGCGATCGTCAGGATTTCCCGAAGCTGTTCGTCGTCGGGGGCCGGCTGGTCGAGAAACGGCGCCGTGATCGACCGGCGGGTCTTGAGAAGTTCGAGAGCGTCCATGAGGGAGTGTCTAGGGAGTAAGGGCTGGTGCGGCGCGCGACGGAACCGCCGCCGCGCGCCGGCTATCTTACGTCTTCGCCAGCGCCTGATCCAGATCGGCGATGATGTCGGCGACGTCCTCGATGCCGACCGAAAGGCGGACGACATCCGGGCCGGCTCCCGCCGCCTTGCGCTGATCCTCGGTGAGCTGACTATGCGTCGTCGACCAGGGATGAATGATGAGGCTCCGCGTGTCGCCGATATTGGCGAGATGCGAGAAGAGGTCGACGGCCGACACCAGCTTCACGCCCGCGTCGGCGCCTCCTTCGACCCCGAAGGTCAGCAGGGCGCCGGCACCCTTTGGGCAATATTTCTGTGCCCGGGTGTGGTAGCGATCGCCGGGTAGGCCGGCATAGCTGACCCAGGTCACCTTGGGATGGCCCGCCAGATGCTCGGCCACCGCCTTGGCATTGTCCGAGTGCTTCTGCATCCGCAGCGGCAGCGTTTCGGAACCGGTCAGGATCAGGAAGGAATTGAACGGTGAGATGGCCGGTCCGAGATCGCGGAGGCCGAGCACCCGGCAGGCGATCGCGAAGGCGAAGTTGCCGAAGGTCTCGCCGAGCACCATGCCGTTATATTCCGGGCGCGGCTGCGAGAGCATCGGATAGCGGTCGGACGCCATCCAGTTGAACTTGCCGCCGTCGACAATCATGCCACCGATCGAATTGCCGTGCCCGCCGATGAATTTCGTCATCGAGTGCAGGACGATGTCGGCGCCGAAGTCGAATGGCTTGCACAGATACGGCGTGGCGAGCGTGTTGTCGACGATCAGCGGCACCCCTGCCCGCTTGGCAACCGCCGCCACCGCCTCGATGTCCGTGACCGCGCCCCCCGGGTTGGCGATCGACTCGACGAAGATTGCCTTGGTCTTCGGCGATACCGCCCGCTCGAAGCTCTCGACATCGTCGATGTCGGCCCATTTCACGTTCCAGCCGAAGCTCTTGAACGAATGATTGAACTGGTTGATCGAACCGCCATAGAGCTGGCCCGCCGCGATGAACTCGTCGCCAGGCGTCATCAGCGCATGCAGCGTGACGAGTTGGGCCGCGTGCCCGGAAGCGACGGCGAGCCCCGCGGTACCGCCCTCGAGAGCCGCCATCCGTTCCTCGATCACGCCGCTGGTCGGGCTCATGATGCGGGTATAGATGTTGCCGAACGCCTGGAGCCCGAACAGGGAAGCAGCGTGATCCGCATCGTTAAAGACGTAGGACGTCGTCTGGTAGATCGGGGTCGCCCGGGCGCCCGTGGTCGGGTCCGGCTGGGCGCCGGCGTGGATGGCCAGGGTGGCAAAGCCGGGTTCGCGGTCTTCACTCATCGTCGTTTCTCTCCGTGATCGGGCGCTGATGGCCCCTGCGAATGGGCATATCCGTAAAGGGGAACCGATGGGAAGCCAAACTCTTAGACGATCGCAGACGCCACGCGAGACGAAATTTCGTTCTCAAGCGAGCCGCGCGCGCGAAATCAATCCTTCGCCTGGATGCGCATCCGCTGGAACTGGGCCGGTGCTTGCCGGGGGCGCGAACTGATCTGGCGCGAATTGACGCCGAACCATGCGATCTCGCCACACAAGCGGCCGTACTCGATCTTGGGGCACCGATCCATGATAACGGTCAGCCCCGCCGCTTCGGCCTTGGCGGCAGCGGCGTCATTGCGGACACTGAGCTGCATCCAGATCACGCGCGGCAGGGGATAGAGCTTCAGCGCCTCGTCGACGATCCCCTCCGCCGCTTCCGAGCGCCGGAAGATCTCGACCATGTCGATCGGTTCGGGAATATCAGCGAGTTTGGCATAGACCGTCTGCCCCAGCAGCGTCTTGCCGGCATGCCCGGGATTGACCGGGATGACGTGGAAGCCCTGCAACAGCAGGTATTTCAGCACCAGATAGGCGGGCCGGGCGGGATTCGGTGTCGCGCCAACCATCGCAATCGTCTTCACCGACCGCAGGATGGACAGGATCAGATCGTCGGAATAGGTCAGCGGTTCGGGCGCGGTTTCCATGAGACCGGGGAGGTTGGGAGGACGGCTGATCCTCGGGAAGGCAGGGACCGGGCACATTGATAGGCGGCGCGGCGCGACTTCTTACGGTATCATTGTACCGTTTCCATATCGGCCTGAAATAATTGCATTTTTCGCCACTGAAAGGCCTTGACGGAGCTTCGTCCGACGACTAGAAGCTCCATCGAAATCGCGCCACCGGCGCGGCTGCCATCTTGCACGGACATGATCCATGAAGACTTATTCCGCCAAACCCGCGGAAGTCGAGAAGAAATGGGTGTTGATCGACGCCGAGAACGCCGTTGTCGGCCGTCTCGCGGCGCTCGTCGCCCGCCGGCTTCGCGGCAAGCATCTGCCGACCTACACACCTCACGTCGATTGCGGCGACAATGTCGTCGTCATCAATGCTGGCCGGGTGGCTCTCACCGGGCGCAAGCATGAGGACAAGCTCTACCACTGGCACACCGGACATCCCGGCGGCATCAAGCAGCGGACCGCGCGTCAGATCCTCGAGGGCAAGTTCCCGGAGCGGGTCGTCGAGAAGGCGGTCCAGCGGATGATGCCCGAAGGCCCCCTCGCCCGGCGCCAGCTCAAGAATCTCCGCGTCTATGCGGGCTCCGAGCATCCGCACGAGGCCCAGCAGCCGGAGAAGATCGATATCGGCGCGATGAGCGCCAAGAATGTAAGGACCGCCTGACCATGGCAGCTGATCTGCAGTCCCTCCAGGACCTCGCCCCGGCGGAGGAGCCGGCCGCGCCGGTCCATGTCCAGAAGCTCGACGGCTATGGTCGCGCCTATGCCACCGGCAAGCGCAAGGACGCCGTTGCCCGCGTCTGGCTCAGCCCCGGTGCCGGCCGCATCATCGTCAACAACAAGGACTTCACCGAGTTCTTCGCCCGCCCGGTGCTTCAGATGATCGTCCAGCAGCCGATCGTCCATGCCGACCGCGCCGGCCAGTTCGACATCAAGGCGACCGTCTCCGGCGGCGGATTGTCCGGCCAGGCCGGCGCGCTTCGTCACGGCATCTCGAAGGCGCTGACCTACTACGAGCCCGAGCTGCGCAGCCAGCTCAAGAAGGCCGGCTTCCTGACCCGCGACTCCCGCGTCGTCGAGCGAAAGAAATACGGCAAGGCGAAGGCCCGCCGCTCGTTCCAGTTCTCCAAGCGCTGATCTTTCCGGCGCGGATTTCGGAACCAAGGGGCGGGCCCACCGGCGCGCCCCTTTTTCTATTGTCGTCTTGAATTGCCGCAGGTCATTCGACCGCCATGGACATGACGCCGAAAATCAGGGAACTGCTCGGTCTGCGCGGTATCGGCGCGGCCAGCCGGCGCGCCGCGCGCAAGCTCGACTTCATCGGCATCGGCGCGCAGAAGACCGGGACGACCACGCTCCACCAGCTGCTTGCCCTCCATCCCCAGATCGAGATGTATCGGCGGAAGGAGCTGCACTGGTTCGAGAAGGACGACCGGTTCGGTCCCGACCACCGGCCGCTGTCCGGCGACTATGACGACCTCCATCGCCATTTCTATTTCGACCGGCAGATCACCGGCGAGATCACGCCGGTCTACATCTACTGGCGTCACGCGGTCGAAAGGATCCAGGCCTACAATCCCGACATCCGCATCTTCGTGCTTTTGCGGAGCCCGGTGCGGCGGGCTTATTCGCAATGGGGCCACTACGTCCGCAAGAGCCGGCGGCCCAAGTTCCGCAACCTCCATATCGGGCCGTTCCAGAAGCGGCTGCGGCGGGAAATGAAGGCGATGGGGCGCAATCCCGACTACCAGAACGTCCGGCGCTCGCATATCGGCCGCAGCCTCTATGCTGAGCAGATCCGCCGGGTGAAGGCATTGTTTCCCCCGGAGCAGCTCCTCTTCGTCAAGTCAGAGGAGTTCTTCGCCGACCAGCTCGGCGTGACGGACCAGGTTTGCCGTTTCCTCGGCGTCGCGCCGCTGTCGGAATTTGCCCGTCCCGCCCCGATCCACGATAACGTCGGCGTCGTTCCCCCGATCGGCCTCGAGGACTGGAACGCGGCCTACCAATATCTCAGCGCCGATATCGACGCGGTGGAGCGTGAGCTCGGCTGGGATTGTTCTGACTGGCGGCAGCCGCCTGCTTCGGCAGTAGGCGAGAACCCCGAAAAGGCGAGGCGGATATGAACGATCCGATCCGGCCGCGGCCAACGGACAATGCCTTCCTTGGCGATCTCAGGGGCGGCAGCCACGAGCCGACCTACGGCGGCGCGCTGTCCTTTATGCGGCGGCGCTATTCGCGCGATCTCGCCGGCATCGACGCCGTCGTCTGGGGCATCCCCTTCGACACCGCCGTATCCAACCGGCCGGGGTGTCGCTTCGGGCCTCAGGCGATCCGGCGGGCTTCCGCGATCTTCGACGGCGATCCGCAGCACCCCTTCGGCTTCGATCCCTTCGAAACGCTCGCGGTCGTCGACTATGGCGATTGCGCTTTCGACTATGGAAAGCCGGCCGACATTCCCGGCCAGATCGAGGCCCAGGCGGCGGAGATCGTCGCAAGCGGCGCTCAGCTCGTGTCGCTCGGCGGCGATCATTTCGCCACCTATCCGCTGCTCAAGGCGCACGCCGCGCGGTACGGCCAAATGGCGCTGATCCAGTTCGATGCCCATCAGGACACCTGGCCCGACGACGGCGACCGGATCGACCATGGAACCTTCGTCGGCCGCGCGGTGCGCGAGGGCCTGATCGACCCGTCGCACTCGATCCAGGTCGGCATCAGAACGGTCGCGCCGGAAGATTGCGGCATTGAACTCGTCTCCGCCGAAGCGCTTGACGCCATCGGCGTCGCCGGGGTCCTCGATCGTATCCGCAATCGCGTCGGCGATCACCCTGTCTATTGCACCTTCGACATCGACTGCCTCGATCCGGCCTTCGCGCCGGGAACCGGCACCCCGGTCGCCGGAGGATTGTCGAGCCGCGAGGCCCTTGCCCTCCTCCGGGGCCTGGGCACGACGGGCATTGATCTTGTCGGGGCCGACGTCGTCGAGGTTGCGCCGCCCTATGACCATGCCGACATCACAGCCATTGCCGGCGCGACGGTCGCCATGTTCTACCTCGGCCTGCTGGCGGAGCGGCGACGAAGCTAGGCACTGATGATTTTCGCCTAGCTTTGGAACCAGGGAGATTTTTCATGTCCAAGGGAATCAGGATTGGGGTGCTCGGCGCCTCGGGTTACACCGGCTCGGACCTCGTCCGGCTCGCTCTCGCGCATCCGGCGATGGAGATCGCGGCCTTGACCGCCAACAGCCAGGCCGGCAAGGCGATGGCCGAGGTCTTCCCGCAATTCGGCTTCGTCGATCTGCCCGGCCTCACCACCATCGAAGAGGCCGACTGGTCGATGGTCGATGCCGTCTTCTGCGGCCTTCCGCACGGCACCACCCAGGAGATCGCCAAGTCGGTGCTGGCCGAGCATCCCGGCATCAAGTTCATCGACATGTCCGCGGACTTCCGGCTGCGCGACCCGGACGTCTACAGGACCTGGTACGGCCATGAGCATCTGGCGATGGATCTGCAGGCCGAAGCCGTCTACGGCCTGACTGAGCACTATCGCACGGCGATCCGGGATGCCCGGCTGGTCGCCTGCCCCGGCTGCTATCCGACCGCGACGCTGCTGTCGCTCATTCCCCTCGTCGCGGCCGGTCTTGTCGATGCGAGCGACATCGTCGTCGACGCCAAGTCCGGGGTGACCGGCGCCGGCCGCAGCCTGAAGCAGAACATCCTGTTCAGCGAGGCGGGCGAAGGTCTCTCTCCCTATTCCGTCGGCAAGCATCGGCACGCCCCCGAGATCGAACAGGAAGTCTCCAGGGTCGCGGGCGAGAACGTAACCGTCTCCTTCACCCCGCACCTCATCCCGATGAGCCGGGGCGAGCTTTGCACTTCGTACCTCCGGATGACCGGCTCGACCACCGCCGACGACCTTCGCGCCGCCTTCGTCGATGCCTATCGCGACGAGCCCTTCGTGCATGTCGCGCCGGCCGGGGTCCTGCCGCAGACCCAGAACGTCCGCGGTTCGAACCACTGCCAGATCGGCGTCGTCGCCGATCGCGCACCCGGCCGCGCCATCGTCATCTCGGTGATCGACAACCTGGTGAAGGGATCGGCCGGCCAGGCTGTCCAGAATTTCAACCTGATGTACGGCATCGAGGAGACCACCGGCCTGATGCAGCAGGCGCTGTTCCCCTGATCGAGGCAGCGGCCGCAACGCTACCGGCGAGGCGAAACCGATTGGATTTCAGCCGGTTGGAGTCGCCTCCGGAATCGATTTGTCAGGCTTCAGGAAACCGACATCTCGACCGCGCCGAGACCGGAGATCGATGCCGTGACCCGGTCCCCGCGGTCGAGCCACCTGGTTTCGACGAGGCTGCCGGTCAGCACGATTTCGCCCCGACTGAGCGGCTTGCCGCGCGCCGCCGAGCTGTTCGCGAGCCACGCCAGCGCATTCAGCGGGTGACCCATCACGTCGCTGCCGCGCCCCCGGCCGACTTCGGTTCCGTTGATCGTCGTCACGCCGACGATGCCGGCCGCTTCGCCGATTGAGGCGGACGGCTCTCCCAGCACACAGCCCGCCGCGAAGAAGTCGTCCGCGATGAGGGTTGGCGTGTCGGTCCTGCGCCAGTCGGCATAGCGATCGTCGACGATCTCGATCGCCGGAATGAACGCCTCGACCGCATCGCTGAGGCTCTCTGCGGAAAACGGCATCGCCGCGGGCAGCAGGTCCCGCGCAAGCCACACCGCTATCTCGCATTCGATGCCGACGCGGAGATAGTCCCCGGCGTCGAGCGCGACGCCGCTGCGGTGGACACCCCCCTCGAAGACACCGCCGGCGCACGGATTGGGAATGCCGAGATAATTCTGCATCACCGGCGTCGTACATCCGATCTTCCGGCCGACCCGTCGACCGATCGGCGTCGTCCTCAGCCTGTCATGCACCGCATCCTGGATCGCGTAGGCTTCCGCCTCGTCCTGCGGCCGGATCGCCTCCTCCAGCAGCGCGAGCGGCTGGCGCGCCGTTCGCGCCGCGGAGATCACCCCGGCGGCAGCCGCGATACGATTCATCGCTCTACGCCTCCACCGGGACTCGCGCCGCCGTCCCCTCGCCTGCCGGCAGCATCGCCCGCAGGTTGGTGACGGCATGGGCGAGGACCACGATCGCACCGAACTGGTGGACCAGCGCCAGCCAGATCGGAACGGCGGCGAGGAGGTTGGCGATCCCGAGGGCCGCCTGGATCGTCACCAGGATCGCCAATGTCATCGCCCGCCGCGAATAGGCGGTGCCCCGGGTCTGCCAGGCATGCGCCAGCGCGGCAGCAAAGACGACGTAGCCGACGATGCGATGATCGAATTGCACCGTCAGCGCGTTCTCGAACAGGTTTCGCCACCACGGTTCCTGGAACAGGAGACCGTCCGGAATGAAAGCACCCCGCATCAGCGGCCACGTATCGGATGCGAGCCCGGCGTCGAGCCCCGCAACGAGCCCGCCAAGGAATATCTGCAGGAAGACGAGAGCGAGCAACACGACGCCCATCGTCCTGACCGCCGGCGGTGCGGTGTCACGCCGGAAACGCAGACCGACCGCGACCCACAGCACATAGGCGAAGATCGCGCAGGCAAGCGTCAGATGGGCGGCAAGCCGGTACTGGCTGACATCGGTTCGCTCGACCAGCCCGCTCGACACCATCCACCAGCCGACGGCGCCTTGCAGTCCGCCCAGCACGAAGATGCCCGCCAGGCGCGGCGCGAGCTTCCATCCGATCCGCCCGGTCGCCCAGAACCACACCAGCGGCACGATGAAGACGATGCCGATGAACCGCCCGAGGAAACGATGCGCCCATTCCCACCAGAAGATCGACTTGAAGTCCGAGAGGCTCATCCCCTTGTTGATCAACTGGTATTCGGGGATTTGCTGGTACTTGGCGAATTCCTCCTGCCACTGAGCTTCGTTCAGCGGCGGGATCACGCCGTGGATCGGCTGCCATTCGGTGATCGACAGGCCTGAATCCGTCAGCCGGGTCGCTCCGCCGACGAGGACCATCAGGACGATCAGCCCCGCGATCGCGAACAGCCACCACCGCACCGGCGCCAGACTGCGCGTCGGCGGAATATTTGCCGCGGCCGATATGCTTGCCATGCTTGTGCTCCCGGAGCCTTCGATATAGGCCTCGGGCGAATGCGGCAACCGGTGACACGGGGTCGCGGCAATACGGACCAGTGGAATGCGGCGGCGAACCAGAAAACTGATCGGAACCGTGACGCTGATGCTCTTCGTGCCGTTTTATGCCTTGGTGGCGATGTCGGTCGCGAGCGCGCGGCTCGCCGACGCATCGGTCCTCGGGCAGACGGTCTTCTTCGTGATCGCCGGCCTGATCTGGCTGGTCCCGGCGGGCGCCATCATCTGGTGGATGGAGCGCCCCGAAAGCCCGCGTTAGGCCGCCTCGCCCTGCTTCTCTTCCACGCGATCTTCCTCGTCGCCGGCCTTCTCGTCTTCCGCGCCGGCAGCCGGCTCCTCCCGCTCCTCGACCGGATCGACGATCAACAGCATGATCGCCGCCGACGAGGCCGCCGTGATCCGGTCGAATGCGCGGGTCGTCCGCGAGTCGCCCGGTCCGTATTCGCTGACCACAACCGCCGCATCGGCGGTCGGCCCGAGGACATCGATCAGGTCGTCGGTCGCGTCCATGACAATGTGGTCATACGTCTCCTCCAATGCGCCGAGCACCGTCGCCAGCCGTTCGCTGTCGAGCGCCTCCGGTGTCAGCGGTCGATGGCCATGCGGGATGAAATGGGCGCGCGAGCGGCGATCCCGGAGGACTGACTGGCCAAAGGATACGTCGCCGGCGAAGAGATCGGTGAAGCCGGGAGCGTCCGCCCCCCCGCACATCGCGGCACCGTTCGCGCCGTCGCCGCGAAAATCGATCAAAACTGCCCGGCGGTCGGCCCGCGCCAATGCCCGGACGAGAGCCGCCGCCGCGAGCGGACGCCCGCTGGCGTCCGATTCCTCTGCCAGCGTCACCAATATCCGATGCCGCCGGCCCATGGTGATCTCCCCGGAAATCCGGGACAGCGAGGGTTCCGTTTCCGGCGGGGCAAGGACGGGCTCGGCCGGCGCCGTCCTGCCAATGACGTGATCGTCGACGTATCGCGCCGGGACCAGAGGCGTAGCATCCGGCATGGCCGGCAGGGGTTCCGCGATCATCACCCTGCGCATCGGCCGCCCGCTCGACAATTCGCGGATCAACACGAAGGCGATCGCCAGCAGCAGCGCCGCGACCGTCACCGCCGCCGTCATCGGAACGGTCTTCGGGAAATCCGGCTCGCCCGCAACAATCGCGCTCGAGACAATCCGCGCATCCGCGGGCAGATAGTCCCCGTTCTGGCGCCCCACCGCCTCGCGATACCGCAACAGGTATGTGTCAAGCAACGCGCGCTGGGCGGTGGCTTCCCGCTCCAGCGCCCTGAGTTCGACCTCGGCATCGCCGGCATTTGCCACCGTCGTCTTCAGCGCGGTCAGTCGTTGGTCGATCTCCGCCAATCGAGCGGTCGACATCGCGACCTCCGCCTCGAGCGCGTCGACGATCTTGCTCGCTTCCGAGGCAACCTGGGAATTGAGGTCCGCGAGCTGCGCATTGAGCTCGCGCATCCGCGGATGACCGGGAAGCAGCGTCGCCGAAAGCTCGGCGATCTGGGCGCGCAGATTCACCTGCTGCTCGACCAGGCGCTGGATAAGCTGGGAGTTGAGCACTTCAGTGATATTCGGCACCGTCCCGCTTTTCAGGCTAGCCCTGATCTGGGCCGCCTTCGTCTCGGCGTCCGCCTTCGCCGCGCTGATCCGCACCCGTTCGGAATTGAGGTCAGCGAGTGTCTGCTGGTTGAGCGTGGTCGGCGCCTCGCCGGCGCTTGTCGTGAAGAGGTCATTCTGGGACCGAAAATCGCTGACCGCCGCTTCCGACGCAGCGACCTTCTGCCGAAGGTCGCCGATTTGGGATTGCAGCCACTGCGTCGCATCCTCGTTGGTGTCGCGCTTCGCCGCCTTCTGCAACGCGAGATACTCGGCAGCGATCATATTGGCGCCCCGCGCCGCGATTTGCGGATCGGTCGACGAGAAACTGATGGTGATGACCCGGGAGTCGGCGATCGCCTGGACCTGCAGGTTCTTGTAATACTCGCCCAGCACCCGCTCCTCGACCGACGAATCCGATGGGCTCTTGGCAAGGCCGAGATCGACGAGCATCGCGTTGACGAAGGACTCGTCCTTGATCGCCTTCTGGTATTCCGGCAGCGCTTCGAGATCGAGCTTGGATGCGACGATCTTCGCCAGATCGCCGGACCGGATCAGCTGCACCTGGCTCGCCACCGCCTCCCGGTCGAGCACAGTGGTCGTCTCCGGCGTCGACGCCGAACGGGTCAGGTCGGATCCGCCGGCCTCGATCAGGACGGTCGTCTCGCTCTTGTAGACCGGCGTCATCGACGAAAGCAGGACAAACGTTCCGCCACCGGCAAGCAGCAGGAAGAGCAGGATGAAAGGCAGCGCCCTGACCAGCGACATGAACAATGCGCGGACGTCGATTTCGACGTCGGTTGCAGCGGGCATGCTGGAGCCGGTCATGTCGGGGAACTCACGCTTCTCATTGGTCCTTCATTTATCTTGCTCATCGTAATGACATCGTTAACGATACAAAGCCACTCCCACTACTCTTAAGGTTAAGATCGGTTAATATTTAAAGTTGGCCGTGAGATACTTGCCTGGAAAAACGGCAGGTCTTTACGCCACATTAACCATACCGGCCGGATGATCGCTTCATTGATCGACCCCGAGAGCCGTCCCGCAGATGCATTCCAGAAGCAGTTCCAGCCAGAAACCCGCAGGTTTTCACCATCGTGGATGGCTTTCGACGCGTTTGCCCGCTGATCCGGCGCTCACCAGCCACCCGGTCCCGTGCGTTGCCGCCCTCCCCCCGCGCGAGTGCTCTCTTTGATCGACCTGAAACGGCCGCGCCGCAATTCCCGGGGTCAGGACGAGAGCGATTTCGATGAGCGGCGGACCCTGGCGGATTGTCCATTTCTTTCGCGCGCCGGTCGGCGGCCTTTTTCGCCACGTCCGGGATCTTGCCGAAGCGCAACAGGACGCGGGTCACGCCGTCGGCGTCATCTGCGATGCGACGATTGGCAGCACCATGGAGGAGCATGCGCTCGACGCCATCGCTCCCCATCTGTCGCTCGGCCTCACGCGCATCCCGATGCCGCGGCAGATCAGGCCGTCGGACATTGCCGCGACCTGGCGCGCATTGCGCGAGGTACGCAGACTGAATCCCGATATCCTGCATGGTCACGGCGCCAAGGGCGGCGTGTATGCGCGGACGATCGGCACGCTCTTGCGGGCATCTGGTTTTCGCGTAGCCCGCATTTACTCTCCCCACGGAGGCAGCCTCCACTTTGACCGGAATTCGCTTGGAGGCCGCGCCTATCTCGCGGCCGAAAGCGTTCTCCGGCGCATGACGGACGCCTTTGTCTTCGTCAGCCGGTTCGAGGCCGACACCTACACGAGCAAGGTCGGATCACCGGGCAGGCTTGCAGTCGTCGTCCCCAACGGCCTGCGCGCGGAGGAATTCGATCCGGTCGATCCCGCGCCGGACGCCGCGGACTTCCTCTTCATAGGGGCATTGCGCGACCTGAAGGGGCCGGATGTCTTCATCGAGGCGCTGGCCGAAATAGAACGAACCGGCAAGGCCACGCCCACCGCCTTGATCGTCGGCGACGGCCCCGACGAGCCACGGTACCGTCAGATGGTGGGTGACCTCGGCCTCTCCGAAGCAGTCGCCTTTCGCGAACCGATGCCCGCCCGCCGGGCCTTCCGCCATGCGCGGGGCGTGATAGTACCGTCGCGGGCCGAGTCCATGCCCTACATCGTCCTCGAAACGATCGCGGCGGGCATGCCGCTCGTAGCGACACGCGTCGGCGGAATCCCCGAGATTTTCGGGCCGGAGGCGGAAAGGTTGGTGCCGCCCGGCGACGCCCCGGCGCTGGCCGCCGCGATGGCCCGGCTGCGCGACGATCCCGCGACCGTCAAGGCGGACAGCGAACGGCTTCGCGATTCCGTCCGCGCACGCTTCTCGGTCAGCGCCATGGCGGCCGCCGTCGCCGAGGTATATCAGGCGGTAACCATACCAAAAGAATAAGCCACGCCGCGGCGGTGCGGTTACCCCAAATTGGCAAACTTCAATGCAAGCTCGTGTCGCTGGGCGTGCGTATTCCCGCGCGCCGGAATTGCGTCAACGAAGCGATCATGAACCAGCAAGTTCCCGAAAAGAAGATTACAGCCGAAACGGTCGTCACCTCGCCCCCGCCTGCCTTCCAGGCCCAATCCACCGAACCGAGTCTCAGCCTTGAGGCGGAGATGGCGGCCGAAGCGCTCGCCGGTCATTCCATCTCGCGCGTCGTCGTCGCGGGGACGGTCCGCCTGATCGATCTCGCCCTGGTCCTGGTCACCGGCCTGGCGATCCACCTGCTTTACGTGGAATCCGCGGCGACGCTTGCATGGTGGTACGTCGCCGCCATTCCCGGCACCGCCCTCGTCTTCATCACGACGATGCAGCTGGCCGGCGCCTACTCCATTCCCGCGATGCGCCGGGTCGGATTCCAGACAGGTCGGCTCCTCGCCTGCTGGCTGCTGGTCTTCGGACTGATGACCTCGGTGGTCTTTCTCGCGAAGCTCGGCGAGGAATTCTCCCGCGTCTGGTTCGCGGCATGGTTCGTCGTCGGCCTGATCGCGCTCCTCGTCTTCAGGATGGCGCTTGCATCCTTCGTCAACCGCTGGGCCGGAGAGGGACTCCTCGAAAGGCGCGCGGTGATCGTCGGCGGTGGCGAAAGGGCGGAGGCGCTGATCCGCGCGCTCGAGGCCCAGGGCGATGACGACATTCACATCTGCGGTATCTTTGACGATCGTGGTGACGACCGTTCACCCCAGTCGGTCGCCGGCTACCGCAAGCTCGGAACGATCAGCGAGCTCGTCGCCTTCGGCCGGAAGGCCAAGATCGACTTGCTGATCGTCACCCTGCCGATCACCGCGGAAAGCCGGGTTCTGCAGCTTCTCAAGAAGCTGTGGGTCCTTCCGGTGGACATCCGCCTGGCGGCGCACACCAACGGGCTGCGCTTTCGTCCCCGGACCTATTCCTTCGTCGGCAGGATTCCGTTTCTCGATGTCGCCGACAAGCCGATCGCCGACTGGGATGTCGTGGCCAAATGGCTGTTCGACCACCTTGTCGGCGGACTGATCCTCCTCCTCGCCGCACCTTTCATGCTGCTGGTTGCCCTTGCGGTTCGGCTCGACAGCCGCGGTCCCATCCTCTTCAAGCAGCGCCGTTACGGTTTCAACAACGAACTGATCGAGGTCTACAAATTCCGTTCGATGTACACGGAAGCGACGGACGCCACCGCCAACAAGCTGGTGACCCGTGACGACCCGAGGGTGACCCGGGTCGGTCGCTTCATCCGTCGCACGAGCCTCGACGAATTGCCCCAGCTCTTCAATGTCGTCTTCAAGGGCGACCTGTCGCTTGTCGGCCCCCGCCCGCATGCGGTCCAGGCCAAGGCGTCCGAGCGCCTCTACGGCGATGTCGTCGACGGCTATTTCGCGCGCCATCGGGTCAAGCCGGGCATTACCGGCTGGGCGCAGATCAACGGCTGGCGGGGCGAAACCGATACCGAGGAGAAGCTCCGGCATCGCGTCGAGCACGACCTTTACTACATCGAAAACTGGTCGGTCCTGTTCGATTTTTACATCGTGCTGATGACGCCCTTCCGCATGCTGAGCTCGGAGAATGCGTATTGAGCATTGGCGCGGCGGACGGCAGCCTTGCCCATGGCGACTGGAACTGGGCGTTCGGACGCAAGGTCGGCGACTGGACGCTTGCCCTGGTCGTGTTTCTCGGCGCCTTCGTCATTGCCGAGCCCGCCCCCTATGAGCTCTTCCTGTCGCCGGTGCTTGTCATCTGGGCTGTCTTCGGATTCAGGCTCAACCGCTACCTGCTGCCGCTGATCGTCCTCTTGGCCATCTATATTGCCGGCGGGTTCCTCGCCCTGACCCAGAAGGCTGAACCGGTCTCCCAGCTCCTCTATGTCGTCGTCACCTTCTTTCTGGCGCTCTCCGCGATCTTCTTCGCCGCAATCATCTCGGAAGCGCCGGAGCGCCGCCTCCGGATCATCCGCCGCGCCTATATCGCCTCGGCCTTTGTCGCCGCGCTGCTTGCCGTCCTCGGCTATTTCCACCTGATTCCCGGCAGCGACGCCTTCCTGCTCTACGATCGCGCCAAAGGCCCCTTCCAGGATCCGAACGTTTTCGCGCCGTATCTGGTGCTGCCGATCGTCCTGCTCTACCGCGACATACTGACCGAGCCGCTCCACCGCTCCTGGTGGAAGGCGGCCATCCTGCTCCTGCTGCTGCTTGGGATCTTTCTCGCCTTCTCCCGCGCGGCATGGGGAATGACGGTCTTTGCCGGCCTGATGATCACGGTGGTGAGCTACATCACCAGCAGCCGGGGCACGCCGCGGCTGCGCATCGTCTCGCTCTTCGCGGCCGGCGTCTTCGTGGTGGCGCTGATGGTCATGGTCGCGCTCACCGTACCCGACATCAACCAGCTCTTCGTCGATCGCGGCACCACGCTCCTCGAGGATTACGACGCCGGGCCCTACGGTCGTTTCGGGCGCCACCTCCAGGGCCTATACCTGATCGTGCAGCATCCCCTCGGGCTCGGGCCCTTCTCGTTCGCCTACCTGCTCGGCGGCGACGAGCACAACATGTGGATCAAGGGCTTCACGACTTACGGCTGGATCGGCGGCTTTGCCTATATCGCCCTTGCGATCTGGACACTGGTCGCGGCGACCCCGCTGATCTTCAAGCCACGTCCGTGGCAGGCGATCATCCAGTGCACCTACGTTGTCTTCGTCGGTCACCTCCTGATCCACAACGTGATCGACAACGACCACTGGCGGCATGTCTTTCTGATATACGGCATGTTGTGGGGAGGCATCGCCGCCGAGAAGCTCGCGGTGCGGAGCGAACGACTCCGGGCCACCACCCTCGTCCCGGCAGCGCACGGCCGGTTGCCGGAAATGTCGCGTCCCGCCTAGGTCGACCGGTCGGACGTTTTCTGCGGGCGCTGCTGCCGCAGGCTGCCGGGGCCGCAAAAGGCCGTCTGCAGCGCATCGATCATCAGCAGCACCTCAGGTCTGGCGATCCGATAATAGACGCTTGTTCCTTCGCGTCGCGACTCGACCAGACCATCTGCCCTCAGTCGCATGAGCTGCTGCGACATCGGCACCTGGTCGATGCCACCAAGCTCGCAACGCAGTTCCGCAACCGTCTTCTCGCCCGAGCCCAGGGCGCAGAGCGCAAGAAGCCGCTGCGGGTGCGACAGGCTCCGCATCAGGTCGGCGGCATCTTCGGCCGCCGGGATCATGTCTTCTACATTCATATTCTTGAAATTATAATATTTGAATGTTATGTGCAAGACACTCGAACTTGGAACGGGTCTTTTTCGAGGTCGCGCAACACCCGGACCCGGGGAGCGCCTTCGAATTAACGGAAAGGGAGATCGCCATGTCGCGCATCGTTGTTCTGGGCGCCGGTCTTGGAGGCGTCATTATGGCCTACGAAATGAAGGAGAAGGCGGGCCCGAATGACGAGGTCACCGTCGTCAATCTCGGCAACACCTATTCCTTCGTCCCGTCCAATCCATGGGTCGCCGTCGGCTGGCGTGACCGCAAGGACATCAGTGTCGATCTTACCGCGATCTTCGACAAGCGCGGCATTGAATTGCGCCCCGAAGGCGCCCGGCGCGTGGTTCCGGAAGAAAACCGCATCGAGCTGAATGACGGCTCGTCGATCGACTACGACTATCTGATCCTCGCCACCGGTCCCGAGCTCGCCTTCGACGAAATCGAGGGGCTCGGGCCCGACGCCAACACGCAGTCGGTCTGCCATATCGACCACGCCGAGAAGGCGAAAGACGCCTTCGAGCAACTGGTCAGGGCGCCCGGCCCGGTCGTCATCGGCGCAGTCCAGGGAGCGTCCTGCTTCGGTCCGGCCTACGAATTCGCCTTCATCGTCGAGACAGCGCTCCGCCGCGCCCGCAAGCGCGACCAGGTTCCGATGACCTTCGTCACCCCCGAACCCTATATCGGCCACCTCGGTCTCGACGGCGTCGGCGACACCAAGGGATTGCTCGAGAGTGCCATGCGCGAGCGCCACATCAAGTGGATCACCAACGCCAGGGTGACCAGGGTCGAGCCGGGCAAGATGTTCGTCGAGGAGGTCGACGAAAGCGGCGCGACCAGGGCGGAGCACGAGCTGCCCTTCGCCTATTCGATGATGCTGCCGGCTTTCCGCGGCGTCCCCGCCGTGGCGGGCATCGAGGGTCTCACCAACCCCCGTGGCTTCGTTACCATCGACAAGTACCAGCGCAACGCCAGGTTCCCCAACGTCTTCGGCATCGGCGTCGGTGTCGCCATCCCGCCGGTCGGCCAGACGCCGCTTCCCGTCGGTGTCCCGAAGACCGGCTTCATGATCGAGTCGATGGTCACCGCGACGGCTGCCAACATCGCCGCGCTTCTTCGTGGCGAACAGCCGGGCGCGGTGGCGACCTGGAACGCGGTCTGTCTCGCCGATTTCGGGGACGAGGGCATAGCCTTCGTCGCCCAGCCGCAAATCCCGCCCCGCAACGTCAACTGGTCGTCGTCGGGCAAGTGGGTCCATGCCGCCAAGGTGGGCTTCGAGAAATACTTCCTGCGCAAGGTCCGCCAGGGCAAGGCCGACACCGTCTACGAGAACCTCGTCCTCGATGTGCTCGGCATCAAGAAGCTCAAGGAAATCCACATCGAGCCCGCCGGGTAGCCGGCCGCGGGCAGATTGAATGTGAAGGAAATCACAGCATGAATATTGATCGCGCCGTATTTGCTTTCGCCGGATTCACGATCCTGGTGTCGGTGGCCCTCGGTTATTTCACGTCCGCCTATTGGTTTGCGCTCACCGTTTTCGTCGGCGCGAATCTGATCCAGTCTGCCTTTACCGGCTTTTGTCCGGCGGCGATTGTCTTCCGCAAGGCCGGTCTGGATCCCGGCCCGGCATTCAACTGACCAAGGCAGCCCGCCACAGCGACCTGGGAGCAATTGGAATGTCAGGGACAAGAGCGGCGATCGTCGCCCTGTTGGTCACTACCGGCCTGCCGGCAACGGCGTCATCGGCCGAGTTCGTTGTCTCGCCGGCCGTCGTCAACGAAACCAAGGCGGTGTTCGGCAAGGTGGAGAGTCGCGACTCGGTGCCCGCCCGGGCGCGCCTCGGTGGCACCGTCCGGGAAATCCGGGTCGATGAAGGCAGCGAGGTCGCCAAGGGCGATGTCATCGCGGTCATCGTCGACGACAAGATCGCGCTCCAGGAACAGGCAGCGGACGCCAAGATCCTCGCCCTCGAGTCGCAGCTCAAGAATGCCAGGACCGACCTTGACCGCGCCGAAAAGCTGCTCACCAGCGGCTCGACGACCCAGGCACGGGTCGACCAGGCCCGGACCCAGGTCGAGGTCCTGACCAACCAGCTGGCGGCCGCGGAAGCCGATCGCGCGGTCATTGCCGCCCAGGCCGCCGAGGGCAGTGTCGCCGCCCCGGCGTCCGGCCGCGTGCTTCGCGTCCCGGTCACCCAGGGTTCCGTCGTCCTGCCGGGTGAGGAAATCGCGCTGGTCGCCGGCGGCGGCTACTTCCTTCGCCTCGCGCTTCCCGAACGCCATGCCGCCGAGATCGTCGTCGGGTCACCGGTTCTGGTCGGCGACCGTCCGAGCGCGGCCAATGGCCCCGGAACCATCGAGACCGCCGAAACCGGCGAGCTCGTCAAGGTCTATCCCCAGATCGAGGAAGGCCGGGTGGATGCCGATGTCGAGGTCGATGGACTTGGCGATTTCTTCGTCGGCGAACGCACGCTTGTCTGGATCCCCGTCGGCAAGCGCACCGTGCTTTCCGTCCCGCCGGAGGCGATCGTCACACGCCACGGCGTCGACTATGTCCGCATCATCGGCAAAGACGGTGAGATGGAGGTCGCGGTCATCCTCGGCGAATCGTTCAGGGACGACGGTGAAGATCGGATCGAGGTCCTGACCGGGTTGAAATCAGGCGATCGGGTCGTCGTTCCATGAATCTCGGAATCGCCGGCCGGCTGACGGCGTCCTTCATCAATTCGCCGCTGACGCCGCTTCTCCTCCTCGCTTCCCTGGCCCTGGGCCTCGTCGCGCTGGTGACGCTGCCGCGCGAGGAGGAGCCGCAGATTTCGGTGCCGATGGTGGACATTCACGTCCGCGCCGACGGGTTGCGGGCGGAGGATGCGGTCAAGCTGGTCACCGAGCCCCTGGAAACGATCGTCAAGAGCATCGACGGCGTCGAGCACGTCTATTCCCAGACCAACGACGACCAGGTCATGGTCACGGCGCGGTTCCTGGTCGGCACCAGCTCCGATGCAGCGATCCTGCGTGTCCATGACAAGGTTCGGGCGAATATCGACAGGATTCCCGTCGGCGTTCCCGAGCCGCTGATCGTCGGGCGCGGCATCGACGACGTGGCGATCGTTGTCGTCACGCTGACGCCCAGGCCCGAGGCCGCCGAACGGTGGGACGCCAACGGCCTCACCCGCCTCGCTCGCGAGCTTCAGGTCGAGGTGGCCAAGCTCCCCGACATCGGCCTGACCTACATCGTCGGCTCGCAACCCGAGGAAATCCGGCTCGAACCGGACCCGGAGCGACTCTCTCTCTACGGCATCACGCTGCAGCAGTTGACGGCCAAGGTTGAGGGCGCCAACCGGTCGTTCCCCGCCGGCAGGATTCGCGATGGCGGCGAACAGCTCGACCTGGTCGCCGGCGAGACGCTCCAGACCATGCCCGAGATCGGCAACCTGCTGCTGACCGCCCGTGACGGCCGGCCCGTCTATGTGCGGGATGTCGCGGACGTCACCCTCGTCACGGATACCAGGGAAATCCGGGTCTCCGAAGTGCGCCGGGGCGACAGCGGCTTGGAGCGGATTCCCGCTGTCTCGCTCGCCATCGCCAAGCGGCCCGGAACCAACGCTGTCGTGATCGCCGAGGAGATCGTCGATCGCCTGGAGGCGGTCAGCGGCCAGATTTTCCCGGAAGACGTCGAGATGACCGTCACCCGGAACTATGGCGAGACCGCCAACGAGAAGGCGAACGAGCTGCTCTTCCACCTCGGCCTCGCCACGGTCTCGATCGTCATCCTCGTGGCTTTCGCGATCGGCTGGCGCGAGGCCATCGTCGTCGCGGTGGTCATCCCGACGACCATCCTCCTCACCCTCTTCGCCGCTCGCATCATGGGCTATACGCTGAACCGCGTCAGCCTCTTCGCCCTGATCTTCTCGATCGGCATCCTCGTCGACGACGCGATCGTCGTCATCGAGAATATCGCGCGCCACTGGGCCATGGACGACGACCGCTCGCGCATGCACGCCGCGATCGACGCGGTCGCCGAGGTCGGCAATCCGACAATCGTCGCGACCCTGACCGTGGTCGCCGCTCTCCTGCCGATGCTGTTCGTATCCGGCCTCATGGGTCCCTACATGAGCCCGATTCCGGCGATCGCTTCCGCCGCGATGCTGTTCTCCTTCTTCGTCGCGGTCATGCTGACACCCTGGCTGATGGTTCGTTTCGGCCGCCACGGTGCCCACGGTCATCACGAAAAGGGCGGTCTCCTCGGCCGCTTCTACACCGCGGTCGCCAGGCCGATCCTCAAGAACCGCTTCCGGTCGTGGCTCTTCCTCGGCATCGTCGGGATTCTGACGGTGGGCTCCCTGGCGCTGTTCTACACCCAGGACGTCACGGTCAAGCTGCTCCCCTTCGACAACAAGACCGATCTCCAGGTGGTCGTCGATCTCCCGGAAGGGTCCTCCGTCGAAGACACCGACCGCGTGCTTCGGGATGCCACCACATTGCTCGCCGGCGTTCCCGAGGTCGTCTCTTTCCAGACCTATGCGGGGACCGCTGCTCCTTTCAATTTCAACGGCCTCGTCCGGCACTATTACGTGCGCACGATGCCGTGGCAGGGCGACGTTCAGGTCAACCTCCTGCCGAAGGGAGAACGCGACCGCACCAGCCACGAGGTCGCCCTCGACATGCGCGAACGTCTCGCCGCGCTCGACATGCCGGAGGGCACGTCGGTGAAGGTCGTCGAACCGCCTCCCGGTCCGCCGGTCCTGTCGACGCTGCTGGCCGAGGTCTATGGGCCCGACGCCGAGACCCGTCGGGCGGTCGCCGCCAAGATCCGCGAAGCCTTCGAGAGCGTCCCCTTCGTCGTCGACGTCGACGATTCCTATGGCACGCCGGCCGAGCGGCTGGGGATCGTCATCGACCAGGACAATCTCGAATACTACCGGGTCGAACAGGGCGACGTTTACCAGACGATCCAGTCCTTCTACGGCGACCAGACGGTCGGCTATTCCCATCGCGGCGGCGAGCGTCAGCCGATTCCGATCACGATCGGACTGTCGAAGGGTAACCGGGTGCTCGACGAGAAGGCGCTGTCGACGCCGGTCCCGGCCAACGCGCTGCCCGGAGACCGCGGCATCGTCGAGCTCGGCGACGTGGTTCACGTCGCCCGCGGCAAGGCCTCCTACCCGATCTTCCGCCACAACGGCCGGACCGCGGAGATGGTCACCGGCGAGCTCGCGGGTGCCTTCGAGGCGCCTGTCTACGGCATGATCGCGGTCGCCCGCGCCATCGACGAAGCCGATTGGGGCGACCTGCCGAAGCCGGCGATCTCGCTGCATGGCCAGCCCGATGACGAAGCCGCCCCGACCCT
Source organism: Bauldia sp. (assembly GCF_020442045.1). GTDB lineage: Bacteria > Pseudomonadota > Alphaproteobacteria > Rhizobiales > Kaistiaceae > Bauldia. Next base: position 29,095 of record NZ_JAGRLA010000034.1, on the reverse strand, counting down.
GTTGTGGGACGGCGAATGGGAGGTCACCTGGGTTACCTTCCGCGACATGGGGGCCGCCTTCATGGTCGCCATCCTCGGCATCTACATCCTCGTCGTCGCCCAGTTCGGTTCCTTCAAGGTGCCGCTGGTCATCCTGACGCCCATCCCGCTGACCTTCATCGGTATCCTGATCGGCCACTGGCTGTTCGCGGCTCCGTTCACCGCGACCTCGATGATCGGCTTCATCGCGCTTGCCGGCATCATCGTCCGCAACTCGATCCTGCTTGTCGACTTCATCCGTCACTCGCGCTCTCCGGATCGCCTCCTGAAAGACGTCCTGCTCGAGGCCGGTGCCATCCGCTTCAAGCCGATCCTGCTCACCGCCCTCGCGGCGATGATCGGCGCGGCGGTGATCCTGGCGGACCCGATCTTCCAGGGCCTGGCGATCTCCCTGCTCTTCGGCCTCGCGTCGTCGACGGCGCTGACCATCCTCGTCATTCCGGCAATCTACGTTGCCCTGCGCAGCGGACCACGGCACAATCCGGCGGCATACAAGCCGGCGGAGGACTGATCGGCCGCCTGCGGGGAGAGGGCTGAAAGCGCATGGCGATCCGCGCCTATGTCTTCGACGCCTACGGCACGCTTTTCGACGTCCACGCGGCGGTGCGTCGCCACGCGGCCGCGATCGGCCCGGAGAGCCAGCGCCTTTCCGACATCTGGCGCACCAAGCAGCTCGAATATACCTGGGTCCGCTCGCTGATGGGACGGTACCGGGATTTCTGGTCGCTGACCGAGGAAGCTCTCGACCATGCGATCGCCGCCGCGGCGCCGGGCGCGGCGCCACTGCGGGCGCAACTTCTCGATGCCTACCGGGAACTCGACGCTTACCCGGAGGTCCGCGGCGTGCTGACCCGACTGAAAGACGGCGCGAGCCTCGCGATCCTGTCCAACGGCTCGCCTGATATGCTTGACGCCGCCGTCGCGTCGGCCGGCATCGGCGACCTTCTCGACGCCGTGATCTCGGTGGATGATATCGGCGTCTTCAAGACCGCGCCGGCCGTCTACGATCTGGTCGGCGAGCGCCTTGGCGTCGGCCCGGAGGAGGTCTCCTTCCAGTCGTCCAACCGCTGGGATATCGCGGGGGCCGTCGCCTACGGCTTTCGCGCCGCGTGGATCAATCGCAGCGGCCAGCCGGACGAATACCCCGACCTCGCCCCGGCCCTTGTGCTCCCCTCCCTGGAAGGCCTGGCCGGCTGACTCCGCTGCACCCACCCCGCCATCCTGAGGCGCCCGGCAAAGCCGGGCCTCGAAGGACGCACGAACCGCCCCGTCCCACCCTGTCATCCCCGGCGAGGCCCGTCTCCCGCCTGTCATCCCCGGCGAGGCCCGAAGGGCCGAGGGAAGGGGATCCAGTCGACACCGCCAGCGCAGAACGAGCCCGGACATCGGTTACTGGATGCCCGCCTCCGCGGCATGACAGAAAGCGTTTCCCGGCAAGGCGCGCCACTCAGGACCCGAGCGCCAACAAATCCGCGCAGACGTCTTGGATTCCTGCGTCCTTCGAGGCTCGCTTCGCTCACACCTCAGGATGGCAGAGAAAGGCGCCCGTCCCCGGACAGAATCACCGATCTCCCTCCCCCGCCATCCTGAGGTGCTCCCCCGGCCTCAGGCCGGGGGAGCCTCGAAGGACGCGATGTCCATGAGAAGCCAGGTGACGAGCGATCGAAGCGAGACTCAAACCGCCAGGTAATTCGCCCTCAGCTCGGCATTGTCGAGCACATGATCGGCGTCACCCGAGAACACCACCTCGCCCATGTCGAGGATCACCGCGCGATCGGCGAGCTGCAGGGCCGCGATGGCGTTCTGTTCGACGATCACCGTCGTGATCCCCTCCTCCTTGATGCCGGCGACGATCCGCTCGATCTCCTGGACGATGACCGGCGCAAGGCCCTCATACGGCTCGTCGAGCAGCAGGAGCTTGATGTCGCGCGCCAGCGCCCGGGCGACGGCGAGCATCTGCTGCTCCCCGCCGGAGAGCGTCGTCGCTTCCTGCTTCCGCCGTTCCGCGAGACGCGGAAAATGCTCGTAGATGCGCTCGATCGACCAGCCGAGCGGCGGCGCGACCTGCGACAGCACGAGGTTCTCCTCGACCGAGAGCCCGCCGATGATCCGCCGGTCCTCCGGCACCAGCTGGATGCCGGCCTGGGCCGCCTCGTAGGATTTCAGCGGGTGGATCGCCTTGCCGCCGAGATGGATCTCCCCGCTCTTCAGCGACGGACTATCCATCCGGGCGATGGTCCTCAGCGTCGAGGACTTGCCGGCGCCGTTGCGTCCGAGCAGTGCGAGGATCTCGCCTTCCTTGATGTCGAATGAGACGCCCTGGACGATGTAGCTCTCACCGTAATAGGACTCGATATTCCGGCACGAGAAGAACGCATCAACGGTCTCGCCCGCCACGGCCGCGGGAGCGGCTGCTTCGGAAGCCGCCTGCTCGGCCATCCCGAGCGGCGCAGCGATATCGGCCGTCATCGTCACTCGTGTACCCCTCCCAGATAGGCTTCCTGCACGGCCGGGTCGCCGCGCACCTCGTCGGGCGTCCCTTCCGCGATGATACGCCCTTGCGCCAGCACCGTCACCTTGTCGGCAAGGCTGAAGACCACGTGCATGTCGTGTTCGATGATGACCTTGGTCATCCCCCTTTCCTTGAACTTCTGCAGAAGGTCGATCGTCCGGTTGGTGTCGAGCCGCGACATCCCCGCGGTCGGCTCGTCGAGCAGCAGCAGCCGAGGGTCCTGCACGAGCCCCATGGCGAGCTCGAGCCGGCGCTTGTCGCCGCGCGAAAGGCTGGCCGCCTCCTGATGGGCATGATCCTGCAACCCGACATCCTCGATGGCGACCATCGCCTTTTCCGTCAGCGAACGCTCGGAATACATCGATTGCCGCAGGTCGATGGCGAAGGCGCCGTCACGCTTGGCGATCGCCGGGATCACCACGTTGTCGAGGACACTGAGGTCCGGAAAGATCTCCGGTGTCTGGAAGACGCGCACCACCCCGAGCTGGTTGATCTCGTGCGGCGGCCGCCCGGTCAGGATCTGTCCATCGAAGACCACCGCGCCCGAATCAGGTCTCAGACGGCCGACGCAGACGTTGAGCAGGGTCGACTTGCCGGCGCCGTTCGGGCCGATGATCGCATGCGTCCTGCCTTCGGTCACCTGCAGGTCGATGTCGCTCAGCGCGTGCAGGCCGCCGAAGCTCTTGAACACGTCGTCGACGTGGAGGACTACGTTGTCCATCCCCCTACCCCGCCGTCCGCACTTCTTGCGTCGCCCGCGGCGCGGGCGGCTTCCGCGTCCATTTGACGATTCGTCCGAAGCCCTCCATCACCCCGCCCGGCAGGAAGATGACGATCAGCATGAAGATGATGCCGAGCGTCAGGTGCCAGCCCTCGCCGACGAACATGGAAGCGATCGAGACGGCGGCGTCCTGGACGGGGTCGGGAAGGAAGCTGAAAGCCTGGTGAAGGTTCTGCTCGTTGAAGGCCGAGAATATGTTCTCGGAATATTTGATGATGCCGGCGCCGAGGATCGGCCCGATCAGCGTGCCGGCGCCGCCGAGGATCGTCATCAGCACGATCTCACCGGACGCCGTCCATTGCATCCGCTCCGCGCCGGCCAGCGGATCGGTTACCGCCATCAGCGCCCCGGCCAGCCCGGCGAACATGCCGGAGATGACGAAAGCCGCAAGCGTATAGGGGCGCGTGTTGAAGCCGGCATAGTTCATTCGCGACTGGTTCGACTTGATCCCCCGCAGCGCCAGTCCGAAGGGCGATCGCGTGATCTTCAGGGCGATGAAGAAGGCGATGATCAGGAACACCGCGCAAATGTAGAAGCCCTCGTAGCCGATGGTCCGGAGACCGAAGAGCTCCGGCGTCGGCAGCACGTCGCCAGGCTCGATGCCGAGCACCCGGTCGAGGATGCGCGGATCGTCGCGCAGCACCCGCAAGCCGGTCTCGCCGTTGGTGATCGGCGTCAGCACCGAATAGGCGAGATTGTAGGCCATCTGGGCGAAAGCCAGCGTCAGGATCGAGAAATAAATGCCGGTGCGCCTCAGGCTCACATAGCCGATGGCGAGCGCGAACAGACCGGCGAGTATGATCGAGAAGATGATCGCCGGCAGGATGTTCATGGACACCAGCTTGAACGTCCACACCGCCGTGTAGGAGCCGACGCCGAGAAACGCGGCATGTCCGAAGGACAGATAGCCGGTCAGTCCGAACAGGATGTTGAAGCCGATCGCGAAGATCCCGAAGATCGCGAACTTCTGGAGAAGATCCGGATAGCCGGCGCCGATCGGCGCCAGCCAGATCGGCATCGACAGGACGGCCGCGGTGAACACCACCATGAGTATGAGGTCGCGGCTGGCGGATGTCCGTTCCATCGTCACGACTCCATGACGCCGGCACGTCCCATGAGGCCGCGCGGACGGACCAGAAGGATGATGACCGCGACCAGGTAGATGATGATCTGGTCGATGCCGGGGAAGATCGCCTTGACCTCGTTCATCGAGGCGAATGACTGGAGGATACCGAGCAGGAAGCCGGCAACCACCGCGCCGCCGAGCGATCCCATCCCGCCGACCACCACGACGACGAAGGACAGCACGAGGAAGTCCATCCCAATCGAATAGTTGGGCGGCACGATCGGCGTATACATCAGCCCGGCGAGGCCGGCGACGACCGCGGCGATGCCGAACACCGCCGTGAAGCGGCGCTGGATGTTGATGCCGAGGAGCCCGACGGTATCGCGGTCACGCATTCCGGCGCGCACCACCATGCCGTAGGTGGTGAACTGCAGGAAACCGAAGACGGCGGCCAGGATGATCGCCGAGAAGAGGAAGTAGATCAGCCGCCACCAGGGATAGACGACGCCCGGACCGAGACCGAGCCAGTCGCCGATATCGGCGCTGCCCGAGACGATCGGCGGCGCCGCGACCGGGATCGGATTGGCGCCGAACCAGATGCGGATGATCTCCTGAAGGACGATGGCCAGACCGAAGGTCACGAGGATCTGTTCGGCATGGGAGCGCTTGTAGAAGAACCGGATCAGGCCTCGTTCCATCGCCCAGCCGATGAGCAGCATCACCGGTATGGCGATCAGGATCGACAACGGCAGCGACCAGGCGATGATCGCCGTCCCCGCATCGCCGAACCATATCTCCAGATACGGCACTTCCTTGAAGGCTTCGAAAAAAGTGACCGACGGGTCCTTCACCTGGGCCGAGAGCGTCAGCAGTTGCTGGACGGCCACCGCGCAGAAGGCCCCCAGCATGAAGAGCGCGCCATGCGCGAAGTTGACGACCCCCAGCGTGCCGAAGACCAGCGTCAGCCCGAGGGCGATCAGCGCGTAGGCGCCGCCCTTGTCGAGACCGTTCAGGAGCTGAAGAACAAGCGCGTCCAAGTCTTTCACTCACGCGATCGCCGATCCGCGGAAGTCCGCGCCACCGGATCGGCATTGCCAGGTGCGATGCCGGCCGCGTCGGTGCGCGGCCGACATCGGTTTCCCTTCGATCAGCCCGGGATATACGGGCCGAGTTCGGCGTTGCCGTCCGGATTGAACGCCGGGATATTGGGATCGTAGGTGACATCCGCCCGCGGCACGATCTTCACGATTTCGAGAAGGTCGAACTGGTTGGACGGGTTCTCCTTCCCGCGCACCACCAGCACGTCCTTGAAGCACTGGTGGTCCTCGGCGCGGTAGAGGGTCGGGCCGTTGCCCATGCCGTCGAACTCGAATCCCTCAAGCGTCTTGATGACTTCCGGCGGATAGAAGGTGCCGGCGGTCTCGACGGCGTTGGCATAGAGCAGCGTCTGCACGTAGCAGGTCTGTGCGGCCTGCGACGGCGGATTGCCATATTCCTGGCCGAACGACTTGACGAAGGCCTTGCTGCCATCGTCGGTCAGCGACCAGTGCCAGTTGGTGGTACCGAGAATGCCCTTGATCGCGTCGCCCGCGCCCTGCGCCATCAGGCGTGAGAACAGCGGTACGACGACCTCGAAATTCTTGCCGTTGGCCTGCTTGTCGCGAAGCCCGAACTGCACGGCCTGGGTCAGCGAGTTGACCATGTCCTTGCCGTAGTGGTTCAGGATCAGCACGTCGGCGCCGGAATTGAGCACCGGCGTGATATACTGCGAGAAGTCGCCAGCGCCGAGCGGAGTCCGGACGGCAGCCGCCGTCTTCCAGCCGAGGGCTTCGGTCGCGTTCTTGATCGACTCCTCCTGGGTCCAGCCCCAGGTATAGTCGGCGGTCAGGTGATAGGCGACGCGGTCCTTGCCATATTGCTCGGCGAGCACCGGCGCGAGTGCCTCGCCGGACATATAGGCATCGAAGAAGTGGCGGAAGCCGTAGCGCCGGCGATCCTTGCCGGTGGTGTCGTTGGAGTGGGTCAGGCCGCACATGAAGATGATGCCCATCTCCTGGCAGAGCGACTGCACGGCGACCGCGACGCCGGACGACGATCCGCCGGTCACCATGATGGCGCCGTCCTTCTCGATCATCCGCTTGGCCGATGCGCGCGCGGCGTCCGACTTGGTCTGGGTGTCGCCGGTGACGAACTCGACCTTCTTGCCGAGAATGCCGTTACCCTTGAGCGCTTTCGGCGCCATGGTGTTGAGCATGCCGCCATCGCCCTCGCCGTTGAGGTGCTTCACGGCGAGCTGATAGGCGCGCAGCTCGTCCGCGCCCTCGTCGGCATAGGCGCCGGTTTGCGGGACGTTGAAACCCAGCGTGATGCTGGACCCGGAGGTCTTGGCCGGGAAGTTGCCGATGGGCTGTTCTTCCGCCCAGGCATTGCGAACGAAGTGGAGCGGCCCACCGCCGGTCAGCGCGAATGCGCCAAGCGCGGTGGTCGAGGCGAGCGATCCCTTGAGGATCGAGCGGCGGGATAGCGGCGTATGGAGCCGCGACTTGCGGTCGGTCATATGGTCCTCCGGCGTTTCCAATGAGCTTGGGGCGTGGGGGCGTCCCGTCGTCTTGTTGTTCTTTCCCCAATTGCCCCAATGCTCGACGGATGGTGTCAAACAGTCAACAACCTATTGATTATTCTAAGGAATTTTGTAAAAATATTGCATTGTGACTGCTAACTCTGTAAAATTGTGACATTTTCAGGGATCGCGACCAGCCATGCGCGCACCGATCGGCCAGAGGATTCGCAAGCGTCGCCAGGAAGTTGCGCTGTCCCAGGTGGCGCTTGCCGCGCGCGTCGAAATCTCGCCGAGCTACCTGAACCTGATCGAACACAACAAGCGGGCGATCGGCGGAACCCTGCTCAACCGCATCGCAGCGGAGCTCGATCTCGACAGTCGCGCATTGGCGGGAACGGAGGAAGCGCGGCTGATCGCGGAGCTCGGCGAGGTGGCAGCCGATTCGGCGCTCGACGGTATCGACCTCGATCAGCGCGAGGTCAGCGACATCGTCGCCTCGAGCCCGAAGTCGGCCCGCGCCATCCTTGCCCTGTTCCGCGCCTATTCCGAGGCGCGCATGCGCTCCGACCTGATCGGCGAACGGCTCGGAGAGGAATCCTTCTTGGCCGAGGCGAGCCAGCAGATCCTGGCGCTGATCACGACGATCCGGTCCTATTCCGAAATCCTGAAGGATCACGGTGATCTCAGCGACGACGAACGTCGGCGTTTCGTCCACACGCTGGTTGACGAAAGCGAGCGCCTCGCTGCACAGGCCGGCGATCTGTTTGACTTCCTTGGCGGTCGCGGCGCCCGCCGTCCGCGCCCCTCGCCGCGCGAGGAGATCGAGGACTTTGTATCGGACCGCGCCAACCACTTTCCCCGCCTGGAGGCCGCGGCCGAGCGGCTACGCGGTGTGGTGCCCGCGGACGACGCGGCCTCCCTGTCCGCCTATCTGAAGGATCGGCACGGGGTGTCGGTCCTGCGCGGCCCGACCCAGGGGACGTCCGGCGAACGGTTCGAGACTGTGGGGAAGCGCTTCTTCCTCGCCGACACGCTTGGTCAAGGCAGCGCCCGCTTCAGGCTTGCCCGTCTGATCGGCGAGCTCGAATTCGCCGACGAGCTTGACGCGGTGACAGGCAGCGCGAACGTTTCGTCAGCGGAGACGGAGAAGCGCCTCAAGCGGGCGCTCGCCAACTATTTCGCCGCCGCTCTTCTCATGCCCTATGCGCCCTTCGCTGCCGCGGCATCCGAGACACGCCACGATATCCAGCGCCTCGGAGCCCGCTACAATGCCGGCTTCGAGCAGGTCTGCCATCGCCTCGCAACGCTTCGGCGGCAGGGCGCGGAAGGCGTGCCGCTTCACTTTCTCCGCGCCGACATCGCCGGCAATATCTCCAAGCGGTTCAGCGCCTCGGGGCTTCGCCTGCCGCGATATGGCGGCGCCTGTCCCCGCTGGATCGTCCATCACGCCTTTGTCGCGCCCGGTCGCATCGTCAGTCAATTCGTCCGGCTGCCCGACGATGAAGTCTATCTGTTCATCGCCTCGACCTGCACGCCGCCGCCGGGATCGGGGCTGTTCGGCAGCCACCACGCCGTCATGATCGGCGCCGCGGCCGCGAACGCGGATCGCTTCGTCTACGCCGACGGCCTCGACCGCGAAAACCTCGACCACGCCGTCCCGGTCGGCGTCACCTGCCGCCAGTGCCCGCGGGACGACTGCGAGCAGCGGGCCTTCGAGCATCTCCCCGTGCCGGGCGCGGCTCCCATGACATGATGCGTTTTCAAGGCTACCATCCGCCCTGCATAAAATGACAAGGCGGCGTGAAACGCCGCCGAAAGTGGGGAAGCCGTGGCAGCTGGTTCTGTTCTCGTGGCCGAGGACGAGCGCAATCTGGCCGAGGCGCTGACATTTCTGATGCAGCGCGCCGGGCTGGACGTCACTGTCGCCCGCGACGGCCCCTCGACCGTCGAGACGGCGCGGCGGATCAAGCCGGATGTCATCGTCCTCGACATCATGCTCCCCGGCTTCGACGGCTTCGAAGTCGTTGCCGCGTTGAAGAATCTCGGGACCGATCCGCTTCCCCGCATCATCATGCTCACCGCCAGGGGCCACGAGAAGGACAAGCGCAAGGCGCTGGAGCTCGGGGTCGACGATTATGTGACCAAGCCGTTCTCCAATCGCGACGTCGTCGAACGCGTCCAGGCGCTCATCGCCAGGGGAGCGGTCGAGTGACCCCCGCCTCACCACCCGAGGCCAGGCTGACCGACCGGGCCTTCGTCCTGCCGGCGCTGACACTGATCCTGCTGACGCCTCCGATCGTTACCATCTTCGACGTGCCGGTCTTCGTCTTCGGCATCCCGCTGCTGCATATCTACTGCTTCGGCCTCTGGCTCGCGGCGATCATCGCCGGAGGGTTGTTGTCGAGGCATATGGCCGGGCGCGGGAGGGACCGCACCGATGAAGCTGCCCCCGGCAATGGCGCCTGAAGGATGCTGAACACCGCCACCATCGTCGCGGTCGCCCTCGCCTATCTGGGCCTGCTATTCGCGATCGCCTGGTACGGCGATCGCCGCGCTGATGCCGGTCGCAGCCTGATCCGCTCACCGGTCGTCTACACCTTCTCGCTCGCGGTCTATTGCACGTCGTGGACCTTCTACGGCGCGGTCGGCACGGCCGCCCGGCGCGGCATCGAGTTCCTGACGATCTATACCGGCCCGACCATCATCTTTCTCGGCTGGTGGTTCCTCCTCCGCAAGATCGCACGGATCAGCAAGTCGCAACGGATCACCTCGATCGCCGACTTCATCGCCTCCCGATACGGCAAGAGCGCCAGCCTCGGCATGATCGTCACCGTCATCGCCATGCTCGGCACGATGCCGTATATCGCGCTCCAGCTTAAGGCGGTGTCGACCAGCTTCGCCGTGCTCGTCAGCTACGAATCCTCGCCCGACCTTGCCATCGCCCTGACCGACTCGCCGGCGGTGACGCTGACCGACGCGGCATTCCTCACCGCCGTCGGCATGGCGATTTTCGCCATCCTCTTCGGCACGCGTCACATCGACGCCAACGAACATCACGAAGGCATGGTCGCGGCCATCGCCTTCGAGTCCTGTGTCAAGCTTCTGGCTTTCCTCGCAGTCGGCTTCTTCGCGGTTTTCGCCTTCGGCAGCAGCGTCCTCCCAGGCGCCGGACAGGCAGCCGCTTCCGCCGGCTGGGAGAGCCTGACCCGGTTTCCCGAGAATGGTGCATCGCGTTTTCTGACCATGACCTTCCTGTCGATGGCCGCGATCGTCTGCCTGCCGCGCCAGTTTCACATCACCATCGTCGAGAATGTGGACGAGCGGCACCTGTCGACGGCTTCATGGCTGTTTCCGACCTACCTCTTCCTGATGAGCCTCTTCGTGCTGCCGATCGCGGCGGCCGGGGTCACGTTGCTGCCGACCGGCGCCAACCCGGATTTCTACGTGCTGACCGTCCCGATGGCACAGGGCCATGATGGTCTCGCGCTGCTTGCCTTCATCGGCGGTCTTTCGTCGGCGACGGCAATGGTCGTGGTCGCGGCGATTGCCCTCTCGACCATGATCTGCAACGACCTCGTCATGCCGGTCCTCCTCAGGATCAAGTGGCTGCGGCTGGAGGATCGCGGCAACCTCGCGACCCCGCTTCTCTATATTCGCCGCGTCGCCATCTTCGTCGTTCTGCTGCTCGGCTATGCCTATTACCGGCTGACCGGCGAATCCGGTCCCCTCGCCCAGATCGGCCTCGTCTCCTTCGCCGTTGCCGCGCAGTTCTTTCCCGCCATCATCGGCGCCCTGTTCTGGAAAAACGGCACCCGCGCCGGCGCGCAGGCCGGCCTGGTCCTCGGCTTCCTGACCTGGGCCTACACCATGCTGGTGCCGTTGCTTGCCCGAAGCGGCCTGTTCAGCAACGCGATCCTCGATGCCGGCCCGTGGGGAATCGGCGCGCTTCGCCCGGAAGCCCTGTTCGGGCTCGACGGGTGGGAACCCCTCACCCATGCGCTCTTCTGGAGCCTGACGATCAATATCGCGGCCTACGTCCTGGTGTCGCTCTTCTCGAAGCAGGATACCCTCGAGCGGATCCAGGCGGCGATCTTCGTCGATGTCTTCCGCCGGCCGCCGGCCGAGGCCCAGGTGTGGCGCCGGTCGGCCGCCGTCGAAGAGCTCCACGCCCTTCTCCAGCGCTTCATCGGCACGGAGCGGGCCGATCGCGCCTTTCGTGACTATGCCGCCGCCCACAACCAAAGGATCGGCGACATGCCCGAGGCGGATGCCGATCTGATCGCCTTCGTCGAGCGCCTGCTCGCCGGCAGCGTCGGGGCGGCTTCGGCGCGTGGCATGGTCGCCTCCATCGCCAAGGGCGAGCTTCTCGGCTTCGACGAGGTCGTGGCTATCCTCGAGGAAACCCATCAGGTCCTCGCCCACAGCCGCGAACTGGAGCAGAAATCCCGCGAGCTCGAGGCAACCGCCCTCGAACTCACCCGCGCCAATGCCCAGCTCAAGGAGCTCGACCGCCTGAAGGACGATTTCCTGTCCACGGTCAGCCACGAGCTGCGCACTCCGCTGACCTCGATCCGCACCTATTCGGAGATCCTCAGCGATCACGACGTTTCGGAGGAACAGGCCGACCGCTTCCTCGACATCATTTCCAGCGAGACCCAGCGCCTCACCCGGTTGCTCGACACGATCCTCGATCTCACCCGCCTCGAACAGGGCCAGGCCGAATGGCGCATGGCCGAAGTCGACCCCTCGGCCGTCCTCGAGGATGCGGTCGCCGCGACCGGCGGGCTCTTTCGCGAAAGGCAATGCGACCTCAAGGTCGCTGTCCTGCCCTCCGCGGCGCCCGTGCTGGCCGACCGCGACCGGCTCATGCAGGTCTTCATCAATCTCCTGTCCAATGCCGCGAAATTCGCCGAGCCCGAGGACGGCCGGGTCGAGGTCGTCGGTCGCCCCGACGACGGTGGCTACCGCGTCGAGGTCATGGACAACGGCGAAGGCGTCGGCCCGCAGGATCGCGAGCTGATCTTCGAGAAATTCGCCAAGGCACGGGACCGCAACACCGGGCGCCCCTCCGGCAGCGGTCTCGGCCTCACCATCTCCCGCCACATCGTCGAACACCACGGCGGACGCATCTGGACGGACACGCCGCCGTCCCGCGGCGCCCGTTTCTCCGTCCATCTCGATTCGATCGGTCACGCGCCGCGGAGGGCCCCGCGGCTTCAGGAGGCGGCGGCCGAGTAGACCGATGCACGAGATCTCTGAGCAGGATCAATGACCGGGCGGCGGAATCTTGACTAGATCGATGACGCGATACGCGACGACGGAAACAGGAGGGAGGTCCGGCTATGGGCAAATATGCTGAAGCCTATGCCCGGTGGCAGGAGGATCCGATTGGCTTCTGGGCCGAAGCCGCGACGGCAATCGAGTGGGACGTGCCATGGCGCGCCGCCTTCAATCCCGACAAGGGAGTTTACGGCCGCTGGTTTCCCGGAGCGCTCTGCAACACCTGCTACAACGCGGTCGACAGGCACGTCGCCGCCGGACGCGGCGATCAGGCGGCGATCATTTACGACAGCCCCGTCACCGGGACGAAGCGCCGGATCAGCTATCTCGAGCTTCTCGACGAGGTCTCGACCTTCGCCGCGGTGCTGTCCGACCAGGGCGTCGGCAAGGGCGATCGCGTCATCATCTATATGCCGATGATACCGGAGGCGCTGGTCGCGATGCTCGCCACCGCGCGGCTCGGCGCGATCCATTCGGTGGTCTTCGGCGGCTTCGCGGCTCACGAACTCGCCAGCCGCATCGACGATGCCACGCCGAGGCTCATCGTCACCGCCTCCTGCGGTATCGAGCCGAGCCGTACCGTCGCCTACCTGCCGCTCGCCTCCGCCGCCATCGACCAGGCGGAGCACAAGCCTGATCGCATCATCGTGGTCCAGCGCGAGCAACATCTCGCCGACCTCGAGCCCGGCCGCGACCTCGACTATGCGGAGCTGATGTCGGCGGCGCGCGACGCCGGTCATTCGCACGATTGCGTGCCGGTCGATGCCACCGATCCGCTCTACATCCTCTACACGTCGGGCACCACCGGACAACCCAAGGGTATCGTCCGCGACAACGGCGGGCACATGGTCGCCCTCGACTGGTCGATGACCAATGTCTACGGGATCGAGCCTGGCGAGGTCTTCTGGGCGGCGTCGGATATCGGCTGGGTCGTCGGCCACTCCTACATCGTCTACGGCCCCCTGCTCCACGGCTGCACCACCGTCCTCTATGAAGGCAAGCCGGTCGGGACGCCGGACGCCGGCGCCTTCTGGCGGGTCGTCGAGGAGCACGACGTCGCCGCCCTCTTCACCGCGCCGACCGCCCTGCGCGCCATCAAGAAGGAAGACCCGGACGGCGGGTTCATCCGCAAATACGACCTCTCCGGCATGCGCACCCTCTTCCTCGCCGGCGAGCGGGCCGACCCCGAGACCATCCGCTGGGCCGAGGAGCAGTTCGGCATCCCGGTCATCGATCACTGGTGGCAGACCGAGACCGGCTGGGCGATCGGTGCGAATCCCGTCGGCCTGGAGACGCTGCCGGTGAAGCGCGGTTCGCCGACGGTGGCGATGCCCGGCTATGACATCCGGGTCCTCGACGATGCCGGCCATCCGGTCGAGGGCGGCCAGCTCGGCAACATCGTCGTCAAGCTCCCGTTGCCGCCCGGCGCCTTCCCGACGTTGTGGAACAACGACGAGCGCTTCCAGTCGAATTACCTCGCCGAATTCCCGGGCTACTACCAGACCGCCGATGCCGGCTACATCGACTCTGACCGCTATCTCTTCATCATGGGCCGCACCGACGACATCATCAACGTCGCCGGCCATCGCCTGTCGACCGGCGGCATGGAGGAGGTCGTCGCCAGCCACCCCGATGTCGCCGAATGCGCGGTGATCGGCGTCGCCGACAGCCTCAAGGGACAGGTGCCGCTCGGCTTCCTGGTGCTCAAGGCCGGTACCGACGGCGACCCCGCGACAATCGAGAGAGAGGTCGTCGGGCTTGTCCGCGAGCAGATCGGTCCGGTCGCGGCGCTGAAGACCGTCGTCGTCGTCGCCCGTTTGCCGAAGACCCGATCGGGAAAGATCCTGCGAGGGACGATGAACAAGATCGCCGACGGCGAATCCTATCGCATGCCGGCGACGATCGACGATCCGGCCGTCCTCGACGAAATTGCCGAAGCGCTCAGGCGCCGGCTGAAGACGGCGGGCTAGAAGTGCCGGCGAGCATGGTCATCCAGTGCCTCCCGCGATACGGAAGTCGGCAATGGCCGCTGGCGCTCCGGCCACAAGCATCCGCTCCGGCCGGCGGAGCAAGCCGGCAGGCGAAACTGATGGAGCGTTCCGAGCGTATCACTTGAACTTGCTGGCAAGGTCCGAGTACATCACGCCCAACTGGTCGCCGAGCGCAATGGCGCCGACGATGATCGCGACGCTGACCAGCGTGCCGATCAGGGCATATTCGATGGCAGTCGAGCCGGCCTCGTCCTTGGCCATTCTGGCACAGGTTCGAACCACCTTCTCCATCGTACCATCACCTCCCGGTGAACCTTCATCCAAGCCCGTCTCGATCACTGGACGCCGATCCTTCCAGTTCCGGATTAACAAACTGCGCACGTCGACCGGATCGAAACGTTAGGCGGCTTCCTCCGGCACGATAGCCGAAAAACAACGACCGGCAGGAACTGCAAGGGCCACCCTGTTGGTTAGGCACACGGTCTCCGACTTCGCGAAATGGAAAGGGAGCTACGACAATACCGGCCCGACGCAAGCCGCCGGTGGCGTCACCGCCGAGGCCGTCTGCCAGTCGGCCGATGATCCGAACGACGTGACCGTGACGCACGACTTCGCGACCGTCGAGGCAGCGAAGGCGCTTGCGAGCAGCCCTGATTTGAAACAGGCGACGGAGGCAGCCGGCGTGGTCGGCGCCCCGACCATCTGGATCACGACGAAAGTCTGAGGTCCGGGAAAGGTCTCGCGCCCCGGCGCGAAACTACCCGAAATCGGGCGGCAAGCCGCCGCTATCTCTCGCGCCTCGGCCGAACCCCGGACGGTATCGCGAAAGGCGGGCGCCCTCGCGATGTCAACAACCGTTCACCGCGCAGGGAAATGCATCAATGAACAGGGTCGCCTGACCGAAGGTTGCGGGAATCGTCTCGTCCAGGAGCTTGACCCGGAACGATATGGATCCCTCGCTCATCTCCGGCTCATCGATAATCAACACCGACTGAGCGTCACTACCGGCATCGTAGATGGCAAGCTCGGCGTTAGGCGGATCATTGCCGAGGTCTTCGGCATCCCCTTGCCACAGACTCATGAAATCCTGGAGGCTCATGTGCCCCGCTTGCCTGTAGGGTCTGTCGGTGAAGTAAACGACAAGCGGGACCCCGGCGAGCGAAAGCCTGCCTTCCGCGAATGAACCCGAGCCCGCGGTCATCGTGAACAGAAACCTGCGGGCCCCGGAGTCATCGACAACCCTCTGTGGATTCGCCGTGCCAGGGACGGTGAAAGAAGCCATGGCTGCTAGTCCCACGAGGACTGCGACTGCTCTCGGAAATGACCTCATCGACGACCTCTTCCTCGCCACCTGGACTCGGGCGATGCTCAGGCACGCAATTTTTTGTCGGGATACCGCAGCGGCAAATGGTCGGAGCGATAGGATTTGAACCTACGACCCCTTGACCCCCAGTCAAGTGCGCTACCAGACTGCGCCACGCTCCGGCCGGGCCGGACTATAGATGATCTTTCGCAGGATTGAAGACGCTTTTTCCGCTTCGGGACCGGTTTATCCGGCCTGATCGAGCAGCCGCTTGCATTCGAGGAGCTCGGCGAGCGTCGCTTCGAGCATTTTTACGTCCTGCGGCGAGAGTCCGGTAGCCGCGGTCTCCGCCGGGGCGCGCTGTCGCGGCTGGGGCGCCGGTTCCGGCTCGACCGGCCGCTCGGCCGCGCGGGGATGTTCACGCTGCGCCGGGGGTCGCGCCGATCCCGCAAAGGTCGGCTCGACCCGCTCCGGCTCGCTTCGCCCGCCGCGGCGGGGCTGCTCCTCGCGCTGCGCGACGGCGGCAGCCGCCGTATCCGCAAGGCCCTCGCCCTCGAATTCGCCGCGACCGGCGGCAATCACGAAGCGCGCGCCCTGCTCCTTGAGGATGCGCTGCACGCCACGGATCGTGTAGCCCTCGCCGTAGAGGAGAAAGCGGATTCCGCGCAGCAGGTCGATATCGTCCGGACGGTAATAGCGCCGGCCGCCACCGCGCTTCATCGGCTTGATCTGGGAAAACCGCGTCTCCCAGAACCGAAGCACATGCTGCGGCAGGTCGAGATCGTCAGCGACTTCGCTGATCGTGCGGAATGCGTCGGGACTCTTCGCCACCCGTCATCCTCGCGCTTTCGGGGCCTGCTAGTCGTCGCCCGGGTTGGTCCCCTGCCCTCCGTCGATGAGGGCGCTGTTGATCTTGTCCTTCAGGACATTGCTCGGCTTGAACACCATCACCCGCCGCGGCGAGATCGGCACTTCCTCACCGGTCTTCGGATTGCGGCCAACGCGCTCGCTCTTGCTCCGGACGATGAAAGAACCAAAGGAGGAGAGCTTCACCGGTTCGCCACGGATGATGCAATCGCTGATCTCGTCAAGCACAACCTCAACGAGTTGCGCCGACTCGGTTCGCGAAAGGCCCACTTTCCGATATACCGCCTCGCAAAGGTCGGCACGCGTCACCGTTTTGCCGCCCATGGCCTCCACGCCCCGTTTGGAAGGTGCCGCTTCGAGAAGAAATTTCTCGGTCGCTGGAAATCACCATTCACCGTATTGCCTCGCCACGCCGGAATCAACTGATCTTGCAACAAGATCGACCGGCGCGGCTTCACCATCTCAGCAGAACCGCACCCCAGGTGAAGCCGCCGCCCATCGATTCCAGGAGAAGGAGATCGCCCCTCTTGATCCGCCCGTCGAGGCTCGCCTCCCAAAGCGCCAGCGGGATCGAGGCCGCGGAGGTGTTGCCGTGGCGATCGACGGTGCGGATCACCTTTTCGATCGGAAGGCCGAGTTTCTTCGCGGTTGCATCGATGATCCGGATGTTCGCCTGATGCGGCACGAACCAGTCGATGTCCGCGGCGCTGAATCCCGTTGCCTCGAACGCGTCGTAGATCACGTCCGAGATCATCGTGACCGCGTGCTTGAAGACGTCGCGGCCCTCCATCCGCAGGTGGCCGACCGTCTGCGTCGACGACGGCCCGCCGTCGACGAAGAGCTTCTCCTTGAATCGCCCGTCCGACCGCAGATGCGCGCTGAGCACGCCCCGATCGGTACGCCAGCCCGGCTGCGGCTCGCCGCCAAGCACGACCGCCCCGGCACCGTCTCCGAACAGCACGCAGGTGCTGCGATCGGTCCAGTCGAGGATTCGGGAAAAGGTCTCGGCCCCGATCACCAGCGCCCGTCGCGCCTGGCCGGAACGGATCAGCGCATCGGTCGTCGTCAGGGCATACAGGAAACCGGAGCAGACCGCCTGAACGTCGAAAGCCGCCCCGTGATGCATCCCGAGCGCTTTCTGGACCGTCACCGCGGACGCGGGAAAGGTGTTGTCCGGCGTTGCCGTCGCCATGACGATCAGGTCGATATCGGCCGGCGTCAGGTGCGCCGCTTCAAGCGCCGCCCTTGCGGCGCGCGTGCCCATATCCGAGGTCAGTTCGCCATCCGCTGCGATGTGGCGCTGCCGGATCCCGGTCCGCTGCGTGATCCATTCGTCGGAGGTGTCGACCATTTGCGACAACTCCGCGTTGGTCATCACCCGCTCGGGCAGATAACCGCCGCAGCCCAGTATGATCGAGCGGATCGCGCTCACGCGGCACCCGCTTCCGCGACCTCGCCGGCAGGGGCTGGATCATGGGACTGGTGATACACGCTGAGATCGCTGTTGATTTTTTCGAGGAGCCGATTGCGAACCATGCTGTAGCCAAGTTCGACGGCCGTTGCAAAGCCTTGCGGGTCCGTTCCCCCGTGGCTCTTGATGACGATGCCGTTCAGGCCGAGAAACACCCCGCCGTTGCCGCGCCTCGGGTCCATCTTGTCCTTCAGCCGGTCGAAGGCATGGCGCGCGAAGACATAGCCGATCCGCGCGACCAGCGTGCGGCTCATGGCCGAGCGCAGGTAATTGGCGATCTGCTTGGCCGTTCCCTCGGCGGTCTTCAGGGCGATATTGCCCGCAAAGCCCTCGGTGACCACCACGTCGACGGTCCCCTTGCCGATATCATCGCCCTCGACGAAGCCCGCATATGCGATATTCGGAAGGTCGGCTTCGCGCAGCAACTGCCCTGCCTCGCGAATCTGCTCGAGCCCCTTCACTTCCTCGACACCGATGTTGAGGAGACCGACCGTCGGCCGCCGCAGGTCGAAGAGCGCCCGTGCCATCGCACCGCCCATTACCGCGAAGCCGAAAAGCTGCGGGGCATCCGCCCCGATCGTCCCGCCGACGTCGAGGACGACGCTTTCACCGCGCAGCGTCGGCCATAGGGCGGCGATCGCGGGACGGTCGATATCCGCGGCCGTCTTCAGGCAGAATTTGGCCATCGCGGTCAGGGCACCGGTATTGCCGGCCGATACCGCGAAATCCGCCTCGCCCTTCTTCACCGCCTCGATCGCTCGCCACATGCTCGATCGACGCCGGCCCTGTCGCAGCGCCTGGCTCGGTTTGTCGTCCATGCGCACCGCGACGTCGCAATGCTCGAATTCAGAGGCGTCGCGAACCTTGGGATAGCGGTCGAGGATCGGCAGGACGACGTCCTGGTCTCCGTACAGGCGGAACCGGATGTCGGGGCGACGGGTCAACGCCTCCGCCGCACCGGGGATGACCAGATTCGCGCCCGCGTCTCCGCCCATGGCGTCAAGCGAAACGATTACCTCTGCCGCCATTCAACCAACGTCCGAAAATGCCCCCGCGCCAAGCGCGCCTCGCCGGACGGGCAGCTCACGGCGGGACGGCAAACATACCTGCTTGCAGCTACGAGACAAAGGCTTGGCCTTGCCTTCTCACGATAATTTCCGTTGTCCGTCTAATTTGTCCGCGCCAGCTTGGCCAGCACCGAAAACGGCGATTCCCGGCCTTCCTCCTGCGATTCTTCGGATCCGGGCGGGAGTTCGGCCCCGGGCGCCCGCGGGTAAGGGTCGATGGCGAGCGCCATATGCTCCAGTGCAACCGAGGCGAGGTCGATCATCCGGCCGCTCAGGACATCCGGCGGATCGGCGTCAGGATCGACCTGTATCTCCGCGCCCGGCCGCGCCGGCTTCGGCGCCGCGGCATCGTCGGCGGACACGTAGCGGATGAGGATCGGCTCGTCGATCATTTGCGCGACAGGCTCCAGGCTGACCACGCAATTCTGCACGATTTCGGCGCGAACCTGCCCCTCCACCACGACGATGCCATTCGCCTGGCGACGGACCTCCAGGTCGGCTACGAACGAATTCACGCCGACCAGCCCGTATTCGGCCGCGATCGCCGCCCGCGCACCGGCGTCGGCCTCGATCCTGACGAAATGCCCGGCAGCGGGGATCGAATCGACGTCAATCGCCTTCGCCGGCAGCTTGTTTTCCTTCATCTTTTCCGTCCTGAAGAAAGGCGGCGGGATCGGCAAACGGCGCCTCGCCCTTCATCAGCTCCCGCTTGGATGCCGACGCCAGTGCCGCGTCCGACGCTAGCATATAGGAGGCAAGCGCCGCGACCGCCAGTTGCCGCCCCTCGGCGGCAGGGATGTTCCGTTCAAGGGAGGCCGCGAGTGCGTCCGCGTCTTCGTTCGCAAGGGCCGAATCGAATGCCGCCGACCGTCCGTAGAAGACCTCCCCGATCTTCCGCATCCGCTTCGGCACAGCAAGATCGCCAACCCCCATTTCACGCAGGGAACGGTCCATTTCGGTGCAGAACAGGTCGAAAACCGCTTGTCCCGTCGACCGCATCTCCTCGTCGCCCCGGCCGAACCGCCGCAGCAGCAGCACGCAATGCAGGACAACCGACTCGAAACGTCCGTCGACCGTGTCGGCGATCCCGATGTCGCTGAACAGCACCGGATTGCGGGCCTGCGCCACGATCGCGCCGTAAAGCGCGGCTGGTATGGCCGGGTCACCGCCTCCGCGCCTGAAAAATCGGCCGATCATGTCATGGTCTCCTCGGGCAACGGGCGGTGCGATTCTGTTGCAAGCCGCGGGCGCGTAGGCTAGGGAAAATGCCGGAATGAGCAACGGTTTGCATATCATGACTCGGAAGCTGCGCCAGCGCGTGACCCTGGTGCTCGGCCTTTGCGCGGCTGCCGGGGTGACGGGATGCGTCGGCGGAATCAGCAGCACGACGCAGCATGGCTATGTCGCCTCCGATATTGCGCTCGAACAGGTCCCGGTGGGGTCGAGCAAGGACCAGGTCCTGATCGCGCTCGGTTCACCATCGACAACGGCGAATTTCGGTGGCGAGACCTACTACTACATCAGTCAGACGCGTCGCCAGAGCGTCGCCTTCATGCCCGAGAGGGTGGTCGATCAGCGGGTCCTCGCCGTCTATTTCAACAACAAGGACGAAGTGACCCGGATTGCCGACTACGGCCTGAAGGACGGCAAGGTTTTCGACTTCGTCTCCCGCACGACGCCGACGGCGAGCAAGGACGAGAGCTTCGTCAGTCAGGTGCTCGGCGGCGTCATCGGCGGTCGCTCCGGTTCGTGACCTGTAGCTGACGTTTTCCACCTCCGCGGGAGGGTCGCTCCGGGACAATGTCGAGATGCGGGCAGCAGTCCAGGAATCCGTTTCCGTAACGCTTCGCCTGACCCGGGTCCCGCCGCTCGGAGCGCCGGTCGGCCGCGTCCGCCAGTTCTTCCTTCTCGCGAAGAATCCCCTGCTCTCGATCCCCGCCGCGGCCTACGAGGAGCCCATCGTCGTCCCGACCCGGCCCAGAGGTGTCGTCTATGTCTGCGCTCCGGACCTTGCCGGCGAGGTGCTGCTCGATCGGCACCACCGTTTCCCCAAGGACCCACTCCAGAAGCGCATCCTGTCGCCGCTCACCGGCAACGGCATCCTCACCGCCGGCGGCGAGGACTGGCGATGGCAGCGGCGGACTGTGGCCGGCCTCTTCCGCCATTCCGACATCCTTCACTTCGTTCCGGCGATGGTTGCCGGCGCCGAGTCCGCCCTCGCCCGCTGGCGCGATGCACCGCCGGATGAGATCCATGCCGTCGACCGGGACATGGTGAGCGCCACCTACCACGTCATCGCCCATACGATCCTCCCGAGCGACCACGCCGAGGTCACCGCCACCATCGAGCAGGGCGCCGCGGCCTTCGGCGCGGGAATGCCATGGGCGATCGCCAGCGGCGCATTGAACCTGCCCCGCTGGATGCCTCATCCCGGCAAGCGGGCGCTGCGCCGTCAGACTGCCGAGCTCAGGAGCCTGGTCGCGGGCATGATCGACGCGCGACGCCAATCGGCGTCGCCGCAGGACGACCTGTTCAGCCGCCTCCTCGCTGCGACGGATCCGGAGACCGGGCGCGGGTTGAGCGACGAACAGCTCGTCGACAACCTGCTGACCTTCCTTCTCGCAGGCCACGACACCACGTCGCGGGCCCTGACCTGGGCGCTCTATCTGGTGACCCGTGCCCCGGATTGGGCGGAGCGGCTCCGCGCCGAGGTCGCGGAAGTCGCCGGCGATCGCCCGATCGCGGCGGAGGACGTCGCGCGCCTCGCACTCACCCGCCAGTTCGTCGACGAGGCCATGCGGCTCTTCCCGCCGGTGCCGACGATCACCCGCATTGCCGCCGAGGATACCGAACTCGCCGGCTTGCCGGTCGCCGCCCGAACGCTGATCGTCATTCCGGTATATGTGATCCATCGTCACCGGCTGTTGTGGGACGAGCCCGACACGTTCGACCCGTCCCGCTTCGCTCCGGGACATGCCTACCCGCGCTGCCAGTTCATGCCCTTCGGAGCTGGTCCGAGGGTCTGCATCGGCGCCGCATTCGCCACGATCGAGGCGACGGTGGTTCTCGCCACCCTGATCCGCGCGGCGGATTTCCAGTACGTGGGCGAAGAGGATGCGGTACCCGTTTCGCGGATCGTTCTCGTCCCGCGCGACGGAATGCCGATGCGCGTTTCCCTGCGCTGAACGCGCGGAAGGGCCCGCCGATGCCGGCGGACCCTTCCTTGATTCACCGTTGTCGTTCCCGCGCGGGTCCCTAGTGGGCGAGCACAGCGAGGAGCAGGAGCGCCACGATATTGGTGATCTTGATCATCGGGTTGACCGCGGGTCCGGCGGTGTCCTTGTAGGGATCGCCGACGGTGTCACCAGTGACGGCGGCCTTGTGGGCTTCCGAGCCCTTGCCGCCGTAGTTGCCGTCCTCGATATACTTCTTGGCGTTGTCCCAGGCGCCGCCGCCCGCCGTCATCGAGATGGCGACGAAGAGGCCGGTGACGATTACGCCGAGCAGCATCGCGCCGAGCGCCGAGAACGCCGCCGAGGTCCCGCCGATCCAGTTGATCACGAAGAAGATCACGATCGGCGAGAGCACCGGCAGCAGCGACGGGATGATCATCTCCTTGATCGCCGCCTTGGTCAGCAGGTCGACCGCCGCCCCGTAATCCGGCTTCTCGGTCCCCTGCATGATGCCGGGTTTGGCCTTGAACTGACGGCGGACCTCCTCGACGATCGCGCCACCGGCGCGACCGACGGCGGTCATCCCCATGCCACCGAACAGGTACGGCAGGAGACCGCCGAACAGGAGGCCGACCACGACATACGGATTGGCCAGGGAGAAGTTGACGTCGACACCCGCGAAATAGGGGAAGGACGTCGGGTCCTCGGCGAAATGCCGGAGGTCGGAGGTATAGGCGGCGAACAGCACCAGCGCGCCGAGGCCGGCCGAGCCGATCGCGTAGCCCTTGGTGACGGCCTTGGTCGTGTTGCCGACCGCGTCGAGCGCGTCCGTCGACTTGCGCACCTCGTCCGGAAGGCCGGCCATTTCGGCGATGCCCCCGGCATTGTCGGTGACCGGGCCGAAGGCGTCGAGCGCGACGACCACGCCGGCCAGCGCCAGCATGGTGGTGACCGCGATGGCGATGCCGAACAGGCCCGCCAGCGAATAGGTCACCAGGATGCCCGCGATGATCACGATCGCCGGCAGCGCCGTGGATTCGAGCGACACCGCCAGGCCCTGGATGACGTTGGTGCCATGACCGGTCACCGAAGCCCGTGCGATCGACTGCACCGGGCGGAAGTTGGTGCCCGTATAATACTCGGTGATCCAGATGATCAGGCCCGTGACCACGAGGCCGGCGATGCCGCAGAGATAGAGGTCGAGCGGCGTGAAGGCCTGCCCTCCGATCGGAGCCGACATGTCGCCGAAGACGACCATCGTCACCGGATAAAGCACGATCAGCGAGAGGATCGCCGTGGCGATGAAGCCCTTGTAGAGCGCCCCCATGATCGAGTTGTTGGCGCCGAGCCGGACGAAGAAGGTGCCGATGATCGAGGTGACCACGCAGGCCGCGCCGATCGCCAGCGGATACATCATCGCCGAGGTTGCGGCGTCCGTTCCGACGAAGAAGATCGATGCAAGCACCATGGTCGCGACCACGGTGACCGCATAGGTCTCGAACAGGTCGGCCGCCATGCCGGCGCAGTCGCCGACATTGTCGCCGACATTGTCGGCAATCGTCGCGGGATTACGCGGATCGTCCTCGGGAATGCCAGCCTCGACCTTGCCGACCAGGTCGCCGCCGACATCGGCGCCCTTGGTGAAGATGCCGCCGCCGAGACGGGCGAAGATCGAGATCAGCGACGCACCGAAGCCAAGCGCCACAAGTGCATCAATCACAACCCGGTCGCCGGGCTGGAGGCCGATGAATTCGGTAAGCACGACGTAGTAGACGGAGACGCCGAGGAGAGCCAGGCCCGCGACGAGAAGCCCGGTGATCGCACCGGAACGGAAGGCGATGCCGAGGCCGGCGCCGAGGCTCTGGCTCGCCGCCTGCGCCGTGCGGACGTTGGCGCGTACCGACACCATCATACCGATGAAGCCGGCCGTGCCGGAAAGCACCGCGCCGACCAGGAAGCCGATCGCCACCGGAATCGAAAGCAGCCAGGCGACGATGATGAACACCACAACGCCGACGATGGCGATGGTCGTGTACTGGCGCCGGAGATAGGCGGTCGCGCCCTCCTGGATCGCCGATGCGATCTCCTGCATCCGGGCGGAGCCGGCATCGGCAGCAAGCACCGACTGGATCGCCCATATCGCGTAGGCAATAGCGAGGAGACCGCAGAGAATGATGATGTAGAGCACGAGTGTTCCTCTTCGTCGGTAAGACGCCTTCCCTCGGAAGACGGGCAGCGACTCTCGGTTTACATGGGAATCGGCCTGACCGTCCCCCACGGCCAGTAAAACGCCGGGCGAGGGTATGGCCTTTCACATGGCAGCCGTCAAGCCTCACGTCGGCTGGCAGGCCCGCGAATTTGGTTCGGTGTTTGCGTGTCGGCTTTGCTTCAGGCGACGACGACGAAATCGTCGTGTTTCAGGTCCAGACCGGCTTCGACGACGGCGAATGTCTTGATGCCGTTGCCGCCCTCTCCATCCTTGTCGAAGCCGACCGCTCCGGTGTCCTTGTCGTAGATAATGCGGTCGGCACCGTCCTTTGCCTTGCTGCCGGTAACGAAAGCATCCTTGTCGAGCTTGCCCTTGCCACCAATCCCCTTGAAGGCGTGTTTCGAGAGCAGGAACGTGTCCTTGCCCGGCGCGAAGTCGTTGACGGTATCGACGTTGCCCGATCTCAGCTTCGACGAGAACTCGAACCGGTCGCGTCCGCCGCCACCGGTCAGGTCGTCGGCGCCGTTCCGGCCGTTCAGCGTATCGCGCCCCGAATCCCCGATCAGCGAGTCCGCGCCCCGTCCGCCGATCAGCCCGTCACGCCCCTGCCCGCCGGAGATCTCGTCGTCGCCGCCGTGGCCGATCAGCTTGTCCCGGCCATCGGCGCCATTGATGATGTCATCGCCGCCATGCCCCTTGATGACATTGCCGACGTCGTTGCCCTGCAGGAAGTCGTCGCCGGTGCCGCCGGTCGCGTTCTCGATCGTGGCGCCATTGGCGATGGTGACCCCGCCGTGGATACCGTCGGCATGGGACAGGAACCCGCCACCGCCGGGCTCCACCTTGAGCGTCGCGGCCCGCAGGTCGATCAGCGCCGGGGCGGCGCCGCCGTAGACGATCGCATCCGTGCCGCCGGCATCCCAGATGCAGGAATAGAACGTCCCCACCCCGTTCGAAGTCGGCAGATAATAGGTATCGTCGCCGGTGTTGTAGGCGTTGTTCGCGCCGTATTTCTCCTGCAGCACGGCGATGTCGAGAGCCATCGGCGTGCCCTGGTAGCCGTAGCTCAGCGAGGGTGGCAGCCCATCCGGGTTGGTCTGCCATCCGGCATTGTAGGACATCGTCGTGTAGATGCCCTGGTTAAGGTCGTAGTCGCCGTAATCGTCGAATGCCGACGACACTCCGGGAAACACGGTCGAGTCGCCGCCCTTGTCGTGCGGATGGGCGAGACCGAAGCCATGGCCGAGCTCGTGGATGATGGTGACGAAGCCGAAGCCGCCCTGCTCCAGGCCGCCGTTGCCCGGATTCGTCCAGTCCCACCCCGACCCGGCATAGTTGAAATAGCCGAAGCCCGCCCGTTCGGTCTCTCCGGGCGGGTACATCATGCCGAGCGTCGAGCTGAATTCGGCGAAGGTCAGCAGGTTGTAGTCGGCCTGTGCCGATTGTGAGACCTCGTGAAAATGAAGGTCTATGTATGAGCTGTAGACGGCGAGGGCTTTTTCGAACTGGGTCTTCTCATAGTCGGAAAAACCGGACGACACCTCGCCGAACGGCGTCGTCTCGCCGTATCCATAGAAATGGTAGAAGACGAAGCTGTCATTGTTGTTGAGCTTCGTTCCCCAATCGAGGCCGGATTCAAGCGCGGAGGCGATCATGGCTTCTCGGGGTTCGGCGACGTGCGAGTGTGGCGGGCGCGAGTGATTCTCGCAACCAACCGGAAAGGAAACCTTACCACCGCCGGTTCGCGGCGGCGCGCCGTTACGCGCTCAAATCACCATGAAATCGTCAGCATGGAGGCTGGTGCCTGGCTTGACATGCGCGAAGAGCTCCTTGCCCGCTTTCCCGCTGCCGTCGGCGTCGTGAAAGATATCGCCGCTTCCTCTCTTGTAGATGATGTGGTCATCGGCGTCTTTCGCCTTGGCCCCCATGGTGAAGTACTTGGAGGCCAGCGGTCCCTCGTCGCCAATCCCGCTGAACGCGTTCTTGTCCAGGGCGATCGTCTCGCCGGACTGGAATTTCGTGATCGTGTCGACTCCGTTGCCGGGCTTCTCCTTGAAGACATACTGGTCCTGGCCCTTGCCGCCGTTGAGCTTGTCGCTGTCGTCTCCCCCGAACAGCTTGTCATTGCCGTTCTTCCCTTTCAGGACGTCACGACCGTCGCTTCCCTTCAGCGTATTGCCCAGACCGTTGCCTTTGATCAGATCATCGCCCTTGCCGCCGGTGGCGTTCTCGATATCGGTGTCGGGACCGATCATTACCGCCTTGGCCCGGGTTGAGCCGTCGCCGAAATCGATCTTCCGGCCGAGCTTGTTCCAATGGCCGATCGCAAGGTTTATCGAAACGTCGGCCTTGCCGACCGAGACGATCGTGTCATTGCCACCCGTGTCGCAGATCGTTTCCCAGTATTGCTGATTGCTGTGGTAGGTATAGGTGGTGTCCCCGGGATTGTGCGAAGCCTTGCCATAGAGCTTCTGCATGGCAAGGATGTCGAACCACATCGGCGTCGTCGGATAGTAATCCGCGTAGTTGTCGCCGCCCTTGTGCGCCTTGTAGGACATCACCGTATAGGAATAATTGTCCTTGGCAGCCGACAGCTTCGGACTCCCCTGGTGCGGGTGCTTCAGCCCGAGTGCATGGCCGATCTCGTGGATCGCCGTCAGATAGTCGTAGCTTCCCTTCCTGAGATTACTGCCCGGTGAGGTGTGCCATTCGCCGTTCTTGAACCACACGTCGCCGCCGACCGGGTCGTATGACGGGAAATAGGCGTGCGCGCTTTCGTTCTTGCTGGCAACGTCGGTGACGGCGAAGCGGAGCTCGCCGACGACGGTGGAACTCTCGGCGACTTCCGTGAATGTCACGTTGGCCACGGCGGCCCATGCGCCGAGCGCGGCTGCGATCCCGGCCTTCTCCGTCGTCGTCAATGCATAGAAGGAATGGAACTCGCCGTCGCCGCTGAATCCGTCCTTGCTGGTAAAGGCATAGTCGCCGTAGCCGTTCTTGAAATAGGCGGTACCGGACGGGAAGCTGTAGGTCAGGGCTACCGCCGGACCACCGCCGTCGTCCCATTTCGTTCCGGCGATGAGCGCCGCGGTCGACTGGTCGATGCCGGCGGTGCCGACAGACTTGACCCCGATACTGTGACTGGTCGGACTTGACATGAAAGCGATCCCCTCGGCCGGCCGCCCTGGCGGGCAGGAGCCACGGTGTCACCCGTCCGTCTACTGGCGATCCCTCAAAAAAGCGGCGCCGGAATGGCGCCGCTTGCTGCACGTAACGCTTTTTCCTGCACGGCCCGGCTTCAGGTCACGAAGAGATGGCCTTCGTCGAAATCGCCCTTGGCGATATAGGCGACCGCCTGGGCGGCACCGGCACCGTTGCCGTCCGAATCGTAGGAGAGGATCTTGGTGCTCGTATCGTAGCTGAACCGCTGCAGGCCGTTGGTGAAATTGCCGTCCTCGACGTAGAGGCTCGCATCGAGGTGCCCCTTGGAGCCGATCCCGGCATACATGTCATGGTCGAACTTCATCTTCTCGCCCGACTGCAGGTTGGTGATCGTGTCCATGCCGTTGCCGGGGCCGTCCTTGAAGAGATACGTGTCCTTGTGCTTGCCGCCGTTGAGGGTGTCCTCGCCCTTGTCGCCCTGAAGCTTGTCCTTGCCAGCGCGTCCCTTGATGGTGTCGTCGCCGTCAAATCCCCGAAGGTAGTCGTTTTCCTTCGATCCCTTGAGCACGTCGTCGCCCTTGAAGATATCCTTGAGCGCATCGTCGATCGACTTGAAGGACTGCGCCTGGGTCATTGTCAGGCTCATCCCATTGATTTTATAGAGCAGTTCGTTCTTGAAGTAGACCTTGACCTGCTCGATGGTGCCGGTGAGCGGAAAACCAGCCAGGTAGGTGAAGCCGGTTCCACCGACCTTGACTTCGTATTTGCCGCTCTCGGCGTTGAAGCCGCCCGGACCGGTATTTGAGATATCCCCGTTCAGGATCGCGTCGAGCTGGTCGAACGAACCGGCCTTGATTTTGCCCTTGGCGACAAACTTGACCATCACTCACTCCCTTTGAATCGTTAACCGAAGATTACCGAGATAAAACCCCGAGACAGTCCCCGAGTCGAGGGCATGACAGACATAAAATCAGATTTCCGGCTCTGACGCTCGCGTGACGGACTCGCCGGCGGCGAGGCTCTTCGGCCCGGCCTGCGAGAATGCCAGCCCGGTTCAGACGACGAAGAAGTCGGTATTCGACATGGCGAGACCGGTGCTCAGCGTCGCGAACTGCACCTGCGCGTCGCCCCCGTTTCCGTCCGCGTCGTAGTAGGTGGCGCCGGTCGTGTCGTCGTAGATGATCCGCTGGTCGGCGTCGGTCGCGTGGGTGCCGATCGCGAATTCCTTCGCCTTCAGGACGCCCTTCTTGGAAAGCCCGGAAAAGACCTTGAGCGCCAGGTCGATGGCATCGCCACCCGGCTTGAAGTCGGTGATCGTGTCGACGTTGGTCGCCTCGTCGAGCGCGGAGTCGAAGACGAAGGTATTGAACCCCTTGTTGCCGGTCAGCGTGTCGTTCCCGGCACCACCATTGATGGTGTCGCTGCCGCCGCCGCCGCCGATGGTGTCGTCGCCGTTGTTACCCTTGATGGCGTCCGAGCCGCCGGAACCGAGGATCGAGTCGTTGCCGACGCCGCCCTTGACCTTGTCGGCGCCCTTGCCGCCGTTGATGACGTCGTCGCCGTCATTGCCGTTGATCTTGTCCTGCCCCTTGTAGCCGTAGAGAACGTCGTCGT
>NZ_JAGRLA010000187.1 GCF_020442045.1 Bauldia sp. | reverse complement strand
CCCGCTTCCACGAAGCCAAGCGCGACGTCTATGCGGCGATGCGGAGGCTCGACATCGATGCCCGCCGGCGGATGGCGGAGGTGCCGGAATCGCCTTCCGGCGGCCCTTCCGCGTCCTAGCTACCCGGCCCGCCGGTGGATGTTTGCTTCGGCCTGTGGCCGGTGCGTCCTTCGAGGCCCGGCTACGCCGGGCACCTCAGGATGGCAGCGAAGGAGTCCTCCCCGCAGCCACGCCACTCCCCCCGCGGGACGCCAGCCAGCCTGGCTACCCGGCCCGCCGCGCGGCCTGAAGCCGCTCAAGCTTCGCCTTCGCGGCCCTGCCGCGCTCGTCATCGGGACGCTCCGGCCGCCCGTCGAGCAACAATGCCGCGTGGTCGAGGTGTCCGAAATGGAGGAGCTCGTTCGCCGCGACGAGGTCGTTCTCCGCGACGTCGACCTCCCTCAGCATCAGCAGGGGCTTCATGCCGCGGCCGGCGGCCGCCCGACTGAATGCACTATTCCCGGCGATGATGGTCGCGGTCTCGGAAAGCAGCAGGATCTCGGCGAAGGCATCGGCGACGGCGGCGGGACTGGACCGGTCCCAGGATGTCGCCGGGAAGGTCGTGACGCGACCGGGATAACGGGCATGGAATGCCTCGATGACGTCGCTGGCCTCGGTGCACAGGAACAGCGGCCGGGACTCGCCGATCCTGTCGATCAGCCGGAAATAGCGTGGGAGATCGACGACACGATTGCGATGAGGGCCCCCGATGGGATGCTCCAGAAGATCGCCACGCCGGACGTGAACGCCAAGGGCCGATCGGAGATCGTGGTTGGCCAGGAACCCGGCGGCCCTTAGCGCGATCCTGGCGTTGGGGTAGACGGCACCGAACGCATTACTCAGGCTGCTTCGCGCCTCCATATACGGCTCGTCGTCGAACCTCTGGAAATGCGCGCAGGAGCAAAGGACCGCATCGGCGCTCGACACCTCCGATCTGGAAATCATCGCCGATGCCGAATCGGCAAACAGGCTGTACGGCTCGGAATACAGGAGACAGTCGTCAATCGTACCGAATCTTGCGCCGGCCTCCGCCATCGCCGAAGAGTCGAAGATCGGAATGTTCAGCGTGTCGTCCGGGAACGGGATGGAATAGTCGATCTCTTCCCGTTCGATATTCGCCAGCGCTTTGTCGCTGATCCACGCGAAGCAGAACGGGACATCCAACAGCCTGGCCAGACGGAGGCCGTTTGCGATGGTCATCAGCCTTGCGCCGAGCCCATCCCGGCGCAGGCCGATCACCGTCTTCATGCGGTTCATGCCATTCCGCCCCTATTCGTCCGCGCCAGGGCGGCGGCCCGTCCGTGACCCGCCCGCCGTTCCGGCGACGAAGTCGGCATAGGTCGATGCGATGCCCTCCCGAAGGCCGATCTTCGGCTCCCAGCCGAGAGCGCGGATGCGCGCGCTGCTCATCAGCTTGCGCGGCGTGCCGTCCGGTTTGGAGAGATCATGCTCGATGGCGCCGTCATAACCGACGACCTCGGCGATCAGCCGGGTGAGATCGAGGATGCTGATATCCTCGCCATAGCCGACATTGACATGCGGCGAATCCGAATAAGCCTTCAGCAGGAAGACCAGCGCGGCGGCGCAGTCGTCGACATGCAGGAATTCCCGGCGCGGCGCGCCGGTCCCCCAGATGACGAGGCTGGCGTCGCCGCGTTGCTTCGCCTCGTGGGTTCGCCGGATCAGGGCCGGCAGGACGTGGCTCGACTGAAGGTCGAAGTTGTCGCCCGGGCCGTAGAGGTTGGTCGGCATGGCGGAGATGAAGTCCGCGCCGTGCTGCTCGCGATAGGCCTGGCAGAGCTTGATGCCGGCGATCTTGGCGATCGCATAGGCCTCGTTGGTCGGCTCCAGCAGGCCGGTCAGCAGGCTCTCCTCGACGATCGGCTGTTCGGCGAATTTCGGATAGATGCAGCTCGAGCCGAGGAACAGCAGCTTCTCGACCCCGACCGTGAAGGCGGAATGGATGATGTTCGTCTCGATCATCAGGTTGTCGTAGAGGAAGTCCGCCGGGTAGGTCGCATTCGCGAGGATGCCGCCGACCTTTGCCGCGGCGAGGACGACGGCGTCCGGCCGGGTCTCCGAGAGCCACGCCTCGACCTCGGCCTGATTGCGGAGGTCGACGGTCCGCCGGTCGACGGTGAGGACCTCGCAAGGCTCGCTTTCGAGGCGGCGGACCACCGCCTGTCCGACCATGCCGCGATGGCCCGCGACCCAGACCCGCTTTCCGTCGAGGGGATAGGGCGCGGTCGCTTCAGGCATCGCGGATCACCGTCGATTCCTCCATCACCTTGAGATCCTCGCGCACCATCTCGGTGACCAGCTCGCGAACCGATATCTCGTGCGTCCAGCCGAGCTTCTCCCGCGCCTTGGTGGCGTCGCCAATCAGCAATTCGACCTCGGTCGGCCGGAAATAGCGCGGATCGACTTCGATCACGACCCGTCCCGTCGCCGCGTCGAGGCCCTTCTCTTCCACGCCTTCGCCCTGCCACTCGATGGTGATGCCGACATCGGCGAAGGCCCATTCGACAAACGAGCGGACGGTGGTGGTCACGCCGGTGGCCAGCACATAGTCGTCCGGCTCGTCCTGCTGGAGCATCATCCACATCGCCCGGACATATTCGCGGGCATGGCCCCAGTCGCGCCTGGCGTCGAGATTGCCGAGATAGAGCTTGTCCTGGCGACCGAGCGATATCGCCGCGACCGCGCGGGTGATCTTGCGGGTGACGAAGGTCTCGCCGCGGATCGGGCTTTCGTGGTTGAAGAGGATGCCGTTGGAGGCGTGGATGCCGTAGGCCTCGCGGTAGTTCACCGTGATCCAGTAGGCGTAGAGCTTGGCGGCGGCGTAGGGCGAGCGCGGATAGAAGGGTGTCTTCTCGGTCTGGGGTATCTCCTGGACCTTGCCGTAGAGCTCCGAGGTCGAGGCCTGGTAGAAGCGCGTCTTCTTCTCGAGGCCGAGCAGGCGGATCGCCTCGAGCAGCCGCAATGTCCCCAGCGCATCGGCATTGGCGGTGTATTCGGCGGTCTCGAAGCTGACCATGACATGCGACTGCGCCGCGAGATTGTAGATCTCGTCCGGCCGGGTCTCCTGAACGACGCGGATCAGGTTGGTCGCGTCGGTCATGTCGCCATAGTGCAGGATGAAGCGCTGGTTGGCCTCGTGCGGCTCCTGGTAGAGGCCCTCGATGCGCCCGGTATTGAACGACGAGGACCGCCGCTTGATGCCGTGGACGACATAGCCCTTTTCGAGGAGGAATTCCGACAGATAGGCGCCGTCCTGGCCGGTCACGCCGGTTATCAGCGCGACCTTGTCCGAACCCTGGCCCGTTGAATCATTCGTCAAGTTCATTGCCTCCGGAGACCGTGCCAGGGCGCAGCGCGACTGGCATTTCGCGGCCCGCTCCAGGTCCGGGACCAGGGGCGCCGACGTCTCGGATGACCCTGATTCTCAAGACCGATTGCCGCGACTTCGGCGCGCCACGTCGAACGACGTGTTCTGCAACACAGGACCGCCGTCCGGTCAAGCGATACCTCTCGCTCGCGGCGGCTTGCCGGGGATCGTGGTTCCCGGCATGGTGACGGGCACATGTCCAATCGGGCAAGGCAGCCCGGCGAATCGGCGCGACAACTGGTGCGGAAACGGCCGCCGGGCGCGGTTGACATGGATAGGTGGCTGTAGGACAAAACCGCCACATAATTGTCGATCGGCGGGGCAGCTCCTCGACAGGCGGTATCTGGCGAAGTACACGCGATCGAGCTGCAAATACGTGCGAAAATTCCATCATGGGAGGCTGCCGGGACTGGACGAACGGCGCTGGCTTCGCGTGCTTCCGCAGGGAGAATTCGTTTGAAGGTCGCCGTTGTCACACCATCCTTCAACCAGGGGCGGTTTGTCGAAAGGACGCTTGAATCCGTTCGCGGCCAGGCGTCGGCGGACTATGAACACATCATCTTCGACGGCGGTTCCACCGATGGCACCGCGGAAATGCTTCGGGCCTATGCCGAGGGTGACCAGCGGGTCAGGCTGACGATCGGACCCGATGGTGGTCAGGTCGACGCGATCAACAAGGGCCTCGCGCTTGCCGACGGCGATATCCTGACCTGGCTGAATTCCGACGATTACTACAGCGACGAGAGCGCCATTGCCGCGGTGGTGGCCTTCTTCGAGGCCAATCCGGAGATCGATGTCGTCTATGGGCGAGGCAATCGGGTGGACGCCGAGGGCAACACGCTCTCGGAAGCCTTCGTCCAGCCGGAGGGTACCGATTTCCGGCGCTCGCTCCAGGTCGCGATCGGGCTGCTCCAGCCCGCGGTCTTCTTTCGCCGGCGGGTGTATGAGGCGGTCGGCGGTCTCGACGCGGCCTACAACCTCCAGCTCGACTACGAATACTGGATTCGCATTGCGCAGCGCGGCTTCCGGTTCGGGTTCCTCGACCGTATCCTGTGCAACGCCACCGCCCATGAGGACGCCAAGAGCACGGCGTTCCGGATGCGGCAGCTCGACGAATGCCTGCACCTGGTCGACGATCGGTTCGGCTACGTGGCCTGGCAGTGGCTCCACCGCTACGCGGAGTTTCATGTCGCCCGGGAGGACCGGAAGACGGCGAAGGTGGTCCTCACTCCCGAACAGGCGCAGCAGACGGCCTTCCTGGAAGACCGGTTGCTTGAATATTTCTATGCGTCGCCGTCGCGACTCGAGGTGGTCGGCAACAAGCGCGCCGAGGAACCCTATGCGACGACATGGGCGGAGCTCGGGAAGCGATCGCTCGAATCCGGCCCGCCGCGGCGGATCGTCATCACTTCCTTCGACCCGGCCTATTACGAGCAGGGGCTGAACCTCGTCGCCAGCCTGCACCGGACCAGCTTTCTGACCGTCGACCGGATCTACGTCTACAGCCTGGGACTGACACCGTTCGAACGGGAGCGGCTGGGCCAGCTCGAAAAGGTGGAGGTGCTCGACTATCCGGACGCGGCGCGGGCCTTCTTCCCCGAATACCTCGAGCCGAAGACGCGGGCCTACAAGCCGGCCGCCATCCGGTCGAGCGAGCCGCATGTCCACGACGGCGACCTCGTGCTGTGGATGGATGCCGGCCTGTCGGCGCTGCAGGATGTCAGGGAGATCTTCGACAGGATCGCCCGGGACGGGTTCTTCATAGCCGATCATGACGATCGGCCCAGCTGGCCGTTCGCGAATGCCGTCTTCACCCATCCCGAGGCGCAGGCGGTGATCGGGGCGACGAATGCCGACCTGCTGGCGCCCCATCTCTGCTCATGCATCGTCGGCTACCGGCGCGGCGGGAAGTATCAGGAGCTGATCGAGGAAGCCTATGTCCTCGGCCAGGATCGACGGGCCGTGCTGTGGCCGAAGTCGATCGCCGAGCACGAAAAGAGGCGTGTTCGGCTCGACGCCGGGGCTGAAGCGCTCAGGGCCGACCTGGTCGCCGGCAAGGTCGCGCCGGATTCGGTCAGCCGGGAGAAGCTGCTCTCGCTGTTTCCCTACTGGGGGCACCGCACGCAATCGATCTATTCGATCCTCGCCAGCCGCTACGGGGTGCCGGTCTCGTCGGCGAAAAAGTACCACCGCTCAAACGAGTCGTCGGGCGAGGCGGCGCACCGGAACTGGCAATCGACCGCGTTGGAGACCGCCGCGCTCAGCTCGCGCCAGAACCTCGATTCGGTGGAGCCCGAGGTCGTCGTCTACCATCACCGCGGAACCTACAACAACCTCGACGGCCTGCGGTTCAGGCGGAAGGAAGGGCCGCTCTTCGTCCTCGGCAACGGCCCGTCGCTGAAGGGATTCGATTTCGCCGCACTCGAAGGCCGCGCCTGGCTCGGCATGAATGCCGCCTACCGGTTCTGGGACGAGATCGGACAATATCCGACCTATTATTGCTGCTTCGACGACGTGGTCCTCGATTCACACAAGGACGAGGTCGTCCGCCTGATCCGGAACAGGCAGCAATACGGGATCGAAGGCTTCTTCCTCCGGGAGAACATCCTCGACGCCTATCCGGACCTGCGGCAGGACCCCTGCGTCTTCTTCCTGGAAGAGATGCGGAAAGGCTTCGGCTTCCTCGATCACGAGCTGATCACCACCGGAAGCTTCTCGGTCCTGGTCGGCGTGGTGCTGGGATATCGGCGGATCCACATCCTCGGCGTCGATCTCGACTATGTCGAGAAGCTGGAGGAAGCCGACGTCGAGGGCCGCGCCCTGACCATATCGCGCGATCCGGAGCATAACCCGAACTACTTCTTCGACGGCTATCAGCGCAAAGGCGATCGCTACAATCCGCCCAATCGCTCCGCGGGGATGCATTTGCGCTCCTGGCAGCAGACCGCCGATATCCTCAAGGGATTTCCGGTACGCGTCACCAACCTGAACGAAAAGTCGGCCGTGCGGGTCTTTCCGTTCGATAGGTTCGACCGCGTCATCGGCGAGGAAGGCGACGGCGGTGACCTCAGGGAGGTCGAGGCATTCGCGGATCGGGTGGTCGCGACCTATCGCGAGCGGAAATACTGGAGAGAAAAGACGCTGGAGCAGATTAGCAAGCTCGCCGGGCTGATTGTCGGCGGATATCCGCGTGCCAGTTCGGCGGCCCTGAGCGAAGTACGGCTGGCGACGGAACTGATCCTTCCGAGGGAACACAAGCGCGTGATGATCGACGTCGGTGCGCATGAAGGCTCGTCCTTGACGCCCTTCCTGCACGAAGGCTGGCGTATCTTTGCCTTTGAGCCGGATGACCGGAACCGCAAGGCGCTGTTGGATCGCCTTGCGAAATTTCCGGAGAAGAAGCGGCGCCTGGTCACCGTCGACGCGCGGGCGGTCGGCGACACCAGTGAAACCGGAGTCGATTTCTTCCGCTCCGATGTCAGCACCGGCATCAGCGGCTTCAGCCCGTTCCACGAAAGCCACCAGGTCGCCCAGCAGGTCGACGTCGTGTCGCTGACGGAGTTTCTCGCCGACCGCAATATCAGCCGCGTCGACCTCCTGAAGATCGATACCGAGGGCCACGACCGCTTCGTTCTCCAGGGCGTGCCATGGGATCGCGTGGCGCCATTGATGGTCGTCTGCGAGTTCGAGGATGCCAAGACGGTGCCGCTCGGCTACGACTGGCGCGACATGGCCGATTTCCTCGTGGCCAAGGGATATGGCGTCTATGTCAGTGAATGGCACCCGATCGAGCGTTACGGCGGCAAGCACGACTGGTTCGGGTTGAAGCGCTATCCCTGCGTACTTGAGACGGAGGACGCCTGGGGGAACCTGGTCGCGATCCGCGACGACCCGGGCGGGGACAAGGTGGCGGAGGCCGCCACCGCCTGGCTGAGTCCCGGGCGCGCCACGGTCGACCGGATGCCGGATCGCCCGGCGATCATCCTCGGCAACGGCCCTTCGCTCAAGGGATTCGATTTCGCCAAGCTCGACCGCTTCGATGTCTTCGGCATGAATGCCGCTTATCGCCACTGGTACGAAATCGGCTGGTTCCCGCAATATTATGCCTGCCTCGACACGGTTGTCGGGCGTTCGCACAAGGCCCAGATCGGCAAGTTGATCGAGAATGCCGACGAACTCGGCATTCGCCTGTTCCTGCTGAGGGGCGAGTTGATCGAGGCGCTCGGCGAAACCGGCGGGTCGCCACGGGTGGTGAATTTCGACGAGATGCGATTTGCCTCCGCCGCATTGCAGGCCCGGCCGGTGACGACGGGAAGCCACACCTGCGCCTGGGCCAGCCTCCTCGGATACAAGCGGATCTATCTTCTCGGCGTTGACGGCGACTATGTGCCGATCGTCGAAGGCGCCGAGCAGAGGGAGGGCATCGTCCTCGAGATCGTCGAGCAGAAGGACAACCCGAACTACTACTTCGCCGGCTATCAGCAGGTCGGCGACAAATACAACCTTCCAAATCCGGCCCGGGACCTGCATCGAAAGAGCTGGCGGGCGATCGCCGACGGGATCGATCCCTTGCGCTGCACCGTGATCAACGCCAATCCTGCGTCAAGGGTCGATGCCTTCCCGATCATATCCTTCGACGAGGTCGAGCGACGGGAAGGCGCGGGAATTTCGTCGCGGGCCACCGCGGCGACGCCAGCGACCGGGCGGAAGGCAGCCGGCGCGGGAAAGGCGAACCGGAGCGGGCGCGGCCCGGGCAACGGACGCGGAAGGCCGGGAGGGAGCGGAAAGGGACAGAGGCCCAGGACCGTGAAAGCCGCGGGTGGCAAACGCCGGCAGCGACAGGGACGCAAGGACCGTGGACGCCGCTCGCCACTTGCCGCATTCCTCAGGGCCATGCCGATCGCTTCCGTCACCATCGGCATCGCGGCGATCCTCGCCATCGTCGCGATCGCGGTGCCGGGACCGGACCCGGAGTCGTCGCATTCCGGCGCGTTGCTGTTCGTGGTGGTGGTGGCTGCGATCGCCGCGACGACCTATGACTACCTGCGCAAGGGATTGAGGACGCGCTTCTTCCGTCTGGAAAGGGCATCGCGGAGGCGGGCCGGGAAGCTGGAGCGGAAGGTCGGCGCGCTCCGCAAGGAAGAGGCGAAACGCCGCGCACACGCGCGCCGGCGCCAGGCGCCAAAAAAACGAAACTGACCCCTGAGAGAAGCGTGCGATCCGCGCAACGTTCCGAAAGAAAGCGCGGGAGCACCTCGATTGCCGCAAGGTGCGTTCTCCTTTTCCGCCGCCTGCTGGTCGCCCACAATCTTGGCTGATTCCCGCGCTCGCTGGTAATGCCGGGACCAATCAGGCATTGGTCACCGATGGCCTCGCCAGGCTCGTCCGTGTGGCGTTTCACATGGCCGAGGTCGAAGGGGTGGAATACCCCGACCGGCATGACGAAAAAGTTTGGAGTCGCCGTAGTGTACACTGGGGAGTTGGCTGTGATAGGCCCACGACTTGAGCGGGCTGCGGCGTCCAATCGGCGGCCGCGGATACATCTTTGCGTTCGGCGGTAGACGATTGGATTACCGTCATGATGGGCATCGGGTCGGTATGAATACACAACGTGACAAAGAGCGATCAGGGCGTCTCCGGGCGAATGGACGAGCGCCATGGACGGGACAGGTTCTGGAACAAGCGGTGCGACGGGCATGAAAAATCCGCTCAACCCTGTTGTCGCCGGGGATCTGGCTGAGATCGATGGGTCGTTGACCGATGCGGAAAAAAATAAATTCCGCGATTCGACGGTACTTGTTACGGGATGTGCGGGATTCTTGGGGTACTACTTTCTACAGTATCTTGTAAGAAACGCCATCTCTCTCGGTATTCAGAAAGTTATTGGGGTCGACACTTTCATTTTTGGTCGTCCTGCCTGGATGGACGATCTCATTCAAGAATTTCCTGAGAAGATCGATCTTCATTCTTTCGATATCGCGAAAGACGATCTTGAAGTCGTGCCCGGGGCTGTAAAAGCAAATTTTGTGGTTCATATGGCGTCTATCGCGTCCCCGACGTTTTACCGTCAGTTCCCTCTGGAAACCATTGATGCCAACATTTGGGGACTGCGGCGTTTATTGGACATGTACTCTGATTCCGGGGGATTGCGCGGCTTTCTTTTCTTTTCGAGCAGCGAGATCTATGGCGATCCGGCGAGCGACGCGATCCCGACCGCGGAAGAGTATCGCGGCAATGTTTCCTGCATTGGACCGCGAGCCTGTTACGATGAGTCGAAACGGTTCGGCGAAACGATCTGTTACGTCTACGCAAAAACCGCTGCCACACCAATAACGGTAGCGCGGCCGTTCAATAATTTCGGTCCTGGAATGCGTGTCGGCGACCGTCGGCTGCCGGCCGACTTCGCGAATTGCGTGCTGGAAGGGCGGGATATTGTCATCCTGTCGGATGGGACGCCGACCCGGACTTTCTGCTACGTCGCCGACGCTGTCTCGGGCTACCTCAAATGCCTGCTCCACGGCCAATTCGAGGTGTTCAACATCGGTACAGACAAACCGGAAATCATGGTTCGGGAACTTGCAATGACCTACCAGCAAGCCGGCATGGAGTTGTTTGGATACTCCGGCAAGGTGCGATACGAAACCAGCGATGACGCTGAGTACCTGACAGACAATCCCAACCGTCGTTGCCCCATGATCGACAAGGCCCGCGCCATCCTCCAGTACGATCCGAGGGTTGACGTCGAGGAGGGGGTGCGTCGGTATCTCGCATTCCTCAAGCACGAAGCCGAGAACCGCACATGAAGGTCAGCATCATCGGTGCGGGATATGTCGGTCTCGTTTCCGGCGTCTGCCTTGCCGCCAAGGGGCATGATGTCACATGTATCGACGTCAATGAGGAGATCGTCGCTCGGTTGAATGGCGGGGAGCCTCACATATTCGAGGAAGGTTTGCCGGCGCTTCTGGGGAAGGTCGTCGCGGAGGGGCGATTTCGCGCTTCAAGCGACATGGCAGCCAGTATGGCTACGGCGGACATCGTGCTTATCGCCGTTGGCACACCGTCCAAGGATGGTGCAATTGACCTCCAACACATTCGGTCGGCCGCCCAAGAGATTGGCGCATGGCTCAAGGGAGCGAGCCGTTTCCTTTCGGTCGTCGTGAAGAGCACCGTGGTCCCCGGGACCACCGACACGATGGTGAGGGGCGAGATAGAGGCGGCATCCGGGAAGCGGCTCGGCGATGCCTTTGGTCTCGGCATGAATCCGGAGTTCCTCCGGGAAGGGAGCGCTGTCGTCGACTTCATGGAACCTGACCGGATCGTGATCGGCTTCGAGGACGCTGAGACCCGGCGTCGGCTCGAAGAGCTTTACCGGCCGTGGGGCTGCGAAAAGGTCTGTGTCAACACACGGACGGCCGAACTGATCAAGTATGCCAACAACGCTATCCTCGCGACGCAGATTTCCGCGATCAATGAGATCGCGAATCTTGCCGCCGCCCTTGGTGACATTGATGTCATGGACGTCGTTAAGGGCGTGAGCCTGGATCGACGTTGGAATCCGGTTGTCGACGGCCGCCGCGTCGAGCCTGCCATCCTCTCTTATCTGGTTCCCGGCTGTGGCTTCGGGGGGAGCTGTTTTCCGAAGGACGTTCAGGCGCTGCGCTCCCAAGGGCAGTCGTTTGGCATGCCCATGAGCATGCTTCAGGCGGTGCTCGACGTGAACAAGGATCAGCCTTATCAAGTCCGCGAAATCCTCGAACGTGAAGTCGGATCGCTAAAAGGAAAGACCTGCCTCGTGCTTGGACTCGCCTTCAAGCCCGGGACCGACGACGTTCGAGAATCCGCGTCACTGGCGATCGTTCGATCTCTCCTCGACGCCGGGGCCAAGGTCCTGGCACATGATCCGATCGCTGTTTCCAGCTTTGCAAGAGCGCTAGGTGGCGATCCACGTCCGGCTTTCGTCGATTCCTGGGAGGATTCGGTCGCAGACGCGGATGTCATCGTCGTTGCGACCAAGTGGCCTGACTACGAACGGCTGTCGGTGCTTCCCCTTCACGACAAGGTGCTCTTCGACGCTCGCAGGATGTTCGCAGCGGATGTACCCCAGTCCGGCCGATACGCGTCGATAGGTTATCGTATCGGTAGCGAAGTGGACCCCACAAATGCTTGAATTGGGCGTGGAATATTCGCGCCAATCGGACTCCACGGCCTCGCGACGGTCGCTGTCCAGCCGCGGAGCAGTGCGCAGCTTCTGCTGCCCGCATTCTTGACGTCACGGAATTTGCGCTTCCGGCCCCAGTTTCGAGATGTCCAAACCAGCAACGGATTGTGCCATAAGACCGGGACTTTCCAGAGGTGCCACCATCAGGTCGCGCCTATCGGCAGGAGGTAGTATGGATCGACGGATTACGCCTTATCCGATTGCTGTATCGGACATGCTGGCGACGAGGCTCGCCGATGTCCCTGGAGCACAAACAGGCGATCATCGGCGTGTGACGCGGCAAGCCGAGGTCGGAGTGCTACCGTATCTTGGACGCGCCCGACCGCGCGGCGGCAATGCGTGAAGTGACGCAATCACAAATCGACGACTGGCGCGCCGGCTGCGCGAAGCGGGTGGAGGGAAGTCGTTGAAGGTTCTGGTCACCGGCGCGACGGGCCTTATCGGCCGGGCCCTGGTCGAGACCCTTCTCGCATCCGGGCATGAGGTCACCGCGTTGGTTCGCGGCGGGCGATCGCTTCCGGGCGTCACGACCCTGGAGCTCGACGGCCTGACCCAGGCCGACATCCTGCGGGCGATGGAGCCGGCGAAGGATGCCCGATATGACGCTGCCATCAATCTCGCCGCGGCCGGCGTCGCGCCGAGCGACCGCGATCCCGAGCGCCTTGTCGCGGTCAATGCGGTCTTTCCCTCCGCCTTCGCAGCGGCCGCGCGGCAAAGCGGCGCGGAGGTCTTCCTCCAGGTCGGTTCCTGCTCGGAATATGCGCCATGCGCGTCGCCGATTCCCGAAACCGCTCCCCTCGAGCGGCATGCGCTATACGGGGCGACCAAGGCGGCCGGCGGGATACTGGTGCAGTCGACCGGAGCGTCGATCGGCCTCGATGTGGCGGTCCTGCGCGTCTTCAACGTCTACGGTCCGGGCGAGAAGCCGCATCGGCTGCTGCCCTCGCTGGCGACGCGCCTGGCACGCGGCGAAACGGTCGCGCTGAGCGACGGGCTGCAGGTCAGGGACTATCTCGGCGTCGACGAGGTATGCCTGCGCCTGGCGCTGTTTCTCGACGCATTCCGCAAGGACCGCGGACTGGCGGGCGAGTATAATCTGGGCAGCGGCGTGCCGCGGACGGTGGCGGATTTCGCCCGGAGCGTGGCGCGCGTCCTCGGGGCATCGGAAGCGCTGCTGGATTTCGGAGCGTTGCCGCGCCGGCCGGATGATCGGCCCGAAGTCGTCGCCGCGACGGACAAGCTTGCGGCGGCGATCGGGCAGGTTCCGGTCGCCGATCTCGAGCAGCACCTCGGGGGCATGTGCCGCAAGGAGGCGACGGCAGGGACGTGATGGCGATGGCTGGGAATGATGCCGGCCGCTCCCCGCGGGGCAAGCGGCCGCTCATATCGATAACCATTCCGGTGCTCAACGAGTCGGACAACATGGACCGGCTCTATCAGCGGCTGGTGGCGGTCGGCGACAAGCTGGCCGACCGTTGCGATATCGAGATCGTCTTCTCGGACAACTGCTCGGAGGACGACACCTGGCAGAAGATCGAGGCACTGTCGAAGCGTGACGATCGCGTCCGCGGCATCCGCTTCGCGAAAGGCGTCGGGTTCCAGCGCTCGATCCTGGCGAACTTCCTCCACACTCGCGGCGACGCGATCATGCAGCTCGACGCCGATCTGCAGGATCCGCCGGAGATGCTCGAGGCCTTCATGGATCGATGGGAGGAGGGCTTCGACGTTGTCTATGGCATCCGGCGCTCTCGTCCGGAACCGGCGTTGCTGCGCGGCTTCCGGAACGTCGGCTACACCGTCATCGGCATGATCAGCGAGCATCCGATACCCCGGCAGGCGGGTGACTTCCGGCTGATTGACCGGAAGGTCCTGAACGCGCTGGTCAAGTTCCGGACGCCCAACCCCTATCTGCGCGGCATGATCGCCGGCCTCGGCTTTCGCCAGATGGGCATCGAATATGATCGCGACGCGCGGGTCGCCGGCAAGAGCAAGTTCGGCGTGAACCGGCTATTGCGCCTCGGCCTGACCGCCGTCTTCAATCATTCGAGCGTTCCGTTGCGCCTCGCCACGGTCGTCGGCCTGGCGGCGATGGCCGCGAGCGTGCTCGGCACGATCTATTATGTCGTCCTCCGCCTGGTGCGGCCCGATCTGCCGCCGGGGCTGGCCAGCAT
Organism: Bauldia sp.; assembly: GCF_020442045.1. Classification (GTDB taxonomy): domain Bacteria; phylum Pseudomonadota; class Alphaproteobacteria; order Rhizobiales; family Kaistiaceae; genus Bauldia. The sequence goes on along the minus strand of NZ_JAGRLA010000187.1, from coordinate 22,144 downwards.
CCATATCCTCGTCCTGTTCGGCATCGGCCTGCAATCGGTGCTGCTCGGGATCATCGGGGAATACATCTTGCGGATTTATGTGATGTTGCGCGGCGACCCGGTCGCGATCATCGATCAATCCGTCAACTTTTCCGACGACGAACTGAAGCTCTAGGCAACGTGCAATTGGGTGGAGATACGGTGTGAAGCTTGTGATCCTGGCGGGAGGGCTTGGGACGCGTCTCGCTGAAGAGACGGAAGCCAGGCCAAAGCCGATGGTCGAGATCGGCGGGCGGCCGCTGCTGTGGCACATCATGAAGATGTACTCTCAGCACGGGATCAAGGACTTCGTCGTTTGCCTCGGATACAAGGGCTACGTCATCAAGGAGTTCTTCCTCAATTACGCCAATCACCTGTCCGACCTGGTCGTCAATCTTCGCGACGGCTCGACCGAAATACTCGACAGCGCGGCGGAGGACTGGAGGGTAACGCTGATCGACACCGGCGCCGACACCATGACCGGCGGACGGCTCAAGCGGGTCGCGTCCTTCGTCGGCGAAGAAACCTTCTGCATGACCTATGGCGACGGGCTGGCGGACGTCGATCTGGGCGCCGAGGTCGCCTTCCATCGCGCCGAGGGGCGGCTTGCCACGGTGACCGCCGTCCAGCCGCCCGGTCGCTTCGGCGTGCTCGACATCGCCGATGGCGGCCGCAAGGTCAAATCCTTCCACGAGAAGCCCAGCGACGAGATCGGCTGGATCAATGGCGGCTTCTTTGTCCTCGAGCCGCGGGTGCTCGACTATATCGAGGGCGATTCCACGTCGTTCGAACAGGCGCCCCTGCGCGACCTCGCGCGCGACGGCCAGCTTTCGGCATTTGAACATCGCGGTTTCTGGCGTCCGTGCGACACGTTGCGGGACAAGCGGGACCTGGAAGCATTGTGGGAAGCCGGCGCACCCTGGAAGACATGGAAACCATGAGCGATGTCTCGCGAGGGGCTCCCCAAGGCTTTCGGTGACGAATGAGTGGAAGAAGACACGTCCGATGGCTGGGCTGGGCGATAACGGCGCTTTGCCTCGGCATGCTGCTGTGGATCGTCGACTTCCCCGCGGCCTGGGCCGCGCTCAAGGCTTTCGACTGGCCCTATCTGGTGCTGGCGCTGCTGTCGCTGGGCGCCGGCTACGTCTTCCGCATCCTGCGCTGGACGGTGATGCTGCGCGCGACGGGGGCCGATACCACGATCGGTTCCAGCGCGGCCGCCTTCCTCGGCTCGATTGCGCTGAACAACGTGCTGCCGCTGAGGATCGGGGATGTGGTGAGGGTGCTCGTCTTCCCCGCCGCGATCGGAATCAGCCGGTCGGTAGCGGCGGCAAGCGTCCTGCTGGAGCGGGTCATCGACCTGATCACGCTCGTCATTTGCCTTGCCGCCGGGACCGCCGCCGTTGGCATTGTCGCGCTGCCGGCCTGGCTCGAGCGCGGAGCGTTGGTCATTTCGATCTGCGCGCTCGCGGCGCTGATCGTCATCGTCCTCTTCAGCCGCAAGCTCGCATTCTTCATCAAGCTGCGCGGGGCGCGCGCGGACCGGTCGGGGATCGTCGCCAAGGTGATCGAGGCCTCTTTCGATATCCTGACCGGACTCGCCCGGATGTCGCGGGCGACGACGCTGGCGCTCGTCCTGGTGCTCTCGATGCTGGGCTGGGCCGGAGAGACCGGGCTCTACGGGTTCATGCTGACCGGCCTCGGCATCTCGGGTGGCGCCGCGGTCGCCCTGGTAGTGATGGCGGTCGCGACCCTTTCCACCCTTGTGCCGTCATCGCCCGGCTATGTCGGAACGTTTCATCTCGCTGCCCTGCTGGCCGTCGACCTGCTCGGCGGGACGCAGGCCCAGGCGGCCAGCTTCGCCCTGCTCGTCCACCTCGTCCTGTGGGGCAGCACGACGGTCGCCGGCGGCATCGCAATGCTGGTGAGGCCCGACCTGTTTCGACAGGTGGTGCCGGGATTTGCCAGATCACATTCCTGACGGAAAACGGGGACAAGAGCCGGGGCCATGACAGCAACACCCTATGACGCGGTTGTCGTCGGCGCCGGATATACCGGGCTGGCCGCGGCGTTCACCCTGGCCAAGGCGGGCAAGACGGTCTGTGTCGTCGAAGCCGACGAGACACCGGGCGGGCTGGCCGGGACCTTCCGCTTCTCCGATGGCGTGGTGATCGAGAAATTCTACCACCACTGGTTCAACAACGACGTCTTCGTGCCGGAACTGGTACGGGAGATCGGCCACGAGGAAGACATCATCACCCTGCCGTCGCGCAACGGCATGTATTTCAACGGCCGCATCTGGAACCTCTCGACGCCGCTCGACCTGATCCGCTTCACCCCGCTTTCGCTGTTCGAACGCATCCGTCTCGGCTCCCTGGTGTTTCGCGTCCGTTCGGTCAAGGACTGGAAGCAGATCGAGCATCTCTCGGTCCGCGAATGGCTCGAGCCGATGGTCGGCGAGAAGGTCTATCGCGTGGTCTGGGAGCCATTGATAAGCGCCAAATTCTCGCAATATGCCGATGACGTGTCGGCCGCCTGGTTCTGGAAGAAGCTGGCGCTGCGTGGCAGCACGCGCAACAGCAAGGGCGCGGAGGAACTGGCCTATTTCCGGGGCGGGTTCGGCCGGCTGGCTGACCTCATCGTCGCCGAGGTCGAGAAGATGGGCGGCACGTTCCTGTTCAATCAGCCGGTGACCGGCGTGAAGGCCGAGCAGGGGAAAGTGACCGCCGTCAAGCTTGGCGACCGGGAGGTCGCGGGCCGGCAGTTCGTCTTCACGCCGGCCTTCCCGTTGATCGCCAATATATTCGATGGCGTGGCTGCGGCGGACTGGCTGGAACGGCTCCGGCGCGTGCACTATCTCGCCAATATGTGCCTCGTGCTGCGCCTCGACCGCAGCCTGTCGGACACCTACTGGCTGAACGTCAACGATCCCGGCTTTCCCTTCGTCGGCGTCATCGAGCACACCAATTTCGACAGCCCGGAAAACTACGCCGGGTCGAAGATCGCCTATCTGTCGCGCTACCTGCCGGTGGAGGACCCGGTCTGGTCCTATACCGACGACGACTATGCCGACTTCGCCCTGGTCCATCTCAAGCGAATGTTCCCCGAATTCGACCGAAGCTGGATTCTCGATTACCGGGTGTGGCGCACGCAATACGGCCAGCCGGTCACCGAACGGGACTATTCCCGATACGTGCCGAAATCCGAGACCCCCTTCGACAACGCGCTGATCGCCACCATGGCGCAGGTCTATCCCGAGGACCGCGGCACCAATTATGCGATCCGCGAGGGCAGGAAGGTCGCCCGCCAGGTGCTCGACAGGCTCGCCGCCGGCAGTGCCGACTGAGGAAGCCTCCGAGGCGCGTCGGAATCCGTCACTGGGCGACCATCGGGACAATGGGTCACCGTCAAGGGTGCGGGCCGCGAGAGCAGGTTCCGCTCGACGGCGCTTCGCATGGAGCCCGAGGCGTTGCGATTGTGGAGCTATCAGTGCTTAGTTCCGGAATCGCGACTGGCCTCGAGCGGCCTCGCGCAACACCCGGAGCAAAGCACTCTTCATGACCCGCAACGGACAGACCGAACGTCGATCAGACCCCTTGGCTCTTTCGCTTCCGCTTCACTACGCAAGAGATGACTGGAAGCTATGGATCCCCGGCGCGATCCTCGCCTTCCTTCTGGCCAGCGTGTTGATGTCCGGGTGGCCCGGCGGGCTGATCCCAAACATAGCCTACCCGTATGCCTATCAGAAGGATTTCCTCTTTCACTCATGGATCGCCCAGCGCCAGATCGAAGGGTGGGTCTTCGACAACGTCCGGAGCGGATATCCGTTCGGGTCGACATTCCTGGACTTTCCGATCCCGGACACGGCTCACCTGTTGATCTTCAAGATCATAAGCCTCTTTACGGATAGGTACTATTCGTCTATTAATATATTCTTTCTTCTCAGTTTTCCGATCGTATATATATCATCGTATATCGTATCTAGGGCATTTGGATTGAATAGGTGGCTGGCAACCGCCTCTTCTGTTTTGTTTACGTTCCTGCCATTTCATTTTCTTCGCTTGGGACATACATTCTACACTTGGTATTTCTGCATTCCGATATTCTTCTACATCGCATGGCGGCTGTTTGATGCCAATCCCGTGCCGCTATCTCGATTCAAAATTAGTTTCTATGTTATTTCAGCTATTTGTCTATTCATAATATCGTCTTTTGGAGTGTACTATACGTTATTTGGCATCATTACGTTGGGGATATCATCCGTAGCGAGTGCGATCCGGTTTGGATTCAAGAGCAATTTCGTTATTGGTATAATATTTGTTGCACTGGTATCGATTGGCGTAATCATTAATGTATCCCCCAACCTCGCCTATAGGTACGCAAACGGTTTGAACACCGAGGCGGTATACAGGTCGCCAGCGGCGGCAGAGACATATGGATTGAAGCTAATTCAACTTATTTATCCGCGTTCCAGTCATAGGATCGAGGCAGCCAGAAAATATATCGATAATTATAATACAACGCATCCGCTAGTGAATGAGAATAAAACCTCGTCTTTGGGTCTCATTGGAGCTCTTGGTTTTGCTGGTGGGTTACTGGCATTGTTATTTATTTCCTCCGGTTCTACAGTCGATCGACGTATTGCATTTTTTGCAATAAACATTTTCTGGCTGTTCTTGTTCGGGACCATTGGAGGGCTGGGTGCTGTCTTTTCCGACCTGGTAACATCAATGATCCGAAGCTGGAACCGGATCAGCGTGTTCATCGCCTTTGCGTCGTTCTCCGTGTTATTTTTGCTGATACAAATGGTCTGTACGAAAGGATTATCGACAAGAGGGGCAAAGGTCGCGATTGCCGCCGCTTCTTTCGTCCTTGTTGCAATTGGGTTGTTTGATCAGACATCGAGTTATTGCGAACGATGCCAGCTCGCGACGAAAGAAGAGTTTCGAACGGATCGAAATTTCATCCGGGAGATCGAAAGAACCCTTCCGAATGCCAGCGCGGTATATCAGCTGCCTTATATGCCATTTCCGGAAACGCCGCCGCTGCACAATCTGAATAGTTACGTATTGAGCATGGGCTTCGCCAATTCGAAAACGTTGCGATGGAGCTACGGAGGAATCGAGGGACGCGCCGGCGATCATTTCTATCGCTCGCTGGCGACCGAGCCCGTCGAAAAGCAGATCGACGTTGTCAGACGGTTGGGATTCCGCGGGATTTATATCGACCGTCGTGGCTACGCCGACCATGGAGATGCGATCGTCGATCAATTCACCAGGGCCTTGGGGTATCCGCCGAAGCTGGTCCGGAGTGACCGGCAGGTCGCATTCTTCGCGATCGAGCCTTTTGAGGATGTCGACCTCGATGGGTTGAGCGACGAGGCGATAATGCAGAAAGCGGGCTACGCGATCGATCGGTTCTCGGCCCGATATCCCGGAACACTCGAAGAGGGGATCGATTTTTCGCGGGCCGGCCTGCCCGACTTCATCCTCGACATCGCAGGACTGTTGCGACCTGAAGCCTGGGGCCGCTGGTCGGACCAGCGATTGGCGCGTACGGTCAGAATCGATTTCAAGTCCCCCTTGCCCGAGAAATTCACATTGGTGCTTCGCGCGAAGCCGTCCGCTGCCAACATCGACAAGAACCTCCTGATACGGGTCGGTCCCGAGCTGCGGCGGGTGAAGATGTCGGATGGCGTCAACGAGATGAGAGTGCCGTTCGACCTCGGTGCCGAGACAGTCGATCACATCGAATTCATCCCGCCGAAATTCGCCCGCCCTTCGGGGCAGGCGGTCGGCAACGACGATCGCGAATTGGGTGTCGGGTTCGTATCGCTTCGCTTCGAATAGCGAGCCTTCGAATGTCCGGGAGGCGCGACCAAAGAGGCAAGGACGGCCCGCGAGGTCTGTGACAGGCAAAAGTCGGTGGCCCGGCCGCACTGCCCGACCGCACTGCCTGGGCCGCCTGACGGTCCGGCGACGCCTGCCGCGCGCCGCGGTCGCGAACGCTCCGGGTCGATTGTCGGTGCATCCCGACGGCCGTTCTTCTAAACTGGCGATCTCGATGGAATGCGGCAATGGTTGTCGGTTCACCGACCTCGGAGAGGACAGACTTGAGTGACATTTTCCGGAAGGCAAGGATGTATCTTCCGTTCGTCGGGCGCGCATACCGGGTCCGCAACGAGGCTCTCAAGGCGAAGGCCAGAGCGATCAGGGCGAGGGACGGGGCGGACAGGTCGAAAGCCAGGGCGGACCAGGCCAGGAAGAGGACCGTCGAAATCCTGAGGCAGATCGAGGATGCCAACACGTCCCTTGCCGTCAAGCTCGCCGAGCGGTCGCAGGAGCTCGATGTCCTGCGGAAGGAGACAAGGCTTCTGCGGCTGGAGCGCGACGGGCTCCTGTCCGAGCTGGCGATGTTGCGGACGGAACTCGACGCTCCCTCGCAACCGACGGCGAAGACATCGGCGGACAGGGAACCGGCCGCAACCGAACGCGGCGGCGCGACCGCCGCGGCCGGGAAACGGCGGGAGAATGGCCATGCGCGGGCTCCCACGGCCTGAGCCGGACGCGATATGACTGCCGTCCGATGCCGCCCAAGCCGGGGATTGGATCGACGCTTGCCGGGCGGCTTGCCGCAAGGCCGCCGGGGCGGGCTTCGCGATCATCGAAAGTCCGCCGGCGGCGGACGCCTGGTCACTCAACCGCATTCCTGACGCCGGACCCCATGGCCAAGATCATTCGTGTCGATTTCGATCCGAAAGGGCGACTGGCCAATCAGATGGTCCACTACCTGCTGGCGCGAATCCTCCAGGCTTCGGTGCCCGGCAGCGAAATCGTCGGCTGCAGCATGCCGGAATGGCGGATCGAGCATCCCGATCGGGAGCGCGATGCGGCGGAGGTCATAACCCTCTACGGCCACATCATTCCGTGGCGTCATGCGCTTTCGCGACTGCGCGAGTCGGACGACATCGAGATTCACACGAAGAGCCTTGCCGCCCGGCTGGAATATTTCGGCGCCTACCGTGACCTGGCGCGCGAAATCTTCCCGATCCGCCCAGACCTGCAAACCGGTTTCGACCGGGAGCACCTGGTGTTCAACATCCGCACCGGCGACATCTATACGGGCATGCATCCGTCATACACCCTGCTGCCGCTGCGCTTCTATCAGTCGCTGCTCGACAAGACCGGACTGAAGCCGGTCTTCGTCGGCGAGCTGCATGACAACGATTATGTCGCGGCAATACGAAGCCGATTCCCGAAAGCGACCTTCATCTCGAGCGAGCGGCCGGTCGATGACTTCAACATCCTGCGCACCTCGGCCAACGTCGTTCTCAGCACCAGCACCTTTTCGTGGTTGGCGACCTGGATGTCGGTGGCGGCGAAGCGGATCGTCATGCCGGTCATCGGCTTCTACAATCCGCTGGACCGGCCGGACGTGGATCTGCTGCCGGTCGGCGACCGTCGGTACCGGTTCTACCTGTTCCCCAGCGAAAGATTCCGAGGGACCGCGGCCGAGATCGCCGAGAAGATCGACGGTCCGGCCAACGCCCGGTTGATCAGGGCGCCGAGGCTCTTCCGGGCGCGGGCGACCCTCGATGCCTATCGGGCCGGTTCCCTTCCCAAGGGGATCACCCTGTGGCGCGGGATCAGCCCGGCGCTCCCCGGACTCGGGTTCGGTCAAAAGCCGGCCGCCATCCCGCGCGGCGGGCGCCGCGGCGCCGATTGACCGGGCAAGGGAAGCGTCGACGAGGGATTTCAGCCGCGGGCAACCGCCGGCAGGACAAGGTCGGCCGCCGCCGCCGGAGATGTCGGGAGCGGCGCTACTGGCGCGGAAGCGGATATCGGGTGAGGGGGGCGGCCTTGTCCGCGGAGAACCATCTGACGCCCTCCCTGACGACGTCGATTGCGTAGAAGAGGTCGGCCTGGTCGGTGTGCGGATCGATCTCGAGGTCGAAGCGGACGGCGTCGCCGGGAGCCATGTCGCAGGGCAGCAGGGTGCGCCGGTTGCCCTTCCTGACGACAGCGCCGTCGGCCGCGACCAGATGATAGGACAGCCGGACGGGGGTCTCGCCATCCTTGTTCCATGTCTCGCTGTCGAGGTTGGTCAGCAAGACCGGCTGGAGGAATCTCTGCCGCGCCGTCCAGACCCTCGAGGCTCCCGCAAGCTCCACGGCAAATCCCGGCGCGACCGTCTCGTCGACGCCGGCTCCGGCCGGCTCCCTTTCCCTTGCCTCGCGACCCGTGGCGTGTTCGAGAAGCACCAGCCCGCGAAACGACGCAAGCTGGTCGACGATCCGGTAATCGTGGGACTGCAGCACGCCATAGACCATTTCGGCGTCGCGAATGGCGTCATGGAAGAGCAGGTATCGCGGAACGGTCAGTTCCAGCAACTGGCCGAGCGCGCCCTGCCGGTTCGCCGTGCCGTTGGGTGAATCGACGAAAAGCAGGTCCGGCATCGTCAGCCGGCGCGACCGGACCGCCTCTTCCAGGAGAGCGCCGTCAAATCGACGTTCGGCGGAGTCGAATGGCACCAGCGCCACGTCGCAGCCCTTCGACCGGGCGTCCTCGAGCCAGGGACCGTCGAGCGCCTCGATCGACAGAACATGGTCGGCGATCCGGTTGAGCAGGATCGACGTATAGCCGGCACCGATCTCGATGACCGATCGGGCATCGACCGACCGGATCGCCTGCCTGAACCAATGATATTCGTCCGGCTCGAAATAGGCGGCCCCGCAGGGCAGTCCGTTCCATTCGACCGCCGACGCCGCCGTCGACAGGGCAAGGCTGACAAACGTCCGGTGGTGCGGGATGTAAGGGGCCGGGACGTTCGGACTCCGCAACTCGCCGGAGCGGTCGATCAGGGCACGGCCGACCTCGGCGCGCGCATTGGCCGGAAGGGCATTGGCCGCGCTTCCCGGCACATCAAACAGGCTCAGGTTGTCGAACGGCGTGTCGATGGCGTTGGCCGCCACGATCCTCAGGATCTCGGGATCGTGGTCGAACAGAAAGGCGTCGATGTCCTTGATGCCGGCGAAATGAAGAAGTCGCATGGGGCGCGATGTGGGCTCGTTGACGATCCTGCCGTCGCGCGTCCCGAGGAGCGACTTCGGCTTGCCGACGGTTCGCAGGCCCTGCCAGTTGAAGACGGTACCGTCCACGAGGCGAACCGGGATCTTCTCCTTGTTGGCGAAGGCGCAGAGGAAGTGATTGTCCACCAGCCGCGTGTCGAAAATGTAGCGGGCGAAGAGGTCGTCATCCTGGGCGGCGTGATGGAGACCCTCCAGAAACCCCGCCAGCGCCGCGGGGAAGAAGACGATGCCGCTGTTGAAATAGATATCCGCGGCAAGGCCCGGGTCGCCGGGCCACGGATGCTGCTTGTCTTCAATGAACGGGCAGCCGGACATGTCGTCGGCGCAGGCGACCAGCCGTTCCTCGTCTTCAAGCTCGGCCAGTGAGCTCAGGACGATGATGTCGGAATCGAGGAACAGGAACGACCCCTCGGCGGCCGCCAACCGGTAGGCGGTGAACTTGGCGCGCTTCGCGCCATCGGTCGCGATCCCGGCGAGCTCGGTTATCCGGCATCGGCGGTCCGTCAGATACCGGCGGGCGGCATCGGCATTGTCGCAGAAGACCGTGATCGAGCTGTCGGGATGATGCTTCAGGAAAGAAACGACGAGGCGCCGGGTATTGTTCAAATAGGCCGTGTCCGCAATCGTGATCGCACGCATGATTACCTTCTTGATCGCCCCTTTGGGTTCCAGCTTGCCGCCAACCCGGCGCGAAGGGAACCGCAATTGCCTTCGGCCGGCATCCGCACGATGCATGCCCGTGCCGCCGATGTCATCCAGCGCGCGGCGGTTTCCGGTCAATCGCATGCCGGGATCCGGATTCCGCGTTGTGTTTCCGGGCTGGCCTGGAACGCGGTGTGTGGGGATCGAGTCTCAGGAGGGAGACCCGAGCCTTGGATAATCCGAAAACCAACCTGCCCTCGCCTTGATATTCGACGGGCCCGTCGGCGAAGCGACGACCGAGAATCTGGATGGTGATCGTCCCGCTCCTGGTTCCGGTCGGGGCGCATGCGACGCAATGGACACGCCCGTCATCGAGGACGCTGGCAAAGGACCGGGCGCCTTGGATCGCGCTGCCATCCTTGCGGATCATCTGTCCCAGCTCGACATCGACCGACGCATCCAGAATCAGCTCCTTTTCCGTCCCGTGGTCCAGTTCGATCCGAATGTCGGCGAGTCGTCGGCCGACGGGTCGGAGGACGCATTCGAAAAGCAACAGATGGTCGGCCGCTTCGGCATCCTCGAGGCGCCAGACAAGGCCGTGGCGATTGGCGTCCATCGACTCACGGAAGATCTCTTCGCCGGGGAATCCCGCGCCCTCGTCGTGCACGTAGGTGGCGATGCCGACCTTCTCGCATTCGCCATCCGGCATCCCGGCCAGCGCCTGGTCGAAACGGACATCGGCAGCGTCGATCTCGCCAAGCTGGAGCAGCCGGGCGGCGCCGGCCGGGCCGAAAGCGGGGGCCGACCGCGCGGGTTCCTGGCGCAGGCTTCGCGCCGCCTCCTCGACCACGCCGGCGGTGGATTTCGACGTCCGCACCCAGGAGAAGAGACCGGCGCGACGCGGGCTCCGCCTGGCGAGGATGTCGCGCAATGACGAATTGTTCGCCAGCGAGACGATCGCGTCGGCGATGGTCGGCGGGTCCCACGGGTCGGTATACAGGCAGGCGTCGCCGCCGACTTCGGTCAACGACGAGGAAGCCGAGGTAATCACCGGACAGCCGGTGCTCATCGCCTCGATCAACGGCAGCCCGAACCCCTCGAGGAAGGGCGTGAACACCATGAAGCGCGCGCCGTGATACAGCGCCGCGAGCTCCTCATCCATGAGGCCGGAGACAAAGCGGGTCCTGGAGAGGTCGCCGTCGGCATGGACGATCAGCTCCCTGAGGCTGTCGATGGACGTCGGGTCGGCAATGAAGACCGCGGACAGGGACGGGTCGTCGATGTGATCCAGCGCGGCCACCGCCGCGAGGACCGTTCCCGGCGTGTTCTTGCGATGGTCCGGCTGGCACCAGACGACGAAATACTTCTGGTCCTCCAGGTCATATTTCCTGCGCCAGGCCGCACCCGTCTCGTCGCGCCGCAAGAAGATCTCCGATGCTCCAAGCGGAACGACAAACGTCCGCTCCGGTTTCGTCGAGAGGAGATCGACAACGTCACGCATCGTGTAGGTCGAAACGCACACGATGTAGTCATCGGCGCCGACCGACCGGATAATGTTCCCGGTATACTCGCCCTTATGGGCAAAATAGTATGCCTGCCGCGTGAGGTGGAAGACGTCGTGCATCGTCAGGACCCGCGCGCCGTAGCTGACGTCGCCGGGGGAGGGCAGCGGTCCGTATGGCGAGAACAGGACGCGGTCCAGCATCGATCCGGTCGCCTCGCTGACCTCGATTTCCAGATATTCGCCGAACGCCTTCAGACTGCCTCCGAACAGGTCTTCGGTCCGCTTCCTGTCGAAGACGACGGCACGCAAGTCTCGGAAATGGTGCTTGAAATACGCGAGCAACTCGGCGGAGTAGCGGGTGATGCCGCTGTTGCGGATCTTCAGATTGGCGAGTCTGGTGACGTCGAAATCCACGGCCACCCGTGTCGGAGCGGACTTCGGAAAACGCCATTTCGAGTGGCTCTTCAAAAGGTCTCGGATGTTGTCCATCCGTTTGTCTGTCGGCATCGCGATCACGGGTTTCTCCAGTACCGAGGATTCGAGCCTGTCGAGCAGGTCGTGCTGGTTCAGTTCGACAAAGTTCAGCTTGGTCTGGGCGCTATAGAAGAAGTCGGACCTGGACCACCCGAGGAAAGTATAGAAACGCTCGAGCTTGTCGTCGAAATCCTTTCGGCGTATTCCGGCTTCGATAGCCGGTCGGATGCCTTCCATGTCCTGCGTATGGTAGGTCGCGCCGCAAGCGGCGATCGGATTATGCGCGAGCGTGACGACAGGCTTCTCGAGCGCGAGCGCGGAAAAGGCCACCTTCGTGTTGAAGCAGACCACCAGGTCGCATTCGCTGATGATCGAGGCAAGATCGCCGGTGATGATCTCGACGTCCCTGGGCATGTCTTCCTGTCGGATTTCCCGGCAGGCGGGATGGATCTTGATCCGCAAGGAGCCGCCGAGGTCGCGGGCGATTCCCGCCACGTGGTGGATCGCCTCGATCGGGTTTTCGAAGAGCGGATAGTCCAGCGCCCCCTGGGGGTGTCCGTGCTGCGCCCATCCGGTCCAGAGCACGTTGTCCATCGGTACGAAGATGAATGGCTTCGGCAGCCTGGCCAATTCGGCACGGAGCTGCAGCGAGCCCGTCGCCCGCGCCCGGAATCCCTCGGGGTTCCTCGACAGTTCGATTGCGACCTTTCGCCCTTGCCTCCGCCAGGCTTCGTCCCTGGACGAGGCGCGCTTCGGCCACGCCGACCAGAGCTCGGATTCCTGGAATATCCCGTCGGGTTCGATCCAGATGCTGTCGATCGGCGATCGTTCGATGACGAAGGTGGAAACCCCGTAGTGCAGGGCCGCGTCGCGGAACAGGCCGGTGCCATGGTCTATCTTGTTGGTCGTCAGGCACAGGGCCGGGCGTAACTGCCGGAAAATGTAGTCGATATAGAGCGTCAGCTTGGACAGGCCGCGGGCGACGTCGTTGGACAGGTCCGCCGTGTCATAGTCCCAACGCCGCATCTCCCAGTCGATATATCGAAAGAAAGTGTCTTCATCGATCCATGGCGGAAGCCGGACCGTTTCGTCGGCGTCGATATTGCCGAGCGCGCCGGCAAGCTCCGCGAGTCTCGCGGGAATGATGAAGGTATTCTCGTCTTCCGGAATTGCCCGGGCGCTGGCCTTGACCAGGCGCCAGCCCCGGTCACGACATACGCCATCCAGCCCGTTCCAAAACAAGGTCTCGATTCCGGTTGCGAACGACGGATTTGCCGCAACGATTGTCTTTGAAAACAGGTTGAATTCCTTGCCGTTGGACATGTGCCTCCGACACCGAAGTTTCGAAACGGGCGGGTAACCGAGCGGGGCGACTTCACTTCGCCGGACCGATATGCGACAGGCAGCTAGACAATAGTCGTGCGATCGATGTCAAGTGCTGCGGCAGCTTCGGTCGCACTGCCCGTTTCTGGCTTCGACCGCGTCTCGGGCAATGCCGCGATTCGCGACGGCGATGCGCGCACGTGATTCTGTCGCGCCGAAAGGACCGGCCGCGTGGTCAAGGATACCAGGACAGCATTGATCACCGGCATCACCGGCCAGGATGGTGCTTATCTGGCCCGGACGCTGCTGGATGACGGCTACCGCGTGCACGGCACCTCGCGACGCCGGGAGACGGCCGATACCTCGAGGCTGGCCGCGGTCGGAGCGCTTGATGATGTCGAGCTGTTCTCGCTCAACCTTGACGACCTCGATTCGGTCGCCGGCCTGCTCGAGTCCGAGGCCTATACGCATGTCTTCCATTTCGCGGCGCCGTCTTCGGTGGCGCAATCCTTCAAGGATCCCGCGGCGACGATCAACAGCATCGTCATCGGGACGCATAACCTGGTGCAGGCCGTCGAGAAGACGCGGCCGGAAGCGATATTGGTGAATACGTCGTCTTCCGAGAGCTTCGGAACGGTTTCGGCGCCGGCGGACGAGACGTGCCCGTTCCTGCCGAGGAGCCCATACGGCATCGCCAAGGCCACGACGCACTGGCTCGTCGACCAGGGACGGCTCCGCGGCCATCGCTTTTCGTCGGCGATCCTGTTCAATCACGAATCGCCGCTCCGGCCCGAAGCATTCGTGACCCGGAAGATCGTGCTCGGCGCCATCAAGGTCCACAACAAGGAGATCGATCATCTCGACCTCGGCAATCTCGATGTCGTTCGCGACTGGGGCTGGGCGCCGGAATATGTCCAGGCCATCCGGTCGATCGCCGAATGCGACGAACCGAACGACTTCGTCGTCGCCACGGGGGAAGGGATGGAGCTGACGGACTTCGTCGCGACGGCGTTCGGCTGTTTCGGTCTCGACTGGAAGAACCACGTGCGGACGGCGGAAGAATTGCTGCGCCCCGCGGATATCGGATACAGCGTCGGAGATCCGGGCAGAATCCGGCAGCGGCTCGGATGGACGGCCGAGTGCAGGGGGAGACGCCTGGTGGAGCGTCTCGTCGAAGCCGAACTCCGGACGGCGCGCCGCTGAACCCGGTCCCCCGGCGCGGCCGGAGCGGCCCTTGGTTCGCGGTTGCGAAAGCCGGCGGACCGGGCCCGCGGCGGATACCGCACCCACCCGCTATCGCGGCTTGTCGAGATCGGCCTGGATCGCGGCGAGGCTCGCGGATGCGCCGAGGAGCATCGACGCCGTCGACAGCGGGACGTCGCCGGCCATCGTCTGCGCCTTTTCCATCCGCTTGATGGACGGCAGCAGCTTCTCCAGATAGCGCGCGGCGGCCTTTTCCTCGGCGGCCGGATCCGCGACGTGGCCCTGATGCATCGCGATCGCCGAGCGATAGACCGCCTCGAGCTCGCTGGCGAGACGCGGGAAGTCGCAGGCCGACCGCACCTCGGCGGTCGCCGCCGCGGCCGATTCCGGCGCGTAGCCGGCGAATGCCGCCGCCAGGCGATCGGCGCTGGCCACCGGCGCGTCGGCGCCGACCGAGAAATCCGTGTCGCGGAGGCGCGCGACGTCGAGCCGGTCCACCAGCCGCTCACCGCGATCATGCGCGATGATCATGACCGCGCAGCCGCAGGCGAGCGCCTCGATCGCCTTGCGGCCACGCGCGCAGACGATGTCATAGTCGAGAAGCCGCAGCTCGGGGTTGTCGATGACGCGCCCGAACCGCCGCCCGAGATGATCGAGCGAGAGGCCGCGCGCCGCGGCCGCGGCGCGAATCGCCGAGACGACCGGGGAATCGGCTCCGAGCTCATCGTCATAGACGAGGACCCGCCGTGGCGGCGTCGCCGGCTCCCGCCTCCGGGCGAAGCGCTGAAGGTCGACAGCATTGCCGACAAGGTCGATGCGCTCCTCCCCGATGCCTTCCCCCGCAAGCCGGCCGGCGACATCGGTGGAGGGGGCGACATATCGGTGGATGCGCGGATGGACGGGCAGGACGATCGACGATGCCGGCGCGATGCAATGATGGATCGCCGGGACTCCCGGCAGCCCCGACACCGCCGTCATCGCGTCGAGATGGTGGCGTGCGTGGATGATGTCGGGCCGGAACGGCAGCCGTTCGAGGTCGGCCGCGACCGGTATCGAGTCGCGCTCCAGGAAGCGGGGCCGCTGATGCTGGTCGCTGCCATAGACGATGACATAATGGCCGAGCGCCTGCAGGCCCCGGGCAAGATCGCGAACGAAACCGTCCGATCCCGCGCGCTGGTCGAGCCGCTCATTGGTTATCAATATCCGCATCTCTGGCACGTTCCAGGGCGTCTCTCGGGGCTGCTGCGGCCGTCGGTGGTCCCCTCGGAGACCGCGGTGGTCCCCAAGCAACAAGCTCCACCGCGTGGCGGTGTCAACCTTGTTCGGCGCCGGAGCGGGCGCTAGTGTCGCGACAGATATCCCGTCTGCCAGGGAGCACGGGCATCAAGGTCCTCTTCACCTGCTCCAGCCCAAAGCGTGTCGGCGGCATCCAGTCGATCATCCGCGACCTTGCCTCCGGCCTCCGCCGGCGGGGGCATGAGACGCTGGTCTACGGCGTCGGGGAACCGGTCGACGGAGACGCATCGGCCGGTATCGGGACCCCGATGGTCTGGAGCCTGGATGCCCTGCCTTTTGTTCCCGACATCATCCACGGGCATCACCACCTGGTGGCGATGCCGGCCATCATGGCGCTGCCCGGCGTTCCCGCGCTCTATTCGAGCCATGGCGCCACCCATGGCGATCGGCCGCCCAGGCATCCGCGCATCTACGGATACACGGCAATGTCGCCGACGCTTCGCCTCCGCATGGCGACCGAGAGCGGGATCGACGAAGGGGATATCGCGGTCGTCTGCAACACGGTCGACCTGGAGCGCTTTTCCGTCAGGCGCGAGCCGCCGGAGCGACCGCGAAAGGCTCTGGTCTACCGGCGCGACTTCGACCCGGATTCGGCGGTCGGCCGGGAGATCCGCGAGGCGGCGGACGCGGCCGGACTGACGCTCGATTTCCGGGGCCTTGGCACGAAGCTGCGGACCGTCCTGTTTCCGGAAAAGGACCTGCCCCGCTACGACCTTGTCTTTGCCTCCGGGAAGTCGGCCATCGAGGCGCTGGCCTGTGGCTGCGCGGTGATCATACTCGGCAACACCACGTGCGGAGAGCTGGTTCGCCAGTCCAATTTCGATCGGCTCCGGCAAGGCAATTTCACGCCGCCGGTGAATTCGCCGCCGCCGGCGTCCGCTGCCATCCTCGGCGAGATCCGCGGGATCTCGGCGGCCGAGGTCGGCGCGACCTCTCTGCGTCTGCGCCGGGTCGCCGACGCCAGGCGACAGGTCGACGTGTTTCTCGGCATCTACGAGAAGGTCATCGGCATCCACAAGCGGACGCCCCCCGACCTGGCGGCCGAGCAACGGGCGGTGTTCCGCTACCTGCGCGACCTGGTCCCGCTGGTCGAGCCGCTCGACGCGCCGCCCGAAGCGCAGCCGATTCCGCAGAAGAGGAAGGCGGCTTTCGCGGCGCTGGCGCGACAGATCGCGGCGACGATCGAGCCGGACCCCGACGCGTGAGCGCCCCGCGCGATGGACGCTCGGCGAGCGGACGCTCCGCCCCGCCTATCCCTGGAGCGTGTCGGAATCCACCTGAATGGCGGCCATCTTCGCCGACAGGTCGCGGAACGTCGATTCCGACCAGAGCGACATGTCGGAGAACGTCCTTTGCGTGCTGTATTGCCGCTTGAGAGCGGGAACCAGACCTGCGAGATAGGCCGCGATCGCCTTCTCCTCCGCCCTGATGTCCTCGACGTGGCTTTCGTGCATCGCGATAGCGGAGCGGTAGACGGATTCGATCGCCGCCGCATAGGCCGGGAAGTCGCACCGCGACCCGACCATGGCGGCAAGTGCCGCGGTCGTCGGAGCCGAGTAGCCGCGCAGGATCTCGCCAATCCGTTCCGCGGGGGTAGGCGGCCGCGTCGCGTCGACGGAGAAGTCGGCCTCCCTCAGGCGATCGAAATTACCCTCGTCAACCATCTCCCCGCAGCGGTCGTGAGAGACCACGACGACGGCACAGCCGCAGGCGATCGCCTCGATTGCCGCGCGGCCTCTGGCAAAGACGATGTCATAGTCGGGCAGGCGCGTCCCGGCGTTGCCAAAGACGCGCCCGAGGCGTCGCCCGGCCAATTCGACCGAAAGCCCGAGACCGTCCGCCGCCGCCTTGATCGCCGGCACGATTGGCGAATCCGGCAGCATCTGGTCGTCATAGACGAGAAGGCGTTCCGGGCTGGCGGCGGGCCGCGCCGTCGAGGCCAGGCGCAAGGGGTCGACGGCGCTGTGAACGAGGTCGATACGGTCGCGCGGGATCGGCCCCTGTCGCGCGATCCAGTTCGCAATGCCGGTTGCCGGGGCGATGTATCGATGGATGCGGGGGTGGACCGGCAGCACGGTCGACCAGGCCGGACCAATGCAGTGATGGACGACCGGAACGCCGGGAAGGGCGGCGATGGCGGTCATCGCGTCGAGGTGATGCCGCGCATGGATGATATCCGGCCGTACCGGCAGCCGCTCCAGATCGGTCGCGACCGAGATGGAATCGCGTTCGACGAGGCGTCTGCCCTGATGCGGGTCACTGCCATAGGCCATGACATAGTGGCCGAGTTTCTGTAGACCCCTGGCGAGATCGCGAATAAAGCTATCCGATCCGGCACGCAGATCGAGACGCTCATTGGTGATCAGAATCAGCATCCTGCCGGCCAGTATCCCGGGGTGTTCGCGGCCGGCGGCGGCCGACGGTGAATGCTAGGGCTTCGCGCCGGTCCGGGCAATGCGCGCTGTTCCGCCGCGATCGCCGGTCGACGACGCCGGCGCCGGGGTGCGCGCAGCGGACCATCGACGAGCGACCCGAGCGACGAGGCCCCTTGAACATCCTTTTCACCGATTACGGTTTCAATAACCTGGGTGGAGCGGAACGCGCGGCGCGCGAACTGATTCTTTGCCTGGAGGACCGCGGGCACAGGGGCAGGGTCTTCTCGGCATCGATTGGCGGACGGCGCACGGTAGCCCCGACCGCCGGCGTCAAGGTCGTCTGGGACCTGGACGACCTGGATTTCGTTCCCGACGTGATCCATGCCCAATCCCATCTCGATGCGATGCTCGCCATCTCCAGCCTCCCGGACGTGCCGGCGGTCTTCCATTGCCATGGCGGCGGGTTCAGCGACACTCCGCCGATCCATCCGCGGATTTACCGGTACCTGGCGATTACCGAGACGCTGGCGCGGCGCCTTGCGATCGAATCGAACCTCCCGCCATTCCGCATCGAGGTGATCCTGAACTGGGTGGACCTGACCCTCTTCCCGGTTGCGCGTACGCCATCGCCCAAGCCGCGCAAGGCCCTCGTCTTCGGAAATAACATCCGGCCCAACGCGATCGTCGATGCCGTCAGTCAGGCGGTGGCCGGCCAGGGACTTGAGCTGGACCGTATCGGCCGGCGCATTACCAGGGAGATCGACAATCCGGAAGAGGTGCTCCCCAACTACGATATTGTCTTTGCCTCGGGAAAATCCGCCATGGATTCCCTGGCATCCGGCTGCGCGGTGATCGTCCTGGGCCAGCAGGGATGCGGCGAGATGGTCCGCAGCGACAATTTCGACCGCTTCCGGAAAGCGAATTTCACCATACCGGTGAATTCCCCGCCGCCGTCGGTCGAGCGGATCGTCGGCGAAATCGAGCGGTATGATGCGGCGGAGGCGGCGGCCGTCACCCAGCGGCTTCGACGGGAATGCGGAGTCGATCGCGCCGCTTCCCGGATGGAGGAAATCTACGGGGAGGTGATCGCCGAGCACCGGGAGGCGAGGCAGGAACCGGCGGAAGCGCTTCGGGCCACCGGCCGCTATCTTCGGAGCCTGGTGCCCGTCGCCAAGTTGGCCGACGATCAGTCGGAGACCGGCGATGCCGGCTTCTGGTCGTCGGATTCCGCGGCGGAGGCCCTTGCCGCGCAGGTCGCGGCGATTCGCAGGGGCGAGTAGGGACCCTCGATCGGAGGTCGCGATCGCGACGCGAACCTGATCCTTCGCGTGGCCGCTGCCGATGACGCTGGAAATCGCGACCCCGTTGGGCGATGTTGCCGGCCGCGCCACCGGCCACCGGCGATCCCGGCGGCGGGGTCGCGGGTGTCGTGACGACCTCCCGGACGGGACTATCGGTATGCAGGTTCTGATCACCAACGACCGTCTCGATCAGCGCGTGGCCGCGAACCTCTTCGTCCGCGATCTGGCTCGCGCGCTCCAGGAGCGCGGCCACTTCGTCTTCGGCTACGGCAGCGACCCGCGCCAGCAGAGGCGGCTTCTCGACATCGATCCGATCCCTGTCGTCGCCGATCTCGGGAAGCTCTCCGTCCGGCCCGACATCCTTCACGCGCGACATCATCTCGACGCGATGAGCGCGCTCGTCGCGCGGCCTGACTTGCCCGCCGTCTTTCAATGCGACGCGTCCGCCCGGCTTGGCCCCCTGCCGCGCCATCCGCGCATCTTCCGCTATGTGGCATCGACGCCGGGCCTGGCTGCGTGGCTGGAGGAAGCCGGCATTCCGCGGGATCGCGTCGCTCTCGTTCCACCGGGCATCGACCTTCGGCGGTTTGCCCGGGCCCGTGACATCCCCGACCGGCCGACCAGGGCGGCCTTCTACGGTGACCGCTGCCACCCCGACAGTCCGATGGTCGCCGCCGCCGCCGCGGCAATGGCCGGATTCGGGATCGCGCTCGATCTCGTCGGCCGTGACTTCGGCCGCATCTTCGACGAGCCCGAACAGCGGCTGCACGACTATGACATCGTCTTCGCCAGCGGACGCAACGCGGTGGAAGCGCTCGCCTGCGGCTGTTGCGTCGTGATCGCCGATGCCACGACATGCGGCGAGATGGTGACCACCGGGACTTTCGAACATGTGCGGGCGGCCGGCTATGCGCCGGTCGCCACCGAGCCGCCGGACACGGAGAGCGTGCGGACGAGGGTCGAATGCTATTCAAGCACGGATGCGCGCCGGGTCGCGGAGGAGGTGCGCCGATGCTCCGATTTCCGTGATTTCGCCGCGCGGATCGAGGCGATCTATCGGGAGGCGATGGAAGCCCACGAGAACCAGCAGGCGGACTGGGCCGAGGAACAGATGGCGATGTCCGACTACCTCCGGGACATTTCGGCGATGACCAAGCAGACCGTCCGGCGCCAGTCCCGGGACGGCGACATACCGGTCGCCGCCGCCGCCCTTGTCGCGGACGTCTCCGCCAATCTGGTCGCTATCCAGGCAAGCCTCGACCGGTGCCATTGGTGGCCCGATCTGCAGCAGCCGTGACCGGTGGGGAATCGCAGTCAGTGGAACCAGCCCTTGAACGCATCCGGGACGAATTGCGGTCGATCCAGCGCCTCCCGGGTCTCAGCCGCATCGGGCTCGGCGTGCGTCGTCTCGATCATGAGCTCTGGAAGCACGGGCGCGCCCGGCTCGATGCCCATCGCGCCAACGGTGCCGGCGCCCCATCCCGGCAAGCGGGAGACGGGCCGGATGTCTACCTTGCGAGCCACGTCTATGATCAAGGCGGGCACACGGCACTGATCGGGGATTTCGTCCAGGCCCGCCGCGACCACGCGACGGGGGCGCATCTGATCCTCACCAACGCCAGCAAGAAGGACCCTCCCGCGCTCACCGCCGAGGCGCTTGCCCGGACCGGAATCCCGCGGGAGCGCACGACCAGCCTGCAGGGCGTCTCGCTCGACGACAGGCTCGACGCCCTTCTGGCGCGGCTCCTGGAGCTTGGTCCCGGCCGGCTCTTCCTGTTCCACCATCACGACGACCCGGTCGCGGTCGCGGCATGCCAGGCGGAGATCTGCGCCGATTGCGTGCTGGTCCACCACAATGACGGCAGGCCGTCCTTCGGGCTGCACATGCCGGACATCACGCTCATCGAGCTCAATCCCCTGGGGGCCGCCATTGCCCGCGCCCAGCGGCTTTCCCCGGAATTGCTTCCGTTGACCTGCCCGGACCCGGGACCGCGCCCGCACGGCTTCCTCCGCAACGGCGCCCTGGTCACCGCGACCTCCGGAACGCCGCTCAAGTTCGACGGCGACTATGCCTACACCTACCCCGAGGCGATCGCCCTGATCCTGAAGACCACCGGTGGCCGCCACATCCATATCGGCCCGCTGAACGACGAACTCACCGGCGGGATCGACCAGGCGCTTCGGCGCGAGGGGATCGATCCGCGAGGCTTCGTGCACCGCCCCTGGGTACCGTCGGTGGCGAAGGCGTTGTGGGACTGTGATTGCGACGTCTACGTCGCTTCCTTTCCAACCGACGGGGCGCGGGCACTGGTCGAGGTCGCCGCCTCCGGCACGCCGTACCTCGCCCACACCAGGCGACCGCACCGGAATCCCGAAAACGACCCGATGACGGGCGCGGGCACCGGCTGGTGGCGCAACTGGGACGAGCTCGAGGCGCGGCTCGGGGAGCTGTCCGACCGGCGGCGGCTGGAGACCCGGTCGGAGCAGATGCGACAGCGCTATATGCGCTTCCACCATCCTTCGGTCTTCGAGCGCACGCTCGACGACATCCTGGCCGGCAAGGAGGGCCTGGCCGACCCCCAGGCCGCCGGCCGCGACCGGGCCATGCTGGCGCTGATCACGGCGGCTCTGGCCGATGATGTGATCGAGGAAAGCGCCGTCTCGCGTAACGCCCTCGGGGCGTTCAGGAGGGATTCGGACGCCTTCCGGCGTGACATCGAGGCTTCCGCCACGAGGTTCCGGGCCGGCGAAGAAGCGGCGAGGAGCGCGGTGGAGGGCAACCTCCTCAAGGCGATCGGACAGAGTGACCGGGCGACTTCGGAAAAGGTCGAGCGGCTGGCCGGCGAACAGGCGACGCTCGCCGAAGCGCATGGCCGTTTGTCGGAGGCGCATGGGCGACTGGGAGAGGCTCACCGGCAAT
>NZ_JAGRLA010000033.1 GCF_020442045.1 Bauldia sp. | reverse complement strand
GACGGTGAAGAACCAGCACCCGCCCGGAACATAGCGGCGTCGATAATTGGGCATGGGAAAACGCTACCGCCGTAGCCTGTAGGGCGGAATAGCGGAGCGTATTCCGCCTTCTTTTTCCCCCACGTCGCAACTGACCCACCAACGGCGGGTTACGCCTGCGGCTAACCCGCCCTACCCCTCCCCTGTCATCCCCGGCGAGGGCGAAGCCCGAGGGAAGGGGAACCAGTAACCGATGCCGGCGCCAAACGAGTCGCGACCTCGTTTACTGGATCCCCGCCGGAGCCTGCCCCCGACCTGATCGGGGGCGGGGATGACAGTCGGCGTTTCACGCGCGCCACAGGCGGCGCCGGGCGGCGCGGATTGATGCCTCCGCTGCCTCTCCCATACGCCCGCCCATCCTTGTGCACGAAGCGCCCGTCGGCGTTGGCCCCCGATCCTCGGGTCAAGCCCGAGGATGACCGCTGGTGGGGGTCTCGCCGCTCCGTGTCGTCGTCATCCCTCGCCCCTCCACTTCTCTCCATGCTCCGGGCGCGCCCACCGCCGCCGCCCCGGGCACAACAAAACCTTATCCCCTCACCCACCCCCCCGGCCGATCACCCGCGCCGGCTGTCTTCTCCCCTTCGCGGCTCTCGGGTAGGATTTGTCGGACACGAAGCGGAGGAGGAAGGACCATGACCAAATATATCGGGCTTTACATGGCGTCCGATAAGCAGCTTGCCGAATGGGCGGCGTCGACGCCGGAGGATCAGGCGGCGGACATGGCCGAGTGGAAGGCCTGGGCCGAAAAGGAAAAGGCAGCGATCGTCGAGCTCGGCACCCCGCTCGGCAAGACGCTCAAGGTGTCGGTCGACGGCGTCGCCGGGATGCACAACAATATCGCGGGCTACACGATCGTCGAAGCGGATTCCCACGAGGCCGCGGCCAGGGTCTTCGTGAGCAACCCGTTCCTCAAGACCTCGGAGACCTGGGTCGAGGTGATGGACTGCGTCTCGATGCCCGGCATGGACTGAGCCGCGCCGGGCGGCCCGCTACTTCTTCATGCACTTGTTGAAGGACTTGTTGTAGTTGTCCTTCCAGCCCTGGGTGCCGCGGATCGTGCCGGCGACGGCGCCGCCGGCGCCACCGATCAGCGCGCCTGTCCCGGCGCCCTTGTTGCCGCCGAGCGCGCCGCCGACCACCGCGCCGCCGACCGCGCCGATCACCCCGCCGAGCGCGGCCGAGCCGAGCGTCTTGGTGTTCTTGTCGGCATAATCCTCGGCCTGCTTCTGGCAGTGCTCCTTGCTCTTGGCGAGCGCCGGGCCGGCGGTCAGCAGCGGGATGAGCACCGCCGCTGTGGCAAGAACCATCTTCATCGTCGTCATCCTCCTCGTGCGGCCGCCCGATGGGGGATGGCCGGGCAATCGAACCGCGAGTCGCGCCAGAGCCTATCCCTCCCCGTGGCCCGAATCCACAGGTTGCGAGGCCCGTCCGGCCCGGCATCCGCGCGCAACGGGTTCTCAACCAAGGCGATAGGGACCGCCTTGACGCGCCGGCACCCACCCCGGATCGTCCTCGCCAATCCGGGCCGCCGCCGGGCCAACGAGGAGAGGAGACCGCCATGACATCACACACCATCCGCGCCGCCTTCGCGGCCGCCGCCGTCATTCTGCTGCCGACGGTGGCGCTCGCCGCCGATGACGTGCCCGACATCACCGGCACCTGGACCGGAAAGACCTATACGATCGTGGCGGGCAAGGGCGGTCACTGGCCGCAGAACATGGGCACCTTCGAAAAGCCCGGCCTCTTCGAGAAGGACCTGAAGATCACCTTGACCGGTCAGGACGGACGCCGGTTCTGGGGAACGGTGACGATCACCGCCGATGGCGGCCCGACCGACGAGCCGTTCATCGGCGAGTTCGTCCCCGGCAGCGAGCGCGTCGTGATCGCCGACACCGACGGCTATTTCGACGGCCGGTTCGAGGGCGACGGCTTTTCCTTCTGCTACGCCCATGCCGGCGGCGAGTCCCATACCAGCGTCGTCAGTTGTACCGAGGTGAAGCGCAGGCGCTGACGCCCGCCACGCCGGACAGGCGGCGCCGGGCAGGCCCCGGCACCGCCGTTTGAGGACGTCAGTCCTGGAAGACGATGTGCTTGCGCGACATCCAGCCCTCCGACTGGAGGTAATGCGCCAGGCACCAGTTCCCGTCGCACGTCTCGACCTCGAACCGCACGTTCGGCCAGGCAAGGCATATCGGCTCGTATTTCATGCCGGGACCGGAGCGGATATTGACAAAGAGCCCGTCGGTGACGGCGGTACGGGTCTGGTCCGCCAGTGCCGGGACCGCAAGGCCGGCAACCATAAGCGCCGCGATTGTCGCAGAGCGGATCATGAGCTTCCTCCTTGGCCAGCCCCCCTTTCCGCCGAAACGGCATCCCGTCGCGCCGCACCCCTCATCGGCTTCCCCGGAAGAGAGCTCGCGGCGGCCGTGACGCCTGAATCGCATATATGGGTCGGGACCCGGCCCCGTCCAGACGGGAACCGCCGGAGCCGCTAGCCCTTACCCTTTGCCGCCTCGGCTTCCGCCGCCCGCTTGGCCTGAAAGACCTCGGTGGTGTTCTCGCGCGGGAAAGGCGCATCCGGCACAGCAGCCCCGAGGAAGGCGCAGAGCGGCTCCCACCCCTCGCCCACTTCATAGACCAGCAGCCGATCCGCCGGGATCGCCGCCTTCACCGCCGCGTTGTGCCGGTTGAAGACGTCGATGCAGTGATCGCGGGTGGCTGTGTCGCCGCCGAAGGTATCCTGGTTGATCAGCTTGTAGACCATCCGCCCCCAGCTGTCGGTCCGCTCGGCGAATGGCGGTTTGTCCGGATCCGGCTTGAAGATCGTCTCCTGCGTCGAGGCGTACCAGCGCTCGGGGTCCCGCACCGTCAGCAGGACCTTCGACTCCGGGAAATGGCCGGTCAGTGCGCGCCAATAGACACAGCCGGGAAAGTCGACGGTCGAGCGATAGCCATCAAAGAGATCGTCAAGATCGGGTGGTCCGTCGCTATAGGCCGCGCATTCCCATTTCTGTTTGAGCGCATCCCCGTCCTCGCGCCGGAAGAACTCCGCCATATGGAAACAGGGGCCGTAGCCAAGCTGCTCGAGCGCCAGCTTGGCGGACATTGTTCCCGTCCTGCCGAACCCGGCGCCGATCACCGCAAGCGTCATCGATTTCCCCCCGTGGCCGCAATGCTCCACATCCAGCATATCCGGCTCCGGCGCCCTTCGATACGCCGGCCGCGCCTCCCGGGCGCCTTTGTTTCAACCTCCGCCCAGGCCGGTGGATTGTCCTTCACCGCGCCCTCGCTTATATCAGCGACGTTCCAGATTTTGCTCTGCCTTGCTGCAGCTACCCATTCGGTGCCTTCCTCAAGCCGACGCGAATTCGGATACGATGGCCGCGCGAATGGTCGCCGGCAAGGATGTGACGCATTTCGCGTCCTCAACAGGGACTACCCGATATGGCCACAGGTACCGTCAAATTCTTCAATACCCAGAAGGGCTACGGCTTCATCACTCCGGACGATGGCGGCCAGGATGTCTTCGTCCATGTCTCCGCCGTCGAGCGCTCGGGCATGACCGCGCTCAACGAAGGGCAGAAGCTCAGCTATGACGTCATCGTCGAGCGCGGCAAGAATGCCGCATCGAACCTCCAGAACGTCTGATTTCGAAGCACGCGCTTTGATTTCACGAGCCCGGCGTTCCCCGCGCCGGGCTTTTTATGTTGCTCCGGCAGGCCGGAACGCATCATCGACCGCATCGCGCGGCCGGGCAAACAGGGTGCGCCCGCTTCAGCTCAGCTCGGCGCCACGTAATTCCGCGTCGCCTCCGGATCGTCCCGGCTGACCGGCAGCGCCGCCAGCTCCTCCCACAGGGCGTCGGGAACGGGCACGTTGGCCCAGGCCGCGATCCCCGCGATCTCATCCGGCTTGCCGACGCCGCAAATCGTCGAAGTGATCCGCGGATCGCGCATCGAGAATTGCAGCGCCACCGCGCCGAGCGGCACGTCATAGCGCGCCACCACTTCCTCGACCGCCCGCACCGGCGCGAGCGCGGCGTCGCCGGCTTCCTGATAGACGATGCGCGGGTTCGCCGCGCTGCCCTTGGCGAAGACGCCGCCGGCGAAGGGCGCCGCGTTGAGGACGGCGATCCCCTTGCCATGGGCATGGTCGATCATCGCCTCGGCATTGCGGTTCACCAGCATGAAGCGATTGTGGGTGATTATCGCATCGAAATCGAACCGCTCCAGGATCGGCATCATGACGTCGACCCGCCCGGCCGCCAGTCCGACCGCGTCGCAAAGCCCCTCCTCGCGGATCTTGTAGAGCTCGGACAAGCCGCCGCCTGGCCTGGTCACCTCCTCGATATCGGCCGCGTATTCGGGATCGTGGAGATGCAGCAGGCCCACCCGATCGACCCCCAGCGCCGCGAGGCTCTGCTCGAATGACCGCCGCATGGCGCTGGCGCTGAATCTGTCCGTCTCCGGATCGCGGTCAAGCTTGGTCCCGAGCACGAAGCCATCGGGCAAGCCGCCCCTCTCCCGGATGACCATGCCGATCCGCTCCTCGCTGCGGCCGGCGCCATAGTTGCGCGAGGTGTCGAGGAAATTCGACGGCCCGTCGAGGATCGCACGAACGGTCGCCTTGGCCTCCTCGACGCTGGTATCGTGGCCGTAGACCTCCGGCATGCTCCCGACGGGCGCGGTACCGAAGCAGATTCGCGACACCGTCAATCCGGTCCTGCCAAGTCGCGTCGTCTCGATCGTATTTCCCTTACTCACCTGCGATTCCCCCGGTTTCGTGGTTGTCGCATGGTGCGCTCGAAACCCTCGTGGCCGCAAGGTCGGCGACACGGTCAAATCCGCTCAGGCGATCGTGAACCGATGTGACAACACCGGAGCCCCGTCCGGCGCTAGACTGGGATCGTTTCGTGACACCGGCCGCGGGCCGACGGTCGCCGCCCGAAGCCCGTAGAGGCCATCGCATCCTCATGCGGTCAACGGAGGCACCGTGCCATGTCAAACGCACACATGTCCCTCGCAGATTCGACGACCGGGTCCGGCCTCCCGGTGGTTCGCAAGATCGGGCCGGCCGATCTGAAGGACGCGCTGTCCAGGGGGCTCGCGGACTTCTGGGCCATGCCGACCCATATCGTCTTCCTTGGACTCATCTACCCGATCGTCGGCCTGGTGCTTGCCAGGCTGGTCTTCGGCTACGATGTCCTGCCCCTGCTCTTTCCGCTCGCCGCCGGCTTCGCGCTGATCGGCCCCTTCGCCGCGCTCGGCCTGTACGAGCTCAGCCGGCGCAGGGAGGCCGGGCTCGATGTCGCCTGGCGGCACGCATTCGACGTCGTCCACTCGCCGTCAATCGGAGCGATCCTCGCGCTTGGCGGCCTGCTGCTCATCCTCTTCCTTGTCTGGATTGCCGTGGCCGACCGCATCTATGTCGCTACGTTCGGCTATGCGTCGGCGGCTTCGATGCCCGGTTTCATCGATCAGGTGTTCAACACGCCCGAGGGCATCCGGCTGATCCTCGTCGGCAATGGGGTCGGCTTCCTGTTCGCGGTGGCGGCGCTGATGATCAGCGTCATCTCCTTTCCGCTGCTGCTCGATCGGCCGGTCAGCCCGGCGGTCGCCATCCTGACCTCCGCACGCGTCGTTCTCGCCAATCCTCTTACCATGGCGCTCTGGGGCGTGATCGTCGCCGCGCTGCTGGTCGTCGGCTCCCTGCCCTTCTTCCTCGGGCTGGCGGTCGTCGTCCCGGTGCTCGGCCACGCCACGTGGCACCTCTACCGGAAGGCGGTCGCGCCGCCCTGACCATGCGATTGCGGAATGGCTCCATTGCCATGCCGGCACCGTCTCCGGCATCCTGAATGGATTGCCGCCGCCATCCGGTGGCGGCGTCGCTGATGACGGATGGTGATGGAGAAAGCCGAACGGTCCACGATCCTGCGCTGGGTGGCGGGCGTTGTCTTCGCGGCGTCGCTCGTCGCGACCTGGCAATTCGTCGAGCGGGCCGTGCGATCCTACGATCTCCTGCGTTCGGCGACCGAGGTCGGCCTTCCCTCGGTCGCCGGCATTCGCCCCTGGATGACGCTGGGCTATGTCGCGACCACGTACGACGTCTCCTTTCCGGGGCTGGCGGAAAGTCTCGCGCTTCCCAACGACACGCCGGAAACGATGACGCTCGGCGCCATTTCCGAGAGCCGTCAGGTGTCACCGCTCGACTTCGTGATGGAGGTTCAGGCAGCCGTTGCCGGCCTCACCCCGGCGCATATGCCCGTCGATCCGGACGAGAGCGGCGCAACGACGAAGAAGTCCGATGACTATCTCTCGGTCCTGCTTGCCTACCGCTATCCGGCTCTTGCCCTGCTCCTTCTGGTCGGGGCGATCGGCCTGCCGGTTCCGACCGGCTTCTCGACGCTGCTCGCGGGTTCGATGGTGGCGATCGGCGAGATGACCTGGCCGCTCGCGGCCGGAATCGCGGTCGCCGCGTCGGTCAGCGGCGATGTCATCGGCTATGCCATCGGTCGGCTCGCCGACGAGAGCTTCCTCGCCCGCATCGGCCGCTGGCTCGGCTATTCGGGGCGTCGCAAGGCCCGCATCAACAGCATCTTCGCCCGCTGGGGCGGCCTCACCATCCTGATGACCCGGACGCTTGTCTCGCACCTCAGTTCGCTGGCGAGCCTGCTCGCCGGTATCAGTCGCTACAGCTTCGGGGCGTTCCTCGGATTCGCCCTCCTCGGGCGCGCGTTGTGGACCGCCGCCTATCTCGGCCTCGGCTATGTCATCGGCAACAATGTCGAGGCCGCCGGCACCTTTCTCCAGCACGTGACCGGAATCATTCTCTCGCTCGGGGCGATGCTGATCGCCGGCAGCTACCTCGCCGCCCCCTGGCTGGCGTCCCCGGCGGATGCCGACCAGAAGACCGACGCCTAGTCAGCTCCTGCCGATCAGGATGTTGGCGATGGTGTCGAACTCCTCGTCGAGCGACACGTCGGTGAACGGCTTGCCGGCCTTCGAGTACCAGTAGCGGGCGTTGGGCATGTCGCCCTCCATCCGGTGGAGATGGGCATGGACCCAGGCCGCGTCCGAGGTCTCGTCGTCCTGGATGATGTCATGGGCGGTCGACCAGTCGCCCTTGCCCGCGTGCCACAGCGCGCGTTGCGGGCCGGTCAGCTCCGCCGGCGGCTCGTCGCCCGCGATCGATGCTTTGAACTTGGCGTGATCCATCACTTGCTCCCGACTCGCGTTCCACAATGCCGGACGATTGCCTGGCAACGACGCTACACCCTCGGCGCCGCTACCACCAACGCTCCGGGACGAAATACCCGGCCGCGTCCTCGATCACCTGCCCGGTGCGGAAGAGCATCTCCTCGTCGAACGGACGGCCGATCAGTTGAAGGGCGAGCGGCAGGCCCTTGTCGTCGAGCCCGGCCGGCACGGCTATGCCCGGCAGTCCGGCCATGTTCACGGTCACCGTGAAGATGTCGTTCAGGTACATCTCGATCGGCGAGGCGACCGCCTTCTCGGCCACGCCGAAGGCGGCGCTCGGCGTCGCCGGCGTCAGGATCGCATCGACCCCGTCGGCGAAGACCGTCTCGAAATCGCGCTTGATCAGCGCCCGGACCTTCTGCGCCCGCAGGTAATAGGCGTCGTAATAGCCGGCGGAGAGCACGTAGGTGCCGATCATCACGCGGCGCTTGACCTCCTTGCCAAAGCCGGCGGCGCGGGTGTTCTCGTACATGGAGACGATGTCGTCGCCGGGAACGCGAAGCCCGTAGCGGACACCGTCGTAGCGGGCGAGGTTCGATGACGCTTCGGCCGGCGCGACGATGTAATAGGCCGGCAGCGCGTATTTGGTATGCGGCAGCGAGATGTCGACCATCTCCGCTCCGGCGTCGGCAAGCCACGCCTTGCCCCGTTCCCAGAGCGCCTCGATCTCGGGCGGCATGCCGTCGATCCGGTATTCCCTGGGGACGCCGATCCTGAGCCCCTTCACGCTCTGCCCGACCGACGCCTCATAATCCGGCACGGGCTGATCCACCGACGTCGTGTCCTTCGGATCGACGCTGGCCATCGACTTCAGCATGATCGCCGCGTCGCGCACCGTGCGGGAAAGCGGCCCGGCCTGGTCGAGCGACGAGGCGAAGGCGATGATCCCCCACCGCGAGCAGCGGCCATAGGTCGGCTTGATGCCGACCGTCCCGGTGAAGGCCGCCGGCTGGCGGATCGAGCCGCCGGTATCGGTGCCCGTCGCCCCCGCGCAGAGCCGCGCGGCGACGGCGGTGGCCGACCCGCCGGAGGAACCGCCCGGCACCATCGGCGCGTTGGAGCCCGCCGACCGCCACGGATTGACCACCGGGCCGTAGCACGAGGTCTCGTTGGACGAGCCCATGGCGAACTCGTCCATGTTGAGCTTGCCGAGCATGACCGCGCCATCGGCCCACAGGTTTCCCGTCACCGTCGATTCATAGACCGGCTTGAAGCCGTCGAGGATGCGGCTCGCGGCCTGGGCATGGACGCCCTCGGTGCAGAACAGGTCCTTGATGCCGAGCGGCACGCCTTCGAGGCTCCGCGCCTCGCCCCGCGCGATCCGCGCGTCGGACTCCGCCGCCATGCCGAGCGCCTTGTCGGGCGTTTCGACGACATAGGCATTGAGCTCCCGGGCCGCCTCCATCGCCGCGAGATAGGCTTGGGTCAGCTCCAGGGCCGAAAACCTGCCGGCTGCCAGTCCGTCGCGGATTTCGGCGATGGTCAGGGTCGTCAGGTCGCTCATCCGCAGGCTCCGCCGGCCATCACTCGACCACCTTCGGCACGACGAAGAAATGCTCCTCGCGCACCGGCGCATTGGCGACGATCTTCGCCGCCTGGTCGCGCTCGGTAACCACGTCCGTCCGCTTCTTCATCTCCACCGCCACCACCGAGGTCATCGGCTCGACACCGGTGACATCCACCTCGTTCAACTGCTCGACGAAGCCGAGGATCGTGTTCAATTCGCCCTTCAGCGCCTCGGCTTCCTCGTCGCTGACCGCGATCCGGGCGAGGCGCGCGACGCGTTTGACGATGTCCTTGTCGACCGACATGAGCGATGCTTTTCCAGGGAGGGTTCCCGCGCCTATAGCAGAGCCCGATTTGCCGGAGCAAGGGGCCCGGCCCGGCGATATGCCGGCCGGGTGAATCGCGCTATGATCGTCCTGTTGACGGTATGCCTGCCGGGATGCGCCGGATACGGGGAAATATCCCATGACAGCCGCCTCCGATCAGCTCCGGAACCTTTGCCGCGATTGCCTTTCCAGGGCTCCGGCGGGCGCGGGCCGTTGCCCGGCCTGCGGCAGCCCCCGCCTGCTCTCGCATCCCGAGCTCGGCCGGCTGGCAATCGCCCATATCGATTGCGACGCCTTCTATGCGGCGATCGAGAAGCGCGACGACCCGTCGCTGGCCGACAAGCCGGTGATCATCGGCGGCGGCCGGCGCGGCGTGGTTTCGACGGCCTGCTACATCGCCCGCATCCGCGGCGTCCATTCGGCGATGCCGATGTTCAAGGCGCTGAAGCTGTGCCCTGAGGCGATCGTCATTCCGCCCGCCATGGAGAAATACGCCGCGGTCGGCCGCGAGGTCCGCGCCCTGATGCTGGAGCTCACCCCCCTGGTCGAGCCGATCTCGATCGACGAGGCCTTCCTCGATCTCGCCGGCACCGAGAAGCTCCACCATGCGACACCGGCCCAATCGCTTGCCCGTCTCGCCCTGAGGATCGAGCAGGAGCTCCACATCACCGTCTCGGTCGGGCTGTCCTTCAACAAGTTCCTCGCCAAGATCGCCTCGGACCGGAACAAGCCGCGCGGCTTCTCGGTCATCGGCCGGGCGGAGGCCGTCGATTTCCTGAGAGACCAGCCGGTCAGCCTGATCTGGGGCGTCGGCGCCAAGACCCGCCAGCGTCTTGAGGCGGACGGCATCGCGACCATCGGCACGTTGCAGCGGATGCGGGAGAGCGACCTCGCCCGCCGCTACGGCTCGATCGGCCTCCGGCTCAGCCGTCTCGCCAATGCCGAGGACAGCCGCCCGGTCAATCCCGACGGCGTCGCCAAGAGCGTCAGCGCCGAGACCACTCTCGACACCGACGTCTCCGACCCGCACAAGCTCAAGGCGATCCTGCGCCAGCTTTCGGAGAAGGTCTCCCGCCGCCTCAAGAAGGCCGGCATCGCCGCCGTCACGGTCACGCTCAAGCTCAAGACCTCGGATTTCCGCATCCGGACCCGCAGCCGCCAATTGACCGATCCGACCCGGCTTGCCGAACGCATCTTTCAGGCCGGCGCCCATATGCTCGAGCGCGAGGCGGACGGAACCCGCTACCGGCTCGTCGGGATCGGCGTGTCGGATTTCGTCGACCCGCGTCTCGCCGACCCGGCCGATCTCGTCGATCCGGCAAGCGGCAAGCGCGCCGCGGCCGAAGCCGCCATCGACCGCATCCGCGACAGGTTCGGCAACCTCGCGGTCGAGACCGGCCTGGTCTTCGACGAGAAGCCCGCCGGCCCGCAGCGCGAGAGGCGCGACTGACTCCGCCCCCGGGTGAGGGGTTGCCATCACCCGACCGCATTGACCGGCTCTGTGTCTTTAGTAGGATGAAATCGGGAGGACGACGTCGATGAGAGACGGGCTACAGGATCGGTGCGCCGGGTCGCAGCAGGGACCCGCGGTATGTCCGTGAGCGAGGCTGCAACCGCGGCGGCGGGAGCAAATGCCGACCCCGGATCGATCGTCAGGCTGGAGAATGTCCAGAAATATTTTGGCGCGGTTCAGGCCCTCCAGGACATCAACCTGACGATCGGAACGAATGAGATCGTCGGCCTGATCGGCGACAACGGCGCCGGCAAGTCGACCCTGATCAAGGTGATGACCGGGGTGATGCCGCCGACCTCCGGGCGCATGTTCATCCGCGACAGGGAGATCCGGCACAGCGACTATTCGGTCCAGATGGCCCACGATCTGTCGATTGAAACGGTCTACCAGGACCGTTCGCTGGCCGACAAGCAGCCGCTCTGGCGGAACTTCTTCGTCGGCCGGCAGATCACCAACCGCTTCGGCTTCATCAACATCAGGAAGCAGAAGGAGATCGCCGAGAGGATACTCAAGGAGGCGATCGGATTCCGCGGGGTCGGCATCACGGTCGATTCGACCGTCGCGAATCTTTCCGGCGGAGAGCGCCAGGGCATCGCGATCGGCCGCGCCATGCATTACGACGCCGACCTGATCATTCTCGACGAGCCGACGGTTGCGCTGGCCGTGGCGGAGGTCCGCAAGGTGCTGGATTTTGTCCGACGAATAAAGGAAGCCGGCCATGCCTGCGTCTACATCGAACACAACCTCGCCCACGTCCATCAGGTCGCCGACCGGCTGATCGTCCTCGACCGCGGGCGCATCGTCACCGAGATCCTGCCGAAGGACATGAGCGTCACGGAGCTGACCGAATACCTGATCGAGCTCCAGCACGGACACGGCGGCTCGGAGGACCGGTGATGGCGAAAGCACGTGGCCCGTCGGTCGTCGAGCGGTTCGAGGGACTGCCGATCATCATCGTCTTCGTCCTGCTGCTCGCCCTGTTCATGTACACCGCGCCGCAGGTCTTCCTGCAGCCCTTCATCTACACGACCTTCCTGTCGACCCTGCCGCCCCTGCTTCTCCTCGCGGTCGGGCTGACCTTCGTCATCGGCGCCGGCGAGATCGACCTGTCCTTCCCGGCGATCATCTCCTTTTCCGGCTTCGTCTTCGCGATCCTGTTCAAGGAATACGAGCTCGGCTGGCTCGCGGTCGTCGCCGCCCTCGCCTCCGGCATCGTCGTCGGCTTCATCAACGGCATCATTATCGCCCGGATCGGCATACCGTCCTTCATCGCCACTCTCGGCACCCAGTTCTTCTGGTTCGGCATGGCGACGGTGCTTTCCGGCGGCAAGTCCTATGCGCTGCGCGGCGCCGAGGAGTCCTCCGTCTGGCAGGTCATCGTCGGCCGGCCCTTCGACGGTTCGGGGACCGCCTGGGTCGAGCAGCTGCCGATGCAGGCCTTCTGGACGGCGATCATCGTCGTCGTCCTGTGGATGGTGCTGAAGCGCCACCGTTTCGGCGAACACGTCCTGTTCATCGGCGATTCCAACGACGTGTCACGCGTCGTCGGCATCGATGTCGAACGCGAGAAGATCAAGATCTTTACCCTGATGGGCGGCCTCGCCGCGATCGCCGCGGTCATGTTGACGCTGGAGAACAAGAACTTCTTCGGCAACCAGGGCCAGGGCTATCTGCTGACCGCCATCGCCTCGGTGCTGATCGGCGGCACCTCGATCTTCGGCGGCCGCGCCACCATCATCGGAACCGTCTTCGGCTCGATGATCATCCTGATGATCGAGCCCGCCCTGGTCGCGGCCGGGCTGACTGGCGCCTGGGTGCGGACGGTTCAGGGCCTCGTCTTCCTGATCTCGATCGTCTTCTACCTCTATGCCGACGAACCGCAGCGGCGCACTGCCTTCTTCGCGCGCATGGGGCTGTCGAAGGGATTCGGTCGCAACCGTGAATCGGACGACCGAAGCGATCCCGCGCCTGGAAGCGCGGGCGCCACACACAAGTGAAAACAGGGAGAGAACCGACAATGAGCATGACCAGAAAGCTGCTCGCCGGCGCGGCCGCCGCCGCCATGATGGCGAATGCCGGTGCCGCCTCGGCCGAGATGATCGGCGAAGGCCTGACCATGTACATGCAGATGGGCGGCAATCCCGGCGACGGCGCCACCCTCGCCCGCCAGACCGGCGCGGCCCAGGCTGCGGAAGCCTTCGGCGTCGACCTCAAGGAGCAGTTCTCCGCCTGGGCGCCCGAGACCATGATCAACCAGTTCAAGGAGGCGGTCGCCGCCAAGCCGGACTGTATCGAGATCATGGGCCATCCCGGCGGCACCGCCTTCCACGATCTGGTCAAGGATGCGGTCGATCAGGGCATCGTCGTCACCGTCGGCAACTCGCCGATGACCGAGCTCCAGGCCGAGTTCGGGCCGATGGGCATGGGCTATGCCGGCGTCGATCTCTATGCCGGCGGCAGCCTGACCGCCAATGCGATGCTGTCCCATGGTCTCAAGGCCGGCGACGAGGCGATGGTCTATGGCGTCTTCAGCCAGGCCGAGCGCGGCCAGTCCGAAAAGGGTCTCGCCGATACTCTCGAGAAGGCTGGTCTCAAGGTCGACCGGCTCGAGATCACCCAGGAAGCCAACAGCGACGCCTCGCTCGCCGTTCCGGTGCTCGCCGCCTATATCCAGGCCCATCCCGACCTGAAGGCGATCGGCACCCAGCATGGTGGCATCACCAGCGTCCTTGCCGAGGTGCTGAAGAAAGCCGGCAAGGAGCCGGGCGACATCATCGTCGGCGGTATCGACCTCGCCCCCGCGACGATCGACGGACTGGAATCCGGCTATGTCTCCGCCACTCTCGACCAGCTTCTTTACCTGCAGGGCTTCATGCCGGTCGTCCAGTGCGTGATGAGCAAGAAATACAAGATGCCCGGCCTGTCGCTGAATACCGGCGCCGGCACGGTCACGCCCGACACCATCGGCGGCCTTGTCGACCTGATCGACGAAGGCATCCGCTAGTCGGCCCGAAACACAAGGCGTCGGCGGCAACCCCGCCGGCGCCTTCTCAGTCCAGCGCGGCGAGTTCGCTTTGCGCCCATGCGATCCAGCCGTCCTGGCTGGCGGAGAGCCGCCCTTCCCCTTCGAGTCGCTTCAGGATCGAAAGCGCATCGGTCAGCAATTCCCGACGCTTCGCGGGATCGTCGATCACCCCCTGCAGCTTGGCATAGCCGACGACGAGATCGGTCTGCCAGCGCGCATTGTCGGGCTCCGCCTCGGCGAGGCCACGCGTTGCGGCGAGAAGCTGCTCGAATGCGGCGCGGGCCCCCGCGATATCGCCGAGCGTCTGCTTCACCTCGCCGACCTTGCTCAACGCAACCGAGACATCGCGCTGCCACAGGACGTTGTCCGGGTCGGTCGCGACCAGGCGGCGGCGGATCGCCAGCGCCTCCTCATAGGCGGCGAGCGCGTCCTCGTCGTCACTGGCCTTCCGCTTCAGGTCGCCGATCAGCTCGAGGTCGACGGATACGTCGCGCCGCGCCTCGAGGTTCTCCGGGCTGGCCTCCGACAGCCTCCTGCGGCCGGCGAGACTCCTCTCGTAGGCGGCCAATGCTCCCGCGACATCGCCTCCCTTCCGCTTCATCGTCGCGACCTTGTTCCAGATCGCAACGAGATCGCCCTGCCGGTCGATATTGTCCGGGTCGGTCGCGGCGAGACGGCCGATGATCTCGCCCGCCTCCTCGTAGGAAGCCAGCGCCGTCGCCACCTCGCCGGAATCAATCGCGAGGTTGCCGATCCGCTCGAGCGCGGCGGCGAGGTCCCGCTGCCATCCGGCATTCGTCGGGTCCTGCGCCGCGAGCTCGCGGGCGACCGCAAGCCTCTCGTCGAAGGCGGATCGCGCGCCGTCCGGGTCGTCCGCCGCCAGCTTGAGGTCGCCGATTTTCTCCAGGGCGACGGCAACGTCGCGCCGCCAGATCGCGTTTCCGGGATCGGCCGCGGCCAGCCGCCGGTTCGCCGCGAGCATTTCCTGGTAGGCGGCAAGCGCCCCCTCCGCGTCACCGGCGCCGCGCTTCAGATCGCCGATCCGGTTGAGACTGACCGACGCGTCCCGCTGCCATTCCGTGTTGCCGGGCTCGGCTTCCGCAAGGCCGCGATGGATGTCGAGGCCTTCCTCATAGGCGGCAAGCGCCGCCTCGGTGTCACCCGCCTTCAGCCTTGCCGCGGCGACCTTTTCGAGACCGACGGCAAGATCGCGCTGCCAGATCGGATTGTCGGTGTCCCCCACACCGCGCCGGACCGCGACGCTCTCCTCGTAGGCCGCCAGCGCACCGCTGGTATCGCCGGTCTTCAGCCTGACATCGCCCATCTTGTTGAGGCTGACCGAAAGATCGCGCTGGAGCATCAGATTGCCGGGATCGGCTTCGGAGAGCGTACGCGCCGTCGCCAGCATTTCCTCGTAGGCGGTCATCGCGCCCGATGTATCGCCGGCCCGCAGCTTGGCGTCGCCGACCCCGCCGAGCCGCACCGGGATGTCGCGTCTCAGGGTCGGATTGCCCGGGTCCTCGGCGGCCAGCCGGCGGGAAATCTCAAGACCCTGCTGGAACGACGCCAGGGCGGACCCGGTGTCTCCCGCCGCGAGATAGGTCGTTCCGAACTCGTGGAGCATCGCCGCCTCGCTCCGCTGAACCCCGGGTTCGTCCGGCGCCGCCTCGGCCAGTCGTCGCATGGCATCCCCGGCCCGTGTCAGGATGGTGCGAAGGCTCTCGACCCGCATCCCTTCGACGTCGCGCAGTCCTTGCGCAAGATCGAAGACGACCTGGTCGGCCGTGTCCTTGGCGATGCCGAAGTTGCGAAGCGCCCGCTCCGCCTCGGCCGTCGCCCGCTCGGCATTCTGGACCGCAAGCCAGGCGGCGAAGCCGGCGGCGACGCCGAGACCGGCAACCACGGTCGCGACGCCATAGGCCATTCGCAGATTGCGCCGCTGCCGCTTCAGCTCGTCCGAATAGAGGTCCGCCTTCTCCGCGCCCTTGATCGCCGCCGCGAGATCGAGCGCGGCGTTGAAAAACGCCTGGTTGCCGCGCGTCGCCGCCGAAGGATCGTCGCGGAAGGGCCTGAGGTCCACCCATAGCGGCTCCTCGGCGAAGCGCCCGCGGAGTGTCGGCGGCAAGGGCGTCGCGTCGCTCCAGGCGAAATCTCCCGCCGCCTCGTCCCAGGCAAGATCGCCCTCGGTCAGGCCGACAAGGAGCCGGTCGAGGCCCTTTCCGTCGGCCCCGACGAAGTGGCTGACCTCCATGTCGACCCACTTGGAGGCAGC
Organism: Bauldia sp.; assembly: GCF_020442045.1. Taxonomy (GTDB): domain Bacteria; phylum Pseudomonadota; class Alphaproteobacteria; order Rhizobiales; family Kaistiaceae; genus Bauldia. The sequence continues at coordinate 4,517 of NZ_JAGRLA010000033.1, read as the reverse complement.
CGCCGCCGGCGACGCCAGCAGGATCAGGTGACGGGAGCGGCCGAGCTTCTCCTCGATCGACTCCCAGAGCCCCGGCGCCGCCGACAGGCTCGTGGCATCGAGGAAGACGTTCAGGCCGCGGACCTTCCACCACGGCTTGCCGATCGTCTGGATGACGGTACGGAGCGAGCGCGCGATCGCCTTGTCGGAGCGCTGGCTGTAGGAAATGAAGGCGTCGTATTGCGGCGCGTCCGGGGGGCGAGCCGGAGCGCCCGATCCGGCCGCGCCGGCGGGGTCCCTGCTGCTGTCATCCAGTTCCGGCATAGGGCGATCATATCCGCTGGGTTCCCCGCCTCAACCATCATCCTGCCGGGCGATTCCGGCATCCCTGCGACGCAATGATGGCCCGTCGCCCGACCTGGCATCGCTCGACCTGTCACTTCGCTGACAGCGGCCGTCAGCGCCCTGTCGGCCGCCCTCCTCCATAAACGCCATCAGCGGCGCTGCTCCAGGCGCCGTCAGGACAGGAGGGAAATATGTTGCTTCGCACGATCGCCATCGCCGCCGCTCTCGCCTTTGCCGGGGCGACCGCCGCCCCGATCGCTTCCACGGCGGTGCTCGCCAGGGACAAGGGGCATGCCGGGCATTCCGGTCACAAGGGGCACGGCGAAGGGCACCATGACAAGACCCACGACAAGCATGGTGAAAAGAACCGCCACGACCATCACGGCAAGTACAGGGACGGAAATGACGGCCACGGCCACGATTGACGGCCGGGTTTGCCGGAAGGCGCCGAAAGCCCCCTCGGCGCTTTTCAGCCGGCCGCCGCCGCGCGTCTTCTGAGCGGCCGCATCGCGGCGATGCCGAGCCCCGGGCCAATGGCGAGCGCCGCCAGCACCACCGGCCAGCCGAGCATCCCGGCAAGCAGCGGCGTCGCCTGCACGGTGACGATGGTCAGCGCGAAGCCGATGGCGGTCTGGAAGGTCATCAGGCTGCCGGCGAGGTGTGGCGGCGACGCATCCGCGACCAGCGCCGAGAATTGCGCCGAGTCGGGGATCACCGCGATCCCCCAGATCATGATCAGCACGAAGGTGATCCACACCGGCCCGCCGAAGCTCAGCGCCGTCAGCACCGCGGCGCTGCCGCTCACCGTCATGGCGATGATCGTCACCTCGGCCTTGCCGATCCGGTCGGCGACCCTGCCGGCGACGACACAGGTCAGGCCGCCAAGCGCGATCGCCAGGAAGGCGGTGAGCTTGCCGAGGCTTTCCGCCCGCGCGATTCCCAATGTCGCCGCGTAGGAGATCGTCGACGCGGCGCCGATCCACGCCCACATCGCGAAGAGCTCCCACATGTGGCCGAAATAGCCGAGATAGGCCGCGCGAATCCGGGGTTCGGTCCAGGCCAGGCGGATCGCACCGGGCTCGAAGCGCGGCGACCGGGCGTGATGGGGGCCGAGCCCGGCGGCCAGCACGGCAAGTCCGCCGACTCCGGCCAGCAGCGAGATGACGGCGATGGCCGGGCGCCATGCCGCCCCACCGAGAAAGGCCGCCAGATAAGGCGTGCCGTTGCCAAGCGTCAGGGCGCCGACCAGCAGGCCGACGAGGAAGCCGCGGTCGCGCGTGCCCCACCCGACCGCGATCTTCATGCCGACCGGATAGACCCCGGCGAGCAGGGCCCCCGTCGCGAACCGCGCCGCGATCGCGGCGTCGCCGCCGATTGGTGCGACCAGCAGCGAGGCATTGGCCAGCGCCGCCAGGATCGCCGAGACCGCGAAGACCCGGCGCGGGTCGAAGCGGTCGGGCGTCCCGCTGATCGAGAAGAACAGCGCGCCGATCACGAAGCCGGCCTGCACCGCGCTCGACAGCAGCGCCTGCCGGGTGGCCGGGATCCCCGCCTCGCGGACCATGTCGGGAAGCACCGCGGCGGATGTGAACCATAGGCTCATCCCCGCCATTTCGGCGACGATCAGCAAGGCGATCGACCGGAGCTTCGACGGTTGCATGCTGGCCCCAACCTCCCAGACGCGGTGAGCTTATCACGTGCGCCGGGTCGGGTTGGCGCTACCGGTATTCCGGGTTGGGGTGATCGAAGCGGCAGCCGGCGTCCCACGCCTTCCGCTGGTTGCCATGCGCCGGGTAGCCCCCGGCATCCCGCAACAGCCGCGCCATATGCATCAGGTTCCAGGTCATGAAGGTGGTGTTGCGCTGGGTGAAGTCGCTCTCCGGGCCGCCCGAGCCCTCGTCGAGATAGGACGGCCCCGGCCCGATCGGGCCGATCCAGCCGCAATCGGCCTGCGGCGGCACCACATAGCCGAGATGCTGCAGCGAATAGAGGATCTCCATGGCGCAATGCTTGACGCCATCCTCGTTGCCGGTGACCACGCAGCCGCCGGTCTTGCCGTAGTAGATCCACTGGCCCTTGTCGTTGAGCTCGGCCGACATGCCGTAGAGCCGTTCGATGACCAGCTTGCAGACGGCCGAATACTGGCCGAGCCAGATCGGCGAGCCGATCACGAGGATGTCGGCGGCAAGGATCGTCGGCCACAGCCCGGGAAACGCGTCGGCCTTGAAGCCGTGCTCCCGCATGTCGGGATAGACGCCGTAGGCGATGTCGTGATCGACGGCACGGATCGCGGTCACGTCGATGCCGTTCTTGCGCATGATCGCGCGCGAGACCTCCATCAGGCCATCGGTGTTGGAGGTTTCCGGCGACGGCTTGAGGGTGCAGTTGATGAAGACCGCCTTCAGCCCGGTGAAGTCATCGGGGCTGTCGGCGCGGAGCTCTTCCTGTTTCGGCGTCAGGGCCATGGGGGCCTCCCTTGAATCGGCTTGTGAACTCGCCGGGCCCGACTGTCGCGCCGCGGCGTCCGCATCTCCAATCATTTGCTCTTGAGCGCGGCGTTATCGGGCCTGCTTCTCTCGACACTGCAACAACCATCCGCAAGGATCGGTTCGGACTCCCGGATTCGCCCTGATGACCGACACCCAGCCGCCCGCCATACCCCGCATCCTGATCGACGCCGACGCCTGTCCGGTGAAGGATGAATCCCTCCGCGTCGCCCGGCGCTACCACCTGCCGGTGATCATCGTTTCGAATGGCGGCCTCCGCCCCTCGCGCGATCCGATGGTGCGCCATGTCGTCGTGCCGCGCGAGCCGGACGCCGCCGACGACTGGATCGCCGGCAATGCGGCGGCGCGGGATATCGTCGTCACCGCCGACGTCCTCCTCGCCGCACGCTGTGTCGGGAAGGCCGTGACGGTCATCGGGCCGGACGGCCGCCCGTTCACGCCCGCCTCGATCGGCATGGCGGTCGCCATGCGCAACCTGAAGCAGCAGCTCCGCGAAACCGGCGAGATCGCGGGCTATAATCGCGGCTTCACCAAAGCCGATCGCTCGCGCTTCCTCGGCGAGCTCGACCGGCTGGCCCGTCGCGCGAAGGCTGGCGCATGATCGAGTCCCTCGCCTTTCTCCTGCTTGCCCAGCTTGCCGGGGAGATCTTCGTCCGGGCCATCGGCCTGCCGATCCCGGGGCCGGTCATCGGCCTCATCCTGCTTGCCGTGATCGTCGCCTGGCGGGGCATTCCCCCGGCGCTCCGCGAGACCTCGCTCGGGCTGCTGCGCAACCTCTCGCTGCTCTTCGTCCCGGCCGGCGTCGGCGTCATCCGCCAGGCGGACGTGCTCGCCGAGAACTGGCTCGCCCTCGCGATCGCCCTTGTCGTCTCGACCCTTGCCACCCTGGCGGTGACGGCGCTCACCTTCCGCTGGGCGCAGAAGCGCTTCGGCGGCCGCGACGGCGAGATGGCCGAATGACGAATCCGGCCGTCGATCTCTGGGTCTATCTCTCCACCAGCCCGCTCGCCTGGCTGACGCTGACGCTCGCCGCCTATGTCATCGCCGACTGGATCGCGCGGCGGCTGAACCGTCACCCGCTCGCCAATCCGGTGATCATCGCCGTCGCCCTGGTCATTGTCGCGCTCCAGGTCTCGTCGACGCCCTTCGAGGTCTATTTCGAGGGCGCGCAGTTCGTCCATTTCCTGCTTGGCCCGGCGACCGTGGCGCTCGCCATCCCGCTGGTCGAGAACTGGAAGCGGGTGCGCCGTTCCGCCCTGCCGATCCTCATCGCCCTCTTCGCGGGCTCGGCGACGGCGGTCGGCAGCGCCGTCGGCATCGGCGCGCTGCTCGGCGCCTCGCCGCCGATCCTCGCCTCGCTCGCCGGCAAGTCGGTGACGACGCCGATTGCCATGGGCATCGCCGAGCAGCTCGGCGGCATCCCGACGCTGACCGCCGTGCTGGTCATCTTCACCGGCGTCCTTGGCGCGGTGATGGTGACGCCGACCATGAATGCCCTTCGCATCGGCGATTTCGCGGCCCGCGGCTTCGCCGCCGGTGTCGCCGCCCATGGCATCGGCACCGCCCGCGCCTTCCAGGTCAACGAGCTCGCCGGCACCTTCGCCGGCCTCGCCATGGGCCTCAACGGCATCACCACCGCCCTCATCGTCCCGATCCTGGCGCACTTCCTGGTCGGCTGAACCGGCG
>NZ_JAGRLA010000032.1 GCF_020442045.1 Bauldia sp. | reverse complement strand
GGCATCGGGCTCTGCCGTACCGAGCACATGTTCTTCCAGGAGGAACGCATCGTCGCGGTGCGTGAGATGATCCTCGCTGGCGACGAGATCGGCCGGCGGACGGCGCTCGCCAAGCTGCTGCCGATGCAGCGCTCGGACTTCACCTCCCTGTTCGAGATCATGAAGGGGCTGCCGGTGACGATCCGGCTGCTCGATCCGCCGCTTCACGAGTTCCTGCCGCATACCGACGAGGAACTCGCGGAGGTCGCCCGGGCGATGGACGTCGAGCCCGAGAAGCTGCGCGAGCGCGCCCTCGCCCTGCATGAGTTCAACCCGATGCTCGGCCATCGCGGCTGCCGCCTCGCCATCTCCTATCCGGAGATCGCCGAAACCCAGGCGCGGGCGATCTTCGAGGCGGCGGCCGATGTCGAGGCCGGATCCGGCGAAACCGTCACGCCGGAGATCATGGTGCCGCTGGTCGCGATGGCGACCGAGCTGGAGCGGGTACGCGAAATGATCGAGAAGGCGGCCGACGATGTCGCCCGGGAGCGCGGCAAGCGCCCGGTCTACACGGTCGGTACGATGATCGAGCTGCCGCGGGCGGCGCTGCAGGCCGATGCCATCGCCCGGTCGGCGGAGTTCTTCTCCTTCGGTACGAACGACCTGACCCAGACCACCTTCGGCCTGTCGCGCGACGACACCTCGGCACTGCTCGGCACCTATACGACGACCGGCATCCTGCCCAATGATCCGTTCGTGACGCTCGATCGCGACGGCGTCGGCGAGCTGATCCAGATCGCCGCCGAGCGGGGTCGCGACACCCGGCCGGAGATCAAGCTCGGCATCTGCGGCGAGCATGGCGGCGACCCGGCGACGATCGCCTTCTGCGAGGAGGTCGGACTCGACTACGTGTCCTGCTCGCCCTTCCGGGTACCGATCGCCCGCCTCGCCGCGGCACAGGCGGCGCTGCGCTCACGCTGACACGAGACCGGCCGCGAAATATTCACGGCCGGACATCTTCGGCTTTTTACATGGAAATTGAATCGAATCGTCCGCGTTAACCGCTCTTCAAGGTTAACCCCTCATAACCGAAGCGATTGGGGTGTGTCGTCGCGATGCGCAAGCAGCCATCGCCGCAACGGCGACACGAGTTGCGTGGGTGGAGTTATCGCGGCAATGGTTCGATCGACGAGGCGGCCGAGACCGTCAAAGCCGACAATGTCCATCCGCCTTTTCCTGGCCGGACTGGCATTGACCTTCTCGACAACCGAAGTCGCCAACCTGCTTCCGGCGAACGCGTCTACCGGCATGAATCTCGCCGCCGCGACCGGCCCGGCGAGGCTGGGCGCCGCGGTAGGCACAATCTCCCGCCACGCCATCAACCGGACCGGGAAAGGCGACCTGCTGGTGCTGCGGCCCGAGGATATCAGCGCCGGCTACATCAAGACCGTCAGCCTCTTCGATCCGATCGAGACGGGGTCCGCCCTTCCGAAAATGGCCTTTGTCCGGCTGGAGAAACCGGTGGCCGTCGCCGCGGCGATGCCGGCCGACGCCTCCGGCGTGACGCCGAAGGCGCGGCCCAGGGGGCCGGCGGACGGCCCGGCCGGCAAGGTCGGTGAAAAGACCACCGGCGGCGTCATCGTCGCCTATGCCGAGGCCACCGGACCGGTCACCAGCGCACCGTTCGACGCGGTGATCGCCAAAGGCTCGCTCAATCAGAGCGTCATGATCCCGAACGCCCCGGCGACGCATGCCTGGGTCAACAAGCCGCTGCCGGCGAGCGCCGACTCGGCGAGCGAACTCAAATGTCTTGCCACGGCCATCTATTTCGAGGCCCGCGGCGAGCCCGAGGAGGGCCAGGTCGCGGTCGCCCAGGTGGTGCTTAACCGCCTGAAGAACCCGGCCTATCCCAACACCATCTGCGGCGTCGTCTTCCAGAACAAGAGCCGCCGGAACCGCTGCCAGTTCTCCTTCGCCTGCGACGGCCGGCCGGAGCGGATCACCGACATGGGCTCGTGGAAGAAGGCGCAGGACATCGCCAAGCGAATGGTCGAGGACCAGGCCGATACCTTCATCGCCGAGGTCGGCTCGGCCACCCATTACCATGCGACCTATGTGCGGCCCCGCTGGGCCCGTCACATGACCCGGACCGACAAGATCGGCCGCCATATCTTCTACAACACCCGCAACGGCGGCTGGAGCTGACGCTCCGGCCAGCGCGCCGGGACGATAGAGGCCCTTCCCGCCCCGCTTGCCACCGGACCGACCCCGTGGTCTGTTCTGCCATCCATCGCGTGGCGGAGTGACCGACGGTCATGGGCAATGGCGTCCTTCGCGTCTACCAGGAAGAGTGGTTCCCGTTCCAGAACCTGCCGGCCGCGCTCGCCCGCTTCCAGGCGGAGACCGGCATCCGCGCGGAGCTGAGCTGGGACAGCGTCGGCGTCGGCACGATCGAGCACATGTTCGAGCAGATGCTCGGCTCCTTCTCGTCGGACCAGCCGGCCTATGACCTGATCTGCTGCGACGAGATCATCCTCCAGGACATGGCGCGACAGGGACGCGTCGTCGATCTCGCGCCGCTGATGAAGCGCGACGGCGTGAGCCTCGGCGCTGTCACCGAGGCAACCCGCGGCGCCGTGATGCGCGACGGGGCGGTTCTCGGCCTGCCCTGCATCAACGTCTCGAGCATGCTGCTCTACCGGCGCGACCTCTTCGATCGCTACGGCCTCGACATACCGGATAGCTGGGAGGAGCTGAAAGGCGTCGCCACCACGCTTCAGGACGCCGTCCGCCGCGACGAGGGGCGCGAATTCTACGGCTTCGAGACGCGCGGAGCGCCGGGCGGCGGCCATGCGGTGTGGACCATCGGCTCCTTTCTCGGATCCCATGGCGCGCGATGGCTCGACGGCGACAAGGCGGTGGCCGGGATCACCGACGCACACCGGGCGGCGCTCGCGACCTATCTCGATATCCTGTGGTCGGCCTGCCCACCGGACCAGGGCGGGATCAGCTTCGTCGAGATGCGGCGTGACTTCGCCAGCGGCCGTGTCGGGATGATCATGGACGTCGGCATGGAATATGCCCATGTGCTGGCGAACGTGCCCGAACTTGCCGACAAGGCCGGCGTCGCCATCGTGCCGGCCGGCCCGGCGGGGCGCGCGCCGAACCTCTATACGCCGCCATGGGCGATACCGATCGGCTCGGACATGGCGGAGGAAGCCTGGGCGCTGGCGCGATTCCTGACGTCGGATGCCCAGTTGATCGAGGACGGCGAGCGCAGCGCCGCCGTCGAGGCCGCCTCGCTTCCCGTCCTCTATTCGGCGGCTTTCGATCGCGCCTTCCGCGACGACCTCCTGCAGACCGTCCGCGCGTCACGCGCGGTCGCAAGGCTCGAGCGCCCCTTCTCGGGCGCGGGGATGGCGGCCAACGAGATCGTCGGCAATACGGTCCACGCCGCGCTGCAGCGGCACATCGAACCCGAGGCCGCGCTCCAGAAAATCGAGGCGGATTTGCGGATTCTCGTCGCTTCGACGTGAGCCGCCCCGGCAGGATGACTGGTGCGGCTGCTCAGCCGATCGCGATATCGAGCCCGAGATCGAGCGACGGCGCGGAGTGGGTGATCCACCCCGAGGAGATCCGGTCGACGCCCGCCTCGGCAATAGCCGCGACGGTCTTCGCCGTGACATTGCCCGATGCCTCGGCGATCGCCCGGCCGCCGATGATCCTCACCGCCTGCCGGAGCTCGTCCGGTGTCATATTGTCGAGGAGGACGGCATCCGGACCGGCGGCCATCGCCTCGCGGAGCTGATCGAGCGTGTCGACCTCGACCTCGACCTTGACCAGATGCCCGGCGAAGGCGCGCGCCGCCTCGATGGCGGCGGCGACGCCCCCGGCAACGGCGATGTGATTGTCCTTGATCAGGATCGCGTCATCGAGGCCGTAGCGGTGGTTGGCGCCGCCGCCGCAGCGCACCGCATATTTCTCGAAGGCGCGGAGGCCCGGCAGCGTCTTGCGCGTGTCGCATACCTTCGCCCCGGTATGCGCGACCTTGTCGACCAGCTCCCGCGTCGCCGTGGCGACGCCCGACAGGTGGCACAGGAAATTGAGCGCCACGCGCTCGCCGCCGAGAATGGCACGCGCCGGCCCCTCGATCTCGGCGACGACGTCGCGCCGTTTCAGCCGGTCCCCGTCACGGCGGAGCGCGACGAAACCCACCGCGGGATCGACCTCGCGGAAAGCGCATTCGGCCAGTGCCAGGCCGGCAAGCACGCCGGGCCTGCGCGACGCGATCACCGCCCGCGCCGGAACGTCGGCCGGAATCGTGGCGTCGGAGGTGATGTCGCCCGCCCGGCCGAGATCCTCTTTCAGCGCGGCGCGAACGGCGTCGGCGACGAGAAGCCGCGGCAGGTCGGGCAGGTCGGTCATCGCGGGGCTCCGGTTGCGATCGGTTGCGGCCGCGTCAGTCGCAGACCGCGGTCTCGGCCGGGAGCGCCTCGGCGGCGATCCCCTCGGCCTCATCGAGGGTGATGAAGGTCCGGTGGCGCCAGACATCGGCGCTCTCCGGATAGTCCGAGCGCTCGTGGCCGCCGCGGCTCTCGGTCCGGGCAAGGGCGGCCGCCGCGATCAGCTTCGCCGTCGTCAGCATGTTGCCGAAGCGGATCGACCGGTTTCCATTCTCAAGCTCGGCAATCGTCGCCAGCGCCCGGACCAGGCCGGCCCGGTCGCGGACGACGCCGACGTCGCGGGTCATCGTCTGGCGAAGGCGGGCGACCGCCGCGCCATCCGGCCCCTGATCGTCGGCCGCACCTTCGGCCGGGACCGGATGCATCTCCTCGCTGTCCGGGTAGCGCGCGCGGATATCGTCGGCGGCACGGGCGGAGAAGACCACCGCCTCGAGCAGCGAATTGGAGGCGAGACGGTTGGCGCCGTGGGCTCCGGTCGAGGTGGTCTCGCCGCAGGCCCACAGCCCGTCGAGCGTCGAGCGGCCCCGGGCGTCGGTCAGCACCCCGCCCATGTGGAAATGCTCGGCCGGGGCGACCGGGATCGGCTCGCGGACGGGGTCGATGCCGGCGTCCCGGCAATAGCCATAGACGGTCGGGAATTTTTCGGGAAATTCCGCGCCGATCGCCTCGGTGCAATCGAGGAAGGCGCCGCGACCGGCGGCGATCTCGTTGTGGATGGCGCGCGCGACGACATCGCGCGGCGCGAGTTCGGCGAGCGGGTCGATCGCCGGCATGAAGCGCGTCCCGTCGGAATTGACCAGGGTCGCGCCTTCGCCGCGCAGCGCCTCGGTGGCGAGCGGCGCCGGATCGCGGCCGACGGCGATCGCGGTCGGGTGGAACTGGACGAATTCGGGATCGCCGATCACGGCGCCTGCCCGCGCCGCCATGCCGACGCCGGCGCCCTCCGATTCCGGCGGGTTGGTGGTCACGGCATAGAGATGGCCGATGCCGCCGGTGGCGAGGACGATCGCCCGGGCCGGGAAATGGACGGGCTGGCCACCGCCGCGCGGGCGCGCGACGATGCCGGAGACCTGCCCGTCCCCGGTGGTGATGCTTTCGCCGACATAGCCCTCGATCAGCCGGATCGAGGGCGTCTTGCGCACCGCGTCGACCAGCGCCGTCATGATCGCCGCGCCGGCCATGTCGCCCTTGACGTGGACGACGCGGCGCTCGCTATGCGCCGCCTCGCGCGACATCAGCAGCTCGCCGGCGAGATCGCGATCGAAGGGGACCCCGTATTCGAGCAGGTCATGGACCCGTTCGGCGGCATCCGAGACCATCAGCCGGGCGATCGCCTCGTCCACGGTGCCGGCACCGGCGGCGATGGTGTCGGCAAGGTGGCTTTCGATCGAATCGCCCGGCGAGATGGCGGCGGCGATACCGCCCTGCGCCCAGGCCGAGGATGCCCCCTGGCCGATCGGCGCGGTAGCCAGGATGCTGACCCGGCGCGGCGCCAGCCGCAGGGCGCAGAACAGCCCCGCCAGTCCGCCACCGACGACGATGACATCGTCGGACGTCCAGGCGCCCTGCTCGCGAGAATGGATATTCATGGTCGCCCTCCCCGGGCCTCAGGCCAGTTTCTTGTCCGGTGACGTCTCGGATCGCTTCGACTGGCCACACCGGTTCCAGTCGCCGCAGGCAGGCCCGGCTCGGCAACGGGTCGGGCGAAGAGCCTCAGCTCTTGAGGTTGACCATCCTCTCGACGGCGAGCCGGGCGCGGTCGGCGACCAGCGGGTCGACGGTGACCTCTTCCTTGAGCTCGACCAGGCTGTCGAGGATCTTGGGCAGGGTGATCCGCTTCATGTGCGGGCAGAGGTTGCACGGCCGGATGAAGTCGACGCCGGGCAGGTCGGCCGCGATATTCGACGCCATCGAGCATTCGGTGACGAGCAGCGCCTTGGCCGGCTTGTTGTCCCGGACATAGCCGATCATGCCGGAGGTGGAGCCGGTGAAGTCCGCGACCGTGATGACCTCGGGCGGACACTCCGGATGGGCGATGATCTCGAGGCCGGGATTAGCCTCCTTATAGGCCAGCAACTCGTCGGCGGTGAAGCGCTCATGGACCTCGCAATGGCCCTTCCAGGTGAGAATCCTCACGTCGGTCTTGGTCGCCACATACTTGGCGAGATACTCGTCGGGGATGCAGAGCACGGTGTCCTTGCCGAAGCTCTCGACGACCTGGATGGCGTTGGAGGAGGTGCAGCAGATGTCGCTCTCCGCCTTCACCTCGGCCGAGGTGTTGACGTAGGTCACCACCGGCACGCCGGGATGGCGCTCGCGCAGCAGCCGGACGTCGGCGCCGGTGATGGACGCGGCCAGCGAACAGCCCGCCTGCATGTCGGGGATCAGCACCAGCTTGTCGGGATTGAGCAGCTTCGAGGTCTCGGCCATGAAGTGGACGCCGCACTGGACGATGATGTCGGCGTCCGCCCTGGCCGCCTGCTGGGCGAGCTGCAGCGAGTCGCCGACGATATCGGCCACGCAGTGGAAAATCTCAGGCGTCTGGTAATTATGCGCCAGGATGACCGCGTTGCGCTGTTTCTTCAGGTCGTTGATCGCCTTGACATACGGCGCCATGACCGGCCATTCGATCGCCGGGATGACGTCCTTCACCTTCTGGTAGAGTGGCTCCGTCTCGCGCGCGACCGCGTCGGTATATTCGAGCTCGGGCATTTCGAGCGGCTCGAACCTATCCGCGAGGCGCACGGCGTTCCGCCGCTCCCTGCTGGTGGTGGTCTGGACTTCGGTCATCGCCGTTTCTCCTTTCCCACTTTATGCTCATATTGAGCATTAAGTGGGCCTTAAATTACCGGCCGAAGCCGGTCATACATAGTGTCACGACGACGATATAAGCACGACCGGAGCAAAAGTCCAATCGGAAGTCGTGTCGCACCCCCCAATGCAAATGCGACCTGGGTCGCGTATTGAAACCGGGTCATCCCCGGCGCGTTCGCACAGGTGGCGACAGGCGCCCCATCGACCAAGGAGCCCCATCCATGACCTGGACCGTCTATCTCTCCGGCGAGATCCATACCGACTGGCGCGAGACCATCGCGGCGGGCGCCGAAGCCGCTGGCCTCGACGTCCGCTTCGCCGCGCCGGTCACCAGCCACGAGGCATCGGACGACTGCGGCGTCGCGATCCTCGGCGCCGAGCCGGACAAGTTCTGGCACGACAACAAGGGCGCGAAGCTGAACGCCATCCGCACCCGGACGATGATCGAGGGGGCCGACATCGTCGTGGTCCGCTTCGGCGACAAGTACAAGCAGTGGAACGCGGCCTTCGACGCCGGCTATGCGGCGGCCCTTGGCAAACCGATCGTCGTGCTGCATCCGCCGGAGCACCAGCATGCGCTGAAGGAGGTCGACGCCGCGGCGCTGGCCGTCGCGGAGACGCCGGAACAGGTGGTGGCGATCCTGCGCTATGTCATCGGCGGCAAGCTCGCCGGATATACGGATGCCGCGGAAGCCGCGGAGTAGGATGGCGCGATGCCGGCCGCCGGAAGCAAAGGGGCGCAGTGCCTCCGGCGACCTTCGATCAACGGACGCTCAGCGGCGCTTGCGCCCGGTGACCATTGCCTTGACCAGGTTTTCCCGGTGCTCGACGCTCGCGAACAAGACCCCCGCGAGATGGAGCCCGATCAGAATGACGGCCAGGTTGACCGCGAGCTCGTGCGCGCCCCGTACCCAGCGGACCCCGTGGAAGGCATCGGTGGTCATCATCAGGCCGGTCGCGCAGATGGTGGCCATCATCGCCAGCAGGACGATCACCATCGCGCCGCCCGCCGGGTTGTGGCCGACATAGCGACGTGCCCGGAAACGCATGGCATCGCGGAGATAGGCGATGACGGTCGACGGGCGGTGGACGAAATCGGCGAAGCGGGCATGGGCGCTGCCGACAATCCCCCAGACCAGTCGGACCACGAGCAGGGCGATGATGACATAGCCGATGGCCTCGTGGAGACCTTGTGCCTCCTCGGCCGTGGCCCAGGCGAGCCCGAAGGCGGCCACCAGCGACCAGTGGAAGACACGGACAAGCAGGTCCCAGACCAGCACGGTCCGTGCTTCCGGTGCATGGGCGACCGGAGCCGGCGGCGCGTCACCGCCGGCCACGGTTTCGTCGACGGAAGCTGCCATGTCAGTCGTCCGAGTCGCCTTCGAAATGCTCGTCGTCCTCACCATCGTCCCGCAACTTGATGCGGGGCCCGCCGGCGTCGGCCGCGAAGAGCTCGTCGACATTGTCGCCGGCCCTGGCCGGCACGGCGTCGGCGCTCTTGTCGAGGAGCGGCTGCTCGTCCTGCGCCTTGGTCATCGCCTCGCCTTCGCCGGCGGGCTTCGAGATGGCGTTGCCGTCCTCGATGGCAAGGGCGGCGCCGGCGGCCACGGTGAAGGCGAGGGCGACAAGGGGCACTACCTGGAATTTGGGCATCGGTATCATCTCCATCCTGTTACCATTGTCCGGTCCGGCGGATGCCGTTCGGTGATGGCGATGATGGCGCGCCGGCACTGACGCCGGTCTGATCGTCCCTGTCAGCGACGCGTCAGCCGAAGTGAGCTAATCTTGAGGGTTATGAGCTCTAGACACCGCCGGACGCGCCTCGCCCTGGCGTTTCCCCTTCTGGCCGCCTTCGCGGCGCCCGCCGCCGCCGGGGACGGCGGCGAGGTGATCGACGACGATCACGACCAGGCCCGCCATGCCGTCGAACAGGGCAGCGTCCTGCCGCTCGCCGATATCCTGGCGCGAACCCGCGACGCGGTCGGCGGCGAGGTCGTCGGTATCGAATTCGAACACGAGGGCGGAGAGTACGTCTATGAATTCAAGGTGATCATGCCGTCGGGCGAGCTCCGTGAGGTCTATGTCGACGCGAAAACCGGCTCGATCATCGGGAGCGGCGGAGACTGATGCGCGTGCTGGTCGTCGAGGACGAGAAACGGATCGCCGCCGACGTCGGGGCGACGCTGAGGAATGCCGGCTATGTCGTCGAGACGACAGAAGACGGCGAGGAAGCATGGTTCCTCGGCGACACCGAAGACTACGACCTGATCGTCCTCGACCTCGGCCTGCCGAAGATGGACGGGCTCGCGGTGCTGAAGCGCTGGCGCGCCGCCGGCCGCACCATCCCGGTGCTTGTCCTCACCGCGCGCGGTGCCTGGTCGGAGCGCGTCGAGGGGATCGATGCCGGCGCCGACGACTACCTCCCCAAGCCGTTTCACATGGAGGAGCTCGTCGCCCGCGCCCGCGCCCTGATCCGCCGCTCCGCCGGCCACGGCGGCCCGGTCATATCGGCGGGCCGGCTGACCCTCGATACGCGACAGATGCGGGTTACCGCCGGCGGCGTGCCGGTCAACCTGACACCCCTCGAATACCGCCTGGTCGCCTATCTCATCCATCATCACGACCGGACCGTGCCGGCCCCCGAACTGCTCGAGCATCTCTACGGCACCGACGACGGGCGCGAGGCGAATGCGCTCGAGGCCCTGGTCGCGCGCCTGCGCAAGAAGCTCGGACCGCGATCGATCGAGACGCGCCGGGGCTTCGGCTACACGATCGACGCGGACGCCGCATGAACCGCGGATCGCTGAGGCTCCGGCTGCTGCTCGCCGGGACGGTCTCGATCCTCGTGGCACTGGCTCTCTCGGCGATCGGGCTGCCCGTCCTTTTCGAGCGGCATGTCGAGCGGCGCGTGGTCGCGGAGCTTGGCCTTTATCTCGACCGCATCGTCGCCGGCCTCGACATCGGCCCGAATGGCCGGCTCGCGGAAGCCGACCGGCGCTCCGATCCGCGGTTCGAACGGCCTCTATCCGGTCTCTACTGGCAGATGCAGGTGGGCGATACGCTGCTGCGCTCGCGCTCGCTGTGGGACGAGACGCTGGTCCTTCCCGAAGACGAGCTGGCTGGCGGCGAACGGCACCAGCACGACATCCCCGGACCGGCAGGGACCGAGCTGCTTGCGCTGGAGCGCAACGTCACGCTGCCCGAGCGGCTCGGCGGGGGGACGCTGCGCGCCGCGGTCGCCATCGATTCGGCGGAGCTGCGGTCCGCGACCCGGGCCTTCGCGGTCGATCTCTTCCCCTATCTCGCCGTGATCGCCCTCTTCCTGATCCTCGCCACCTACGCCCAGGTGACGGTCGGCCTCCGCCCCCTCGCAACGGTCCAGCGGCGGCTGGCGGCGATCCGCGGCGGCGAGGCGCGGCGCCTCGGCAAGGCCTTCCCGAACGAGATCCAGCCGCTCGCCGCCGAAGTCGATGCGCTGCTCGACGCCCGCGAGGCGCAGGTCGACCGCGCCCGCGCCCGCGCCAGCGACCTTGCCCATGGGCTCAAGACGCCGCTCCAGGTCCTGTCCGGCGACGTCGACCGGTTGCGGGAAAAGGGAGAGGCGGCGATCGCCGGCGAGATCGAGGAGGTCGCGGCGACGATGCGCCGCCATGTCGACCGGGAACTGGCACGGGCTCGGACCGCTGCCGGAACGCCCGACGCCCGTGCCGATGTCGCGGAGGTGACGCGGCGCGTGCTCGCGGTCATCACCCGGACGCCGAACGGCGCCAGGCTGGACTGGACGCCCGACATCCCTCCCGGAACGACCGCGCGGATCGACGCCGACGACCTTGCCGAAGCGCTTGGCAACCTCGTCGAGAATGCCGCCCGTCATGCCCGGACCGCCGTCGCCATCGGCGCGGAACACAAGGGCGATCTCACCGTCATCACCATCGCCGACGACGGGCCCGGCATTCCCGAGGAACGACTCGGCGAGGCGCTCGCCCGCGGCACGCGCCTCGACCGGATGGGCGACGGCGCGGGGCTCGGCCTCGCCATCGTCCGCGACATCGCCGAGGCGTGGTCGGGCCGGTTTACGCTTCGCAACGGCGAAAACGGCCTCGAGGCGGAACTCGCCCTCCCCGGCTGATCGGCTGATCCCCTGATCGACTGGAAGGCTGCATCGGCGGCGGCGATGTGCTTTGTTCCGGGGAGACAGGCACACCGCCCAAGCCCAACCGCCGGAGATACCGTGGAAACGTTCAAGGCCCTGCTCATCACCCGCGACGAGACGACCAAGAAGCAGTCGGTCGCCGAAACGACGCTGACCCCCGCCGACCTGATGGAGGGCGACGTCGACGTGCGCGTCGACTATTCGACCGTCAACTACAAGGACGGACTGGCCATTACCGGCAAGCTGCCTGTCGTCCGCCGTTTCCCGATGATCCCCGGCATCGACTTCGCGGGCGTGGTCGAGGCCTCGACCCATCCCGATTTCGCGCCCGGAGACAGGGTGCTGCTCAATGGCTGGGGGCTCGGCGAGACCCACCTCGGCGCCTACAGCCAGATGGCACGGGTCAGCGGCGACTGGCTGATCCCGCAGCCGGAGGGCTTCACCGCCGCCGAGACGATGGCGATCGGCACCGCCGGCTATACGGCGATGCTGGCGGTGATGGCGCTGGAGCGTCAGGGCGTCGCCTTCGATTCCGGCCCGGTGGTCGTCACCGGGGCGGCCGGCGGCGTCGGGTCGATGGCGATCTCGCTGCTGTCGCGGCTCGGCTACCAGGTGATCGCCGTCACCGGCCGCGAGCACGAGCACGAATACCTCGCCAGCATCGGTGCCGGCGAGATCATCGACCGTGCCGAGCTTTCGGAACCCGCCAAGCTGCTCGGCAAGGAGCGCTGGGCCGGCGGCATCGACGCGGTCGGCGGCAACACGCTCGCCAATGTGCTGTCGATGACCCGGCGCGGCGGCGCGGTCGCCGCCTGCGGCAATGCCGGCGGCATGGACCTGCCGACCTCGGTGGCGCCGTTCATCCTGCGCGGCGTCTCGCTGGTCGGCATCGACTCGGTCTACCAGCCGAAGCCGCGGCGGATCGAGGCCTGGTCGCGGCTCGAAACCGACCTCGACCGCGACAAGCTGGCGGCGATGACCACCACCATTCCCTTCAGCGGCCTCGAGAACGCCGCCCGCGACATCCTCGAAGGCAAGGTGCGCGGACGGCTGGTGGTCGAGATCGGCTAGAGCCTGGAATCACGGCCGGCCGGCACATGGCCGGGCACGATCCCCGTAATGTGACATCGGCCAGCCCTCCCCTTGCGGGAGGGTTGGGCGTGGTGTGCGCGGCTCCGGATGCGATCGCGGCCAGCCGGATCGCGAACCGGGTTGCCGGGGCCTGATCAGCCGCCGTGCAGCAGGTTCGGCCACAGGCCGGTCACGCCGACAAAGATCAGGTAGATCGCCACGATGAAGTTCAGGATACGCGGCATGATCAGGATCAGAATGCCGGCGATCAGCGCCACCAGCGGCTGAATCGTCACGATGTTGAAGTCCAAGGCTGCCTCCTGGCTTGGATTCGCCGACAGGCGAATCAGGGAGGCGATAATGCCGCAACGCCGACGACATATCTGCGAAGTCGCCCGCGGAGCGCGGTGCCCGCGCGGCGGCTACTCCTCGGCGCGGATGGCGAAGAAGACACCGAGGACCGCGAGCATGACCATGGCGACGACCATCCAGAATTCGCCGCGCCCGCCATACCAGGCAATGGCGTGGGTGACGGCAAGCAGCAGCATGCCGATCGCGACGAGATAGAGCCGGCGCGCCCAGACCGTGCCGGTCAGCAGCCCCCAGCCGGATGCGATCAGCACGATCCCGGTCGCCACCTCGCCGACGATATGGAACCACATCGCCAGCGGACGGGTGTCGAGATCCGGCACGTCGTCGGTGATCAGCAGCCAGGCCCAAAGCAGGATCATCGCGATGCCGACGATCAGGGCGAAGCGGCCGGCGCCACGGGCATAGGGTCCGACCGATTGGACGGTCCGGGTGTTGGTCATGGGTCAGCCTTCGATCTTGGAGAAATCGGCGACGGCGCGGGTCGCCTCGCGGATCAGGTTGAGGAGGCGGAGGCGGTTGGCGCGGACGCCGGCATCCGGGTCGTTGACCAGTACCTTGTCGAAGAAGAGGTCGACCGGCGCGCGAAGACGCGCCAGCGCCCGCATCGCATCGTCGAAATCCTCGAGCCCGATCGCCGCCTCGACCTCGCCGCGCGCGGCGCCGATCGCCTCGTAGAGCGCCTTCTCCTCCGGCTCGACAAGGCGCGACGCATCGACCTCGCCGTCGAAGGTCTCGCCGGACTTCTTCTCCTCCTCGCGGAGGATGTTGGCGGCGCGCTTCGAACCGGCAAGCAGGTTCCGGCCGTCCTCCGTGTCGAGGAAGCGTCCCAGCGCCTCGACCCGCCGGACAATGAGGAGGAGGTCGCGCTGGTGCGGAAGAGCAAAGACCGCCTCGACCAGGTCGTGCCGGGCGCCATCCTGGCGCAACTGGACCTGGAGGCGGTCGCGGAAGAAATCCTGAAGGCCGGAGACCCCGAAGGCGCCGGTCACATGCGCGACATGGCTGCTCTCGTCGTCGGGATGAATGGCCTCCTCGATCCACGCATCGATGGCGGAGATCACATTCGGATTGCCCTGTTCGTAATAGGCGACGATCGCGTTCGACAGCGGCTTCCAGAGGTCGAGTCTCAGCTCCCTCTCCAGCACGATCCGGATCACGCCAAGCGCCGCCCGACGCAGCGCATAGGGGTCCTTGCTCCCGGTCGGCTTCTCGTCGATCGCCCAGAATCCGACCAGCATATCGAGCTTGTCGGCCAGCGCCACGGCGACCGCCACCGGGTCCGTCGGCACGCTGTCCGAGGGACCGACCGGCTTGTAATGCTCCTCGATCGCGACCGCGACCGACGGGTCTTCCCCTTGCGCTTCCGCATAATAGCGGCCCATCAGCCCCTGGAGCTCGGGAAACTCGCCGACCATCTCGGTGACGAGGTCGGCCTTGGCGAGCATCGCGGCCCGCTCCGCCTTGTCCGGGTCGGCGCCGACCAGCGGCGCGATCTCGCGGGCAAGCCGGGCGATCCGCGCGACGCGCGCCCCTTGCGTCCCGAGCTTCTCGTGGAAGACGATGTCCTGCGCCTTGAGCTTGGCGAGGCGCTGGTCGAGCGGCCTGTCGCTTGCCTGCTGGTAGCCGGGCAGCGGCGCGCGGTCGGTCTGCCAGAAGTGGCCGGCGTCGGACAGGCGGGCGCGGATCACCCGCTCGTTGCCGGCGACGATCGCCTTGCCGCCGTCCGGCGCCTCGATATTGGCGACCATGATGAAGCGGTTGGCGAGGTCGTTACGTTGTGCGTCCTTCGAGGCCGCCTTCGGCAGCACCTCAGGATGGCGCGGTGAATTCCCGGCCCCCGCGCCTTCGTCGCTAGCCCCCCCCTCGCCATCCTGAGGCGCTTCGCGGAGCGAAGCCTCGAAGGACGCACCGGAGGACGGGTTCCGGAGGACAAAACACTTCTGGTTGGCGCGGATCGTGGCGCGGATCACCTCAGGCGGAATCTCGAGGAAGTCCCCGTCGAAGGAACCGACCAGCACCACCGGCCATTCGACCAGCCCGGCGACCTCCTCGAGGAGCCCCTCGTCCTCGACAAGCTCCAGCCCGAGCGCCAGCGCCCGGTCGCGCGCGTCGGCGAGGATGATCTCCTTCCGCCGGTCCGCATCGAGCACGACCTTCGCTTTTTCCAGCTTCGGCGCATAGTCGTCGAAGCGCCTGACCGTGATCGCCTCCGGCGCCATGAAGCGGTGGCCGTGGGTGGTGTCGCCGGAGTGGATGCCGTCGATGTCGAAGGGCACGACCTCGGTCTCGGCGGTCTCCGGGCCGAAGACGCAGAGGATGGAATGGAGCGGGCGTACCCATTTGAGCGAGCCGGTATCGAAGGCCGAGCTGAATCCGTCGCCGAACGCACCGTGGCGCGCGGAGCGTGGCCCCCAGCGCATCGACTTCGGCCACGGGAAGCCGCGCACCACCTTCGGCACGATCTCGGCGATCACCGCCTCGGCCGCGCGGCCGGGCTTTTCGATCACCGCGACATAGACGTCGCCCTTCTTGTCGGGCCGGATCGTCGCCTCGTCGATCGACGAAAGACCCGCCGCGCGGAGGAACCCCTCGATCGCCTTTTCGGGCGCGCCGACACGCGGGCCCTTGCGCTCCTCGCGGGTGTCCGGCGAGCGCGCCGGCACGCCATGGACGGTCAGCGCCAGCCGGCGCGGCGTCGCGAAGGCCTTGGCGCCCTCGTAGACCAGCCCGGCCTCGACCAGCGCATCGGTGACCAGCTTGCGCAGGTCCTCCGCCGCCTTGCGCTGCATGCGGGCGGGTATTTCCTCGGAGAAGAGTTCGAGCAAAAGGTCAGGCATTGGCGTGGTCCCGCCCGCATGCCGCCTTCGTCGCATTGCACGTCCTCGCGCCGGCGGCGCTGCGGGCGGGCGGGCGGACGGGAATTTCCTTGGAGAACAGCTCGAGAAGAAGGTCAGGCATCTATCGGAGGAAACGTTGGAAAAGCGGTGGCGAGGCCATAGCAAGCCACCATCCGATTGTCACCTATCCGCGGAGCGGCGCCTGTCCTGGCCGGTTGCGGCTTGATCAACAAGCCACCCGCGGCCCCCGATGCGTAGAGGCGCGGGGTTTCTTTCGGAAACCGCGCCCTCGCCGTCGATCCGAGGAATGACAGCGGCGCTCAGGCGTTTGTCGAGAGCTTCATCAGCAGAAGGCCGCAGACGATCAGGAGGGCCGCGACCACGCGCATGGGACTCACCAGCTCGTCGAGAAAGACGATACCGACCACGAAGGCGCC
The DNA here is from genome assembly GCF_020442045.1 of Bauldia sp. Taxonomy (GTDB): domain Bacteria; phylum Pseudomonadota; class Alphaproteobacteria; order Rhizobiales; family Kaistiaceae; genus Bauldia. The sequence continues at coordinate 1,287 of NZ_JAGRLA010000032.1, read as the reverse complement.
GACGGCGCCGATGCCTGTCCAGATCGTATAGGCCGTGCCGAGGGGCAGCGTGCGCATGGCAGCCGACAGCAGCCCGAAACTGCCGATCATGGCGACGATGGTGATCGTTGTCGGCACACCCCGCGAGAAGCCCTGGGACAGCTTCATCGTGTAAGCCCAAACAACCTCGAGAAGTCCCGCGCAGACCAGAAAAACCCAGGCCATCCGGCCCTCCATGAATAAAGTCGGGCCGTCCCGGACTGTTGGTGGATTGGTGAGGTCGTCCTCCCGTCACACAGATAGCGCCGGGGATCAGGCCGTTCAAGCTTGAGACGCGTGGGCCGTGGCGCGCCGGGCGGTTCGCGAACTCCCCGCCTGGCCAATCCGTTTGCCCGGCGAACCGGGGATCAGCCTTCCGGCCTCCGGTCGAGAACCTCGCCGAAGGCGATGTCCTGGTCGTCGAGGTCCTGAATGCCGAATTCGAGCACGCCATAGGGCTGTTCGCCGAGATCGTAGTCGATCCGCGCCCCGCGCTGCTTGAGCTCCTCATACATGGCGCGGGCGTCATCGACCCAGAAATAGGCGTTCCACAGCTTGTCCCTCACCCGCCAGTGGGGAAGGATCGCATGGCCGTCCGGCGCCTCTGCAAGCATCAGGTGGCTCGTGTCGCGGGCGAGGATGGCAAAGTCGGTGGGCTCGCCGTAGAGGCCGATCGCGGTGAAGCCGACCTTGTCGACCCAATAGGCGACGCTCGCGCCGATGTCGCTGACGAAGAGGATCGGCGCCTGGCCGGTAATCTTCGCGGAGATCACGCCGGCACCGCATCGGGGATCCCGCCCCCGCCCTCGGTCGCCAGCCATGCCGCGCCGCAGGCCTTGGCGAGCTCGCGGACGCGCAGGATGTAGCTCTGGCGCTCGGTGACCGCGATGACGCCGCGTGCGTCGAGCAGGTTGAAGGCGTGGCTCGCCTTGATGCACTGATCGTAGGCGGGCAGCGCCAGCCGGTGGGCGGCCCCCTCGCCGCCCGGCGCCCCGGCATCGAGCAGCGCCCGGCATTCGCGCTCGGCATCCTCGAAATGGCGCTTCAGCATCTCGGTGTCGGCATATTCGAAATTATGCCGCGAATATTCCTGCTCGGCCTGCAAGAAGACATCGCCATAGGTCACCTTGTCGGCGCCCTCGCGGCCGTTGAAGTTGAGGTCGTAGACGTTGTCGACGCCCTGGATATACATCGCAAGCCGCTCGAGCCCGTAGGTCAGCTCGCCCGCCACCGGCTCGCAGGTGAAGCCCGCGACCTGCTGGAAATAGG
>NZ_JAGRLA010000186.1 GCF_020442045.1 Bauldia sp. | reverse complement strand
TCGCCGCCGGCCCCGACGCGCGGACCGCCCGCCCGGCCGACGCCGAGATCGTCGACTGCAGGGGCGCGATCGTCGCGCCCGGCATCGTCGACATGCGGGTCTTCGTCGGCGAGCCGGGGGCCGAGCACCGGGAGACCTTCGCCTCCGCCGGCAGGGCGGCGGCGGCCGGCGGCGTCACCACCATCGTCACCATGCCCGACACCGACCCGGTGATCGACGACGTCGCGCTGGTCGATTTCATCGGCCGGCGGGCGCTTGCCGAGACCGCGATCCGCGTCCACCCCATGGCGGCGCTGACGCGCGGGCTCGAAGGCAAGGAGATGACCGAGCTCCGCCTCCTCGGCGAGGCCGGCGCGGTCGGTTTCACCGACGGGCGGCGGACCGTGACCAATGCCGCGATCATGCGCCGCGCCCTCACCTATGCCCGCGACTTTGACGGGCTGATCGTCCACCACGCCGCCGATCCGGACCTCATCGGCAAGGGGGTGATGAACGAGGGCGAGGTGGCGACCCGGCTCGGCCTCGCCGGCATCCCCAAGGAAGCCGAGATCGTCATCCTCGAACGCGACATCCGCCTCGCGGCGCTGACCGGCGGGCGCTACCATGCCGCTCTGGTCTCCTGCGCGGAATCGCTCGAGGTGATCCGCGCCGCCAAGGCGCGCGGCCTCGCCGTCACCTGCGGCGTCTCGATCAACCACCTGACGCTCAACGAGAACGACATCGGCTCCTACCGGACCTTCTTCAAGCTGTCGCCGCCGCTCCGCCACGAGGCGGACCGCGAGGCGATGGTCGCCGGTCTCGCCGACGGGACGATCGACGTGGTGGTGTCGAGCCACGACCCGCAGGATGTCGAGACCAAGCGGCACCCCTTCGCCGAGGCCGCCGACGGTGCGGTGGGGCTGGAGACGCTGCTCCCGGCGGGGCTGCGGCTCGTCCATGACGGCAGCGTCGACCTGCTCCGCCTGTTCCGCGCGCTGGCGACGCGGCCCGCGGAGCTCCTCGGCCTCGAGGTCGGGCGGCTGGCGCCTGGCGCGCCGGCGGACCTCATCGTCGTCGATCCCGACATGCCCTGGGTGCTCGACCCGGAGACGCTGCGCTCGCGCTCCAAGAACACGGCCTTCGAGGATGCCCGCTTCACCGGCCGGGTGCTGCGCACGCTGGTTGCCGGGCGGACGGTCTACGAATACGCTTCGGCGTGACTGTCACAGCGCGGACGCCGCCATGCCGACCAGCCTGACCATCCTCGCGGCGCTCGCCATCGGCTACCTTCTCGGATCGATCCCCTTCGGGCTGCTGCTGACCCGCTTCGCCGGGCTCGGCGACGTGCGCGCCATCGGCTCGGGCAATATCGGCGCGACCAACGTGCTGAGGACCGGGCGGCGCGACGTCGCCGCCGCGACACTGGTCGCCGACTGTCTCAAGGGCACGGTCGCGGTGCTGATCGCCGGCGCGCTGTTCGGCTTCGGCTCCGACGGCGCGATGGTGGCCGGGCTTGGCGCCTTCCTCGGCCACATCTTCCCGGTCTGGCTGAAGTTCAAGGGCGGCAAGGGCGTCGCCACCTATCTCGGCGTGCTGCTCGGCCTCGCCTGGCCGGCGGCGCTGATCTTCGCAGTCGTCTGGATCGCGACCGCCTGGTTCACCCGCTACTCGTCGCTCTCGGCCCTCGTCGCCAGCCTGGTGACGCCGCCGGTGCTGATCTTCCTGCTCGGCGACAACCGGATCGGTGGCCTTTTCGTCGTGCTGACGGTCATCCTGTGGTGGCGGCACGCCGAGAATATCCGCCGCCTCGCCGCGCGAACGGAGAGCCGGATCGGCGGCGGCAAATGACCGGTGCCGGCCGCGGCATCCGTCTCGACGACGAGCAGCGGCTCGCCTGGCTCCGCCTGATCCGCAGCGAGAATATCGGCCCCGTCACCTTCCGCGAATTGATCAACCATTTCGGCAGCGGCCTCGCGGCGATCGCCGCCGTGCCGGAGCTCGCCGAACGCGGCGGCAGGCGGATCAGGCTCTGCTCGGTCGAGGACGCCGAACGCGAGCGCGACGGGCTGGCGCGGATCGGCGCGCAGCTGGTCGCCATGGGCGAGCCCGATTATCCGCCGGCGCTGCGGCACGTCGCCGATGCGCCGCCGCTGATCGCGGCGCGCGGCGACACCGCCATCCTGTCGCGGCCGATCGTCGCCATGGTCGGATCGCGCAATGCCTCGGTCGCGGGACGGAAATTCGCCGCCCAGATCGCCGCCGGGCTCGGCCGCGCCGACTATGCGACAGCCTCCGGCCTCGCCCGCGGCATCGACGCCGCCGTCCACCTCGCCTCCCTCGACACCGGTACGATCGCGGTGCTCGCCGGGGGCCTCGACCAGGTCTATCCGCCCGAAAATAGGGAACTGGCCGATCAGATCGTCGCATCCGGCGGCGTGCATCTCAGCGAGATGCCCTTCGGCTGGGTGCCGCGCGGCCGGGACTTCCCGCGCCGCAACCGGATCATCTCGGGCGTCGCGCTCGCCGTCGTCGTCGTCGAGGCGGCGACCCGGTCGGGATCGCTGATCACCGCCCGCCGCGCCGCCGACCAGGGGCGAATGGTGATGGCGGTTCCGGGCTCGCCGCTCGACCCCCGCGCCGCCGGCAGCAACCGCCTGATCAAGGACGGCGCGACGATGGTGACCGAGCTCGACGACATCCTGTCGGAGCTCTCGCCGATGCTCGACCGCTATCCGTCCGGCATCCCCGAGATCGACGAGGACACTCCCGAGGAGCCCCCTGCCCCGACCGATGTCGAGGACCGGGAACGGGCGGCGATCCTCGCGGCGCTCGGGCCGACCCCGGTCGAAGTGGACGAGATCATCCGCTTCACCGGCGCGCGGCCTGCCGCCGTCCATCTCGTCCTGCTGGAGCTGGCGCTCGCCGGCAGGCTGGAACGGCATCCGGGACAGCGGGTGTCGCTGGTCTAGGCGATCAGGCCTTCGGCTCGCTGTCGCGCCGGCCGGCCTCGGCGCCCGCGTCGTCCTCGACCATGCGGAGCAGGAAGGCCAGGAATCCGAGGTCGGACCTTGATGCAATGGTGCGAAGCTCTTTTGCCATCGCCTCGATATAGCGGGCTGAATCCCCTGCACTCGCACCGGACGGCGCGTCTTTCAAAGCCATGCCCGTTTTGCCTCGCTACAACTAATAATTGTATATTCTATATATTATAACCAATGCGTTAGTCTCTGCGCAAGACCGTCCATCCGGCGATTTCGCCCTGGAAAAACCCGTCTCGCCATGGCCCCGTGACGGCGTCGATTGACAGGCGGAACCTATTTTCGGATTGTCCCGCCGCCTTGGTCGACCGGTCGGCGCACTTCAAACGCCACCGCGAAGACCCCACCTAACCGCTTCGAACAGAAAGCCAGCCTTGTCACGGCATCCATGAATATCGTCATCGTCGAATCGCCCGCCAAAGCCAAAACGATCAATAAATACCTCGGTTCGGACTACGAGGTGATTGCGTCCTATGGGCATGTCCGCGACCTTCCTTCCAAGGATGGCTCCGTCGATCCCGACGAAGACTTCGCAATGCGCTGGGCGGTCGACGGAAAGTCCGGCAAGAGGCTTTCCGAAATCGCCAGGGCGGTGAAAGGCGCCGACCGGCTGATTCTCGCCACCGACCCGGATCGCGAGGGCGAGGCGATCTCCTGGCACGTGCTGGAGGTCCTGCAGGCCAAGAAGGCGCTGAACGGCAAGCCGGTCGAGCGGGTGGTCTTCAACGCCATCACCAGGGACGCGGTGCTCGACGCGATGAGCCACCCGCGCCAGATCGACGCCGACCTCGTCGACGCCTATCTCGCCCGGCGGGCCCTCGACTATCTGGTCGGCTTCACGCTGTCGCCGGTGCTGTGGCGGAAGCTGCCGGGCGCCCGCTCGGCCGGCCGCGTCCAGTCGGTCGCGCTGCGCCTGGTCTGCGACCGCGAGAACGAGATCGAGACCTTCGTCCCGCGGGAATACTGGTCGGTGGCGGTGACGCTCGAGACCCCGGAAGGCGGACAGTTCCTTTCCCGCGTGGTGAGCTACGAGGGCGACAAGATCGGCCGCCTCGACATCCCCGAGGAGGGTATGGCGCGGCGGATCGAGGCCGCCCTCAAGTCGAACGGCTATCGCGTCGACGCGATCGAGGCGAAGCCGGTGCGGCGGAACCCGCCGCCGCCCTTCACCACCTCGACGATGCAGCAGGAGGCCTCGCGCAAGCTCGGCTTCTCCGCCTCGCGCACCATGCAGGTCGCCCAGCGCCTCTACGAGGACGGACGGATCACCTATATGCGAACCGACGGCGTCGACATCGCGCCGGAAGCCCTGTCGGCGACGCGCTCCGCCATCCGCAAGGATTTCGGCGACCGCTACGTCCCCGACAAGCCGCGCATCTACCAGGTCAAGGCCAAGAACGCCCAGGAGGCCCATGAGGCGATCCGGCCGACCGATCCGTCGCGCGCGCCGGGTTCCCTCGGTGGCTCGATGGAAGCCGACCAGGCACGGCTCTACGAGCTGATCTGGAAGCGGATGGTGGCGAGCCAGATGGCCCATGCCGAGCTCGAGCGGACGACCGTCGATATCGCCGCCGGCAGCGCCGCATCGGGCAAAGTCGGCCTCCGGGCGACCGGCCAGGTGGTCCGCTTCGACGGCTTCCTGACCCTCTATCAGGAGGGTCGCGACGACGAAGGCAGCGACGACGACGACCGCCGGCTGCCGCCGATGAAGCAGGGCGATGACCTCGCCGAGCGCGGCATCGCGGTCGAACAGCATTTCACCGAGCCGCCGCCGCGCTACACCGAGGCGACCCTGATCAAGAAGATGGAGGAGCTCGGCATCGGCCGGCCGTCGACCTATACCTCGACGCTCTCGGTGCTCCGCGACCGCGACTATGTGCGGCTCGAGAAGCGCCAGCTCATCCCCGAGGACAAGGGCCGGCTGGTCACCGCCTTCCTGTCGAGCTTCTTCAAGCGCTACGTCGAATACGACTTCACCGCCGACCTCGAGGAGAAGCTCGACAAGATCTCGAATGGCGACATTTCCTGGAAGGACGTGCTGCGCGACTTCTGGAAGCAGTTCTCCGCCGATGTCGGCGACACCAAGGATCTGCGCGTCTCCGAGGTGCTGGATTCGCTCAACGAGCTGCTCGGGCCCCACATCTTCCCGCAGCCCGCCGACGGCGGCGACCCGCGCAAGTGCCCCTCCTGCGAAAACGGCCGGCTTTCGCTCAAGCTCGGCAAGTTCGGCGCCTTCATCGGCTGCTCGAACTATCCCGAATGCCGCTACACCCGCCAGCTCGCCGTCAATGGCGAGAACGGCAATTGCGGCGAGCTCGGCGCCGACGGCGTGCGCGAGCTCGGCCAGGACCCGGAGAGCGGCCTTGCCGTCACCGTCCGGACCGGCCGCTTC
>NZ_JAGRLA010000031.1 GCF_020442045.1 Bauldia sp. | reverse complement strand
TGAGAAGGAACTGAACATCCTGTGCTGGGAGGGCTACAACTCCGCCCAGGTCCTCGACCCCTTCCGGACCGAGATGGATGCGACGGTCAAGGCCGAGTCGCTGACCAACGACCCGACCATGATCAACCGGCTGCGCGCCGGCGAGACCAACGTCTGGGATCTGATCAACGTCAACAATCCCTGGGCGCGCAAGGTCATGTATCCCGAGGGGCTGATCAAGCCGCTCGACCAGGAGGTCTTCAAGCCTTACTTCGACAAGATGATGCCGGCGTTCAAGTGGCCCTATAAGTGGGCGATGAGCGACGACGGCAAGGAACTGCTGGGCATGACCCAGCGCTTCGGCCCCTATTCCTTCGTCGTCAACACCGACAAGGTCAGCCGCGCGACCGCCGAGGATGTCGGCTGGGATCTGTGGAACGACCCGGCCAATGCCGGCAAGTACGGCATCCTCGAGAGCGACGACTGGAACGTCTTCGACATCTGCCTGATTTCGGGTTTCGATCCGTTCAAGGAGCATAGCGACGACGAGGTGGCGAAGTTCGCCGAGACGGCCAGCAAGGTGTTCAAGGGCGCCAAGGTGGTCGGCGACATCGCGACGATGAACCAGGCCTTCGTCGCCGGGGAGATCGACTTCCACATGACCGGCGGCACCTACAGCGCCTCGCCGGCCCGCGCCGACGGCTTCCTCAACATCCGTGGCATCACGCCCAACAAGGGGCCGCTGCCGGGCGGCAAGGGCGGCGTCGCCTGGATCGAGGTGACGTCGCTGGTCAACAATCCGGAGCTGTCGCCGCTGGCGACCAAGTTCCTCGAATACGTCCAGAATCCGGAAGTCGCCCATACCGTCGCTTTTGCCGAGGGCACGTTCAATCCGGTGACCCAGATGGGCAATCCCAAATGCTTCGATCTGTTCACCAAGGACGAGCTCGAAGCGATCCAGTGGGACAGCCTCGAGGAAGAGATGGCGAAGTCGGCCGAGTACGATATCGTCCCGGACTACGACAAGCTTCTCGACCTGATGACCGCCGCCAAGCGCGAAGCGTCCGGCGGCTGAGACTCCCCGTCAATGGTGGTGCCTCCGCGGAGGCACCGCCACCTATGAACATCAACCAAGCGGGTGCCGATGGTCGGGCGTGACGTCATCCTCTACCTCAAAGGCCTGACCAAGACCTTCGCCGGCCACAAGGCCGTCGACGCGATCGATCTTGAAATCCACGAAGGCGAACTCTTCACCATTGTCGGGCCTTCGGGCAGCGGCAAGACGACACTGCTGCGCATGCTCGCCGGCATGGAGGAGCCGACCAGCGGCGACATCATCCTGCGTGGCGAGCGGATCAATGCGATCCCGGCCAACAAGCGGCCGACCTGCATGGTGTTCCAGTCGCTCGCCCTCTTTCCCCACAAGGAGGTCGGCGCCAATATCGAATTTCCGCTGAAGATTCGCGGCGTCGCACCGGCGGCCCGCAAGCAGCGCGCGCTCGAATTGATGGGTCTGCTGCGCCTGCCGGAATCCTATTACGGACGATCCGTCACCCAGATCTCGGGCGGCGAGCGCCAGCGCGTCGCACTGGCCCGCGCGCTCGCCTTCGATCCCGAAATCCTCTTCTTCGACGAGCCGCTGTCGGCGCTCGACTACAAGCTCCGCAAGACGCTCGAGAAGGAGCTGAAGGACATCCACCGCGAGACGAGGAAGACCTTCGTCTACATCACCCACAGCCTCGAGGAGGCGATGGTGATGAGCGACCGGATCGGCGTCATGCGCGACGGCAAGCTGGTGCAGATCGGTTCGCCGCAGGAGATCTACAGCACGCCGAATTCCAAGTTCGTCTCCGAATTCATCGGCGACGTGAATGTCATGCCGGTCACGGTGGCGGACAACGGCACGCTGACCTCGCCGCAGATTCCGGGCGAATTCGCCGCTCCGTCGATCGCCGACGGGTTGCGCGACGGCTTCCTCGTGGTTCGGCCCGAATACCTGCGTTTCCTGTCGGAGCCCGGCGATGCCGACAACCACGTGCCCGGCCGCCTCTACAACGAATACGCCCTCGGTTCGCGGATCCAGTATCACGTGCGGGTCGGCGAGATGACCTTCGTGCTCGAGAAGCTCCGCCACGAGGCGTTCCAGGGCAAGCTCGACCAGGAAGTCCTGATCGGCTGGAACGCCGCCGACTCCATCGTCGTGCCGGACCAATGAGCAGCGGCACGCGGATATCGGCCGGTACGTGGTCGGCGCTCCCGGTCATCATCTTCCTGCTGGTCGGCTTCGCGGCGCCGCTCGCCGCCATCATCGGCTTCTCCTTCATGCCGCCGCGGACCTTCGGCTTCGGCGGCCGGCCGACCTTCGAGAATTACGTCACTATCTTCGACAGCACGACCTACATCTCGCTGGTCTGGTCGCTCGGGCTCGCCGCCGCAACGGTCATCATCCTGGTCGTCATCTGCTACCCGGTGGCCTATGGGCTGGTCCGCGTCTTCGGCAAGTGGTCGACGCTGATCACGCTGCTCTTCGTCATCCCGCTCTTCGTCTCCGAGAATGTCCGCCTCTACGGTTGGCTGCTCTTCTTCATCAAGAACGGCGTCCTGCTCGGATCCCTCAAATCGCTGTTCGGGCTGGACCTCGAGAGCATCCTCTTCACCAAAGGCATCGTCCTGTTCGGAATGGTCTATGTCTACATTCCGTTCATGCTCTTTCCGATGACACTCGGCATTTCGATGGTACCGAACGAAACGCGTGAGGCCGCGCTCGACCTCGGCGCGACGCGATGGCAGGTGTTCAAGGAGGTCGAGCTGCCGCTGTCGCTACCCGGCCTGATGATCGGCTCGCTGCTGACCTTCGTTCTGGCGGTCGGCGCGATCGCCGAGGCCAAGGTGCTCGGCGGACAGCAGGTCATCCCGATCGCCCACGACATCGAGATCGCCTTCACCTATTCGCAGAACTGGCCGCTCGGCGCGGCACTCTCGGTCCTGTTGATGCTGATCGTTGGCGTGCTGGTCCTCCTCGCGCTTCGCCGCTTCGACCTCGACCGCTTCCTCGGACGACGGTAGCCCGATGCAGACCCGCGCCGTCCGCATACGCCATGCCCTGATCGTCGTCTGGACGATCGCGATGGTGATCTTCGTCTACCTGCCGAGCCTCAGCATCACCCTCGCCTCGCTGACCTCCAGCCGCTACTTCATCTTCCCGATCACCAAATGGGGGCTGGACTGGTGGCACAAGACGCTCGACTCGATCCAGATCCACCAGATCCTCGAGACGTCGGTGATCATCGCCGCCGTCGTCACGGTCATCTCGATTATCCTCGCCTTTTTCGGCGCGCTGGCCTTCGCCCGCTATGACTGGAAGGGCCGGTCGTGGTTCCAGAAGGTCATCCTGCTGCCGATCTTCTTCCCGCAGTCGGTGCTCGGGCTGGCGCTGCTCCTGTGGTTCAACGCGATCGGGCTGCAGCTTTCCTGGCAGACCGCGGTCTTCGCCCACCTGGTCTGGATCGTGCCGGTGGTGACGCTGGTCATCTCGATCCAGGTCTACAGCTTCGATCCCGCGCTCGAGGAAGCCGCCTTCGACCTCGGCGCCTCGCGCCTGCAGGTGATGCGCGAGGTTACGATCCCGGTGCTGATGCCCGGCATCTTCTCCGGCGGGCTCTTCGCCTTCCTGCTCTCCTGGGGCAACTTCCCGCTGTCGCTCTTCACCACAGGCGCCGACACGACGGTGCCCGAATACCTCTACGCCAAGATGGTCGCCGGCTACACGCCGGGCGTGCCGGTGCTCGGCACCATCTCGACGGTCGGCGCCGTCGTCATCCTGATCGGCGGCTATCTCGTCATGCTGGCGCTCAATCGCCGGCGACGGGCCGATGCCGGGTGAGAAACGAAGGAGGAAGAAAGCATGCTCACGTCGCTTGACGGCCAGTCGGCCATCGTCACCGGAGCGAGCAAGGGGATCGGCAAGGGCATCGCCCGGGTCTTCGCCCGCCACGGCGCGCGCGTGCTGGTGGTCGCCCGCCACATCGACGCGGCCGAGGCGACCGCCGAAGAGTTGCGCGACGCCGGTGGCCAGGCTTCCGCCTTCGCCGCCGACGTCCGCGATCTCGCCGCGATGGAGGCGGCCGCCGCGGCGGCCGTCGAGCGCCATGGCGGCCTCGACATCCTCTGCGCCAATGCCGGCATCTTCCCGCAGGTGAAGCTGGAATCGATGACCGACGACGACTGGGACGAGGTGATGGACACCAACCTCAAGGGCACCTTCGTCTCGGTCAAGGCCTGCCTGCCGGCGATGAAGAAGAGCGGCGGCGGCCGGATCGTCCTCACCTCGTCGATCACCGGGCCGGTGACCGGCTATCCCGGCTGGGCGCACTACGCCGCCTCGAAGGCCGGACAGCTCGGATTCCTGCGTACCGCCTGCATGGAAGTCGCCGGCTACGGCATCACCATGAACGCGGTGATGCCCGGCAACATCGTCACGGAGGGGCTCGAGGATCTCGGCGAGGACTACCTCGAGACCATGGCCGCCTCGATCCCGCTGAAGCGGCTCGGCAGCGTCGAGGATATCGGCTATGCCGCGCTTTTCTTCGCCTCGAAGGAAGCCGGCTACATCACCGGCCAGACGATCATCGTCGACGGCGGGCAGATCCTGCCGGAATCGCTGGAAGCGCTGAACACCTGATCAGGCGTCGAAGGCCGCCGCGCGGTAGTCGCGCGGCGCCGTGCCCGTCCAGCGGCGGAAGGCGCGGGAGAAGGCCGAGAGCTCGGAATAGCCGAGCAGCATGGCGATCTCCGAGAAGGGCAGATGGAGCTGGCGCGTGTAGGAGAGCGCGAGGTCGCGCCGCACTTCCTCGACCATCTCCTTGTAGGTCAGGCCGGCGGCGCTGAGATCCTGGTGGATGACGCTGACCGGCGCCCGCAATTCGTCGGCGATCTGCCCGAGCGACGGGCAGCCTTCGGGCAGCCGCATCCTCACCGCCGTGCGAATCCGGTCGAGCAGCAGATGGTCGTCCGACGGACGCGACCCCAGTTGCTCCAGGCAGGTCTGCATGACGGCCAGCAGCCTCAGGTCCCGCGACGGCATCGGCCGCGCCAGGTCGTCAGGCCGGAAGAGGAGCGCATTGGTCCGCTGCGAGAAATAGACCGGAGCACCGAAGGCCGCTTCATGCTCGCTGGCGAATTCGGGTTTCGGATGCTCGAAATGGACCTCGTCCGGCGACCACTGCGACCCGCAGCATTCGCGCAGCACGTTGAGGAACATGCCGAGCGACAGCTCGGCATCCTGGCGCCGCTCGATGATCGACGGATCGACGATCTGGTATTCGAGGCGGACAAGACCGTCATCGTCGGTCCCCAGCCTCATCATCGAGCTTTCCTGGTGGTAGTGGAACAGGCCGACGAGGCATTCGAGCGCGGCGCCAAGCGTCGGCGCCGAGACCGCCGCATAGCCCCACATGCCGAGGTCGCGCGGCTGGAACTGGTTGCCGAACCACAGGCCGAAATTCTCGTTGCCGGTCTGCTGGGCGGATTCCTCGAAAAGCCTGCAGAAGGCGCTGAGCCTGAGCTTCAGCGTCGGCGATCCCGCCATGTCCGGGAGGATGTGGGCGTTTCCAAAAATCCGGTCGACATCGCCGCGAAAGCGCTCGATATAGCCGACGATCCCCGTCGCGGCCGAAGCCAGCACACCCGGCGCGCAATCTGCGGCTGTGCGGGCCGGATCATCCGGTCGCCCTGTCAGCGAAGTAGCCGAGCTTTCCAACATGCTCCAGCGCCTCCCGCGCGGCAGGTCTCAACCCCGGGATTTGATGCTCGCACAGGTCCCCGTTCCATATCAAGCAGTGCCCTCGAGGCCGTTTCGCTCCTGTCAAGAAACCACCCGACACTGTCAAGCCGCCTCGGTCCCCGCAGCACTAGTTTGCCGGTCGGATCGTCGCACGGCCGTCCTGCCCCTTGGCCACGATGAAAGCACGCTTCATGCCAACCGCCACCAACGAGACCGAAACCGGCGGCACGCTGCATCAGACGGCTCAGATGATCGAGAAGGCACGCTGGGCGGCATCGTCCTTCGCGACCTACCCGCGCGACTCCGTGCTTTCCATCGTGGAGGCAATGGCGAAGGCCGCTGCTGCCGAGTCGCGCCGCTATGCCGACTGGGCGGTGGAGGAAAGCGGCTTCGGCAATCCCGACCACAAGGAGATCAAGAACCGGCTCTGCGCGACCGGTCTCTTCGATCACTACAAGGGCGAGAACTTCACCGACTACCGGATCGAGCCCGAGACCAGGTCGGTCGCGATCCCGAAACCGGCCGGGGTGATCTTCGCGCTGACGCCGTCGACCAATCCGGTCTGCTCGGTCTTCTACAAGGCGATCCTCGCGCTGCTGACCCGCAACGCGATCGTCATCAGCCCCCACCCGGCGGCCAAGGCCTGCGGCGCCGACGCCGCGCGACTGCTGGCGCGTACGGCCGAGGCCGCCGGCGCGCCGGACGGGACCATCCAGGTGATCGACGATCCAACCATGCCACTGATCAACTCGGTCATGACCTCGGACCGGATCAACCTGATCCTGGCGACCGGCGGGTCGCCGGTGGTGCGGGCTGCCTATAGTTCGGGCAACCCGGCGATCGGCGTCGGGCCGGGCAACAACCCGGTCTATGTCGACGAGACGGCGGACGTCGCCCGCGCGGCGAAGCAGATCGTCGACTCCAAGGCCTTCGACAACGCGATCCTCTGCACCAATGAATCCGCCGTCATCGCCCATCGCGCGATCGCGCCAAGGCTGGTCAGCGAGATGAAGCGCCAGGGCTGCCACCTTGTCTCGGCCGACGACCGCGACCGGCTGGCGGAGCACCTCTTTCCCGGCGGCAAGTTCAACATATCGCTCCTCGGCAAGCCGGCATCAGTGATCGCCGAAAGCGCCGGCATCCGTATTCCACGGGATACCCGCGTGTTGCTCGTCCCTCTCGAACGGATCGGCGACGACTATCCGCTGAGCCGCGAGAAGCTCTGTCCCGTGCTCGGCCTCTACGAGGTCGCCGACCGGGAGGCAGCGCTCACCGCCTGCCGGGCGATGATCCGCAATCGCGGCGCCGGCCATTCGGCCGCGATCCACGCGGAAGACCCGGCGATGATCCTGCGCTTCGCCGCCGAGATGGACGTCATGCGGGTGGTGATCAATGTCGGCTGCTCGACGGGGGCTGCGGGCTTCGACACCTTCCTCGGGCCGAGCATGACGATCGGCACGGGTTTCCACGGACGCTCGTCGATCGGCGAGAATATCGGGCCGGAGCACCTCGTCCAGTGGACGAGGATCGCCTACAACGCTGCGGCCGACGTTCCCTTCCCTGACTTCACCGGTCTCGCCCTGCCGCAGCCCGCGACGCGGCCGCGCCTGCCGGAAGGCGAGATCGACTATTCCTTCGACTGGGTCGGCGGACGCCCGTCACGGCCGAGCAACGCGCCGGACGTTGAGGAACCGGTGCCGGTCGACGCCGATGCGCTGCGGGCGGAGATTCGCCAGCTCATCCTCGAGGAAATGCGCGCCATGCAGCACGAGCAGCGGTGAGGCGCGACCGATGGCGACGATCCGGTCCTACATCTTCATCGACCAGCTTCAGCCGAAGACGATGTGCTATCTCGGCAGCTTCATCCGGGGCTTCCTGCCGCGCGTCAACATGGCGGCGCTGGTGGTCGAGGTGGCCCCAGGCCTCGAGATCGAGAACATCACCGACATCGCGGTCAAGAATGTCGACGTCAAGCCCGGCCTTCTCGTCGTCGAACGTCAATACGGCTATCTCGAGCTGCACGCCAATTCGACATCCTCGGTGAAGGCCGCCGGCCAGGCGATCCTCGACTATCTCGGTGCCAGCGAGGCGGAGGCGATGCGGCCCGAGATCCTTGCATCGCGGATCGTCAAGCGGGTCGACAACTACCACGCCTTCCTGATCAACCGGAACAAGAAGGGCTCGATGATCCTGCCTGGCGAGTCGCTTTTCGTGCTGGAGATGCAGCCGGCCTCCTACGCGATCCTTGCCGCCAACGAGGCGGAGAAGGCGGCCGACATCAAGGTCGTCGACTACCGGATGATGGGGGCGACCGGCCGGGTCTACCTCTCCGGCGAGGAAAGCAGCATCCGCGCGGCGGCCTTCGCCGCCGAGCACACACTCCAGGCGAGGCAATAGGCGATGGCGGCGGGGATCGATCGCGAGGAACTCCGGGCGCTGGTCCGCCAGGCGCTGACGGAGTCGCTCGGTTCCGCCGGGCCCGCACCGGCGCCCCCCGGCGACGGCCTCGCCGACGAGATGCGGGCGGCGCTCGCCCGTGGCAAGCCGGCGAAGGTGACGGTCAGCGCCGCCAACGAAACCGACCTCGACCGCTTCGCCAGGGCGATCGCTATCGCCTGCGAGGATGCTTCCCTGAAGGCGGCGATTATTGCCGGTGACCTCCGCTTCGCGCCCGCCGGCCCGCCGCCACCGCGCGCCGCGGCCGTGACAACGAAGCCGGCGGCCGCGAGGACGGGCACGTTCCAGTTCGGATCGGGTGTCCTCAGCGAAGCGAAGATCGTCGAGATATCCCGGAACAACCAGCGGATCGTGATCGGCGAGGATGTGGTTCTCACCCCGCTGGCGCGCGACAAGGCGCGCGAGATGAAGGTCGAAATCGTGAGGCAGAAGCCATGAAAACCGGAATGGTGATCGGCAAGGTCTGGGCGACCAAGCGGCTCGACGAACTGCCGGGCGGCGCCCTGCTCGAAATCGCGCTCGAGGAGAATGACGGCCTCGGCGAGCACGTCGTCGCCTATGACCCGCTCGGCGCCGGCGACGGCGAACGCGTGCTGGTCACGCAGGGCTCGGTGGCGCGCGGCTGGTTCAAGGACGGCAGCGCGGTGGTCGATGCATTGGTTATCGGCATTCTCGACGAACCGCGGGCGGCCTCGTCGAAATCCAGGAAATAGAACGTCTCAGGAAAAGTCAGCCAAGGAGAAACTGTCATGTCGAATGCAATCGGCTTCGTGGAAACCAAGGGCTACGTCGCGGCCTTCGCCGCGGCCGACGCCATGGTCAAGGCCGCCAACGTCACGATCATCGGCCGCGAGCAGGTCGGCGCCGGCCTCGTCTCGGTGCTGGTCCAGGGCGATGTCGGCGCGGTGAAGGCGGCGACCGAGGCGGGCGCCGAAGCCGCCGGCCATGTCGGCACCGTGGTCTCCGTCCATGTCATCCCGCGGCCCCATGCCGACGTGATCAAGCAGTTCGGCGTGCCGGGCAAGTGAGTCCCGGGCTTCGCGTGACCGGCGCCTTCAAGCTCAACCGCTCATTCCCGCGAAAGCGGGAATCCAGGTCTTGAGGGCGCGTCCGCGGGGGTCTGGATCCCCGCGTGCGCGGGGATGAGCGGAGGCGGGGCCGCAAGCCTCACCGACCGAAGGCCGGCAGGAGTGTCCTGGTGAGTGAACTGCGCGTCTATCTGAAGATCGAGTCGCTCAGGCGGCAGTTCGCCGCCTATATGGGCTCGCCGACCCGCGGGCGCGGCTATGTTCCGCTCGAGGGCATGCACTCGCTGATCATCGAGATCGCGCCGGCGCTGGCGATCCACCGGGTGATCGACCTCGCGCTGAAATCGGTGCCGGAGGCGGAGCCCGGCATGCTCTATGTCGAGCGGCAATACGGCATCCTCGAACTCCACTCGCTGGACGCCGCCCATCTCGACGCGGCCGGCCAGGCGGTGCTCGACGGCATCGGGGCGAAGGCGAGCGACCAGCTCCGCCCCCACGTCCTCTACACCGACATCGTCGAAGCGGTGACCGACCAGCATGCGGTGATCCTCAACCGCAACCGCGACGCCTCGATGATCCTGCCGGACGAGAGCCTGCTCCTCGTCGAGATGCAGCCCGCCCTCTTCGCCGCGGTTGCCGCCAACGAGGCGGAGCGCGTCGCGCCGAACCTGACGCTGGTCGACTGCCAGATGATCGGCGCCTCCGGCCGCGTCTTCCTGTCGGGCGCCACCGAGGACGCCGAACGCGCCCGCGACCACATCCTCAAGACGCTGGAAGCGGTCGAGGGGCGGGAGAAGTAAGGCCGGGTTCGCGGCCTCGCAAAG
>NZ_JAGRLA010000185.1 GCF_020442045.1 Bauldia sp. | reverse complement strand
TGGGTCTTGCCCTGCTTCAGCTTGAAGAAGCCCTCGGACGTGCGCTCGCCGGAAATCCACTCGGCGTCGCGCTCGTCGATATCGCTGGTGATCAGGGTCGCCGAATGGGCGTCGGTGCGTGCCATGAGGATGGTGTTGACGCCGCTGACATCGGCGGCGAGCCGCGCCGCGTTGAGGGTGCGGACGAAGGTCTGGGTCGGCACCAGCACCTTGCCGCCGAGGTGGCCGCACTTCTTCTCGGAAGCGAGCTGGTCCTCGAAATGGACGCCGGCGGCGCCGGCCTCGATCATCGCCTTCATCAGCTCGAAGGCGTTGAGAGGCCCACCAAAACCGGCTTCGGCGTCGGCGACGATCGGCGCCATCCAGTAGGTCGTGTCGTTCCCTTCGAGCCGGGCGATCTGATCGGCGCGGAGCAGGGTCTTGTTGATGCGCCGGACGACATCGGGGACCGACGACGCCGGGTAGAGCGACTGGTCGGGATACATCTCGCCGGCATTGTTGGCGTCGGCGGCGACCTGCCAGCCGGACAGATAGATGGCCTCGAGGCCGGCCTTGACCTGCTGCATGGCCTGGTTGCCGGTCAGCGCCCCGAGGGTGCGCACGAAAGGCCGGGTCCGCAGCAATTGCCACAGCCGCTCGGCGCCGAGACGGGCCAGGCTGTGCTCGATATGGACCGAGCCGCGCAGCCGGTTGACGTCCTCGGGCGAGTAGTCGCGGCGGATGCCCTTGAAGCGATCAGGTGGGGTACTCATCGTCATCTCCCTTGTATTGACAGGAGTTACAGCTATATTTGACAAGGTGTGCAGGTCAATAACTATATGAAATAGCGTAGAAATATGGAATATTGTAAATCTTGTTACAAGACTGGTTTGTGACTTTGTGGCTTTTGTAACGAACCCCGTGGACGACCCAGGAGAGTCCGATGAAGGCAATGCGGATCGGCGGCAAGCTTCGGCGGCTGCGCCAGGAGCGCCATCTCACACAGGCGCAGATGGCGCGCGAGCTGGGCATCAGCGCCAGCTATCTTACCCTTCTGGAGAGCAACCAGCGGCCGGTGACGGTGCGGGTCCTGCTCAAGCTCGTCGAGCGGTTCCAGGTCGATCTCCAGGACTTCGCCGCCGATACCGACCAGCGTCTCTCGCTGGAGCTGATGGAGGCCTTCTCGGACCCGATCTTCGAAGGCGCCGAGGTCAAGACCACCGACGTCCAGGAGCTCGTCTCGCTGCTGCCGGCGGTCGGGCGGGCGGTCATCGACCTCTACGAGGCCTATCGCCGCCACCTCCCGGCCGACGCGACGACCAGCGCGGGACTGGACGCGAGCGAGGCGTCGCCCGCCTCCATCCCGTCGGAGGAGGTCACCGAATTCATCCAGAAGCGCCTCAACTATTTCCCCGATCTCGAGGAAGCGGCGGAGAAGCTGTGGCGCGAAAAGGACCTCGCCGTCCATTCGCTCCAGCAGGGGCTGACGGCGGTTCTCAGGGAACGCTACGCGACCGAGGTCGAGATCCGCGCTTCCGACGCGATGAAGGGACGGTCCCGCCGCTACGACCAGCTCGCCCGGCGGCTGCAGATATCGGAGATGCTGCCGGTGCCGAGCCGGGTCTTCCAGATCGCCCACCAGGTCGCCTACCTCGGCCACCACGAGATCCTCGACCGCATCACCGGGACGGCGGACTTCTCCTCGACCGACGCCGAAGCGCTGCTCCGCACCGCGCTCGCCAACTATTTCGCCGCGGCGGTGATGATGCCTTACCGGATGTTCTCCGAGGCGGCGCGGGCGACCCGCTACGACATCGACATCCTCAAGAGCCGGTTCGGCGTCTCCTTCGAGCAGGTCTGCCACCGGCTGACGACGCTGAGACGCCCCGGCGACGAGGGCGTGCCCTTCCACTTCATCCGGGTCGATATCGCCGGCAACATCTCGAAGCGCTTCTCAGCCTCCGGCATCCATATCGCGCGCTTCGGCGCCGCCTGCCCGCGCTGGAACGTCTATGACGCCTTCTCGACTCCCGGGATGCTCCGCGTCCAGATATCCCGCATGCCGGATGGCGGCAGCTTCTTCTGCGTCGCCCAGACGACCGGCCGCTCCACCACCCTCTCACCGACCAGCGGGTTGCCCCACCGGGTCGGCCAGCGGGCGATCGGCCTCGGTTGCGACGTGCGCCACGCCGGCGAGATCGTCTATGCCGACGGCCTCAACCTCGCCGATCCGCAGATCGCGACGCCGATCGGCGTCTCCTGCCGCACCTGCCCGCGCACCGACTGCGCCGAGCGGGCCATGCCGTCGCTCTTCCAGAAGCTCCATATCGACGAGAATGTCCGCGGCCCCTCGACCTATGTGAACGCATGAGCGATAGCCCCCACAAGCTTTACATGACGGCGACAACGCTGACATTATCAGCATTGCGACCCGCCGATGCCTTCGCGCGGAGCGTGTGAACCGACAGACCATAACCCTCCCCGCCCGGCGGGACCTAAACGGATGGTTTGACATGTCGCTCGGCGTATTCTCGAACGGAATCGTGCCTTTTGAGATACTCTCCGACTATTTCGACGATGACGGCACGATATCCGAGAACTACGCCGATTCATCCGTCCTGAGGATCCAACTTGGAACAATCATCCTCAGTGGCGCAGCGGCGGGGTGGCTTCACACCTACGACGATCCGGGTAGTTCGTCGCTCATCTCGCCATTTGCAGCGGTCGCGGACAACGGCTTCGGCATCCGCACGCACGGCACCGGCATCACCTACGCCAACCAGGGCGGCAAGCTGGTCGTCACCGGCGGCACGATAACCTCTTTCGAGTTCGTCGATCCATTCGGTGACACGATCGCCACGATCAGCGGCTTCGGCGCCGTCGACGCCGCCAATTTCTTCGCGGTCACCACCGGTGACGATTCCTCTGCCCGCTACGGCCTTTTCACCTCGCTGATGGACGGCAACAGCGTCGTAACCGGCTCCAGCAAGGACAATGGAATCGTTGTCGGCACCGGAAACGACACGGCGAACATGGGCGATGGCGACGACGTCATCGTCAAGTTCGATCCCGGCAACCTGACCTACAATGGCGGCCCCGGCTCGGACACGCTGAGCTTCCAGGAGGAGATTGGCTCGGTCTACCAGAACGCCCACAGCGGACTGGTCGTGAACCTGACCACAGGCGTCGGGCAGAACCCCTATGGCGGCGCGCTCAGCCTGACCAGCGTCGAGAACGTCATCGGTACCAACCTCGCCGACACGATCACCGGCAACAACAGCGCCAACATCATCGGCGACGGCCGGTTCGACTCCGGCGCCGACCAGATCGCAGCGCTGGGCGGAGACGACACGGTCAAGCTCACGCCGTTCTCCAGCGGCGTCAAGGCGGATGGCGGGGCCGGCACCGACAAGCTCTTTTTCAACTACTCGTTGGGGACTAACGTCCTCGACCTGACGAACCAGGCGAACAATGCCGGGATATTCGCGGGAGGCACGTTCACGAGTTTCGAGGTTTTCGAAGTCGGGACCGATTTCTCCACGCTTGGCACAACGTTCAGGTTCGTCGGCACAAGCGTCGGCGAGAGCCTTTCAGTCCAGTCCGGAACGATGGACATCGCCCTGAATGGCGGGGATGATTCCCTGACGCTGGCAAGCGCCTTCACCGGCGGACCGGTCCAAGCGGATGGCGGCGACGGCAGCGACATCCTGACCTTCCGCCAGTCGGTGGGCGTCAACGTCCTTGACCTCGGCAATCAGGCCAACAACACCGGGGTCTTCGCCAACGGCACGTTTTCGGGTTTCGAGGTCTTCCGCAACCAGGTGGTCAGCGACTCCAAGGGCGAACCGTTCCACGTCGGTACGCTCGACTTTCGCGGCGACGGCAAGGCGAACGTGGTCCAGGCAGGGTTCTACGACGATCTCCTCCACGGCAAGGGCGGCAAGGACGTGTTGTTTGGCGGCCCCGGCAAGAACAAGCTCTGGGGCGGTGGCGGCAAGGACAAGTTCGGCTTCGACTCGGAACTCGGCGGTGGCAACGTCGACAAGGTGATGGATTTCAAGCCGAACAAGGAAAAACTCCTGCTCGAGCGCGACGTCTTCACCGGGATCGGCAGGAAGCTGTCGAACAAGGAGTTCGAGATTGGCAGGAAGGCCGACGACAAGAAGGTCCGCGTCATCTACGACCAGAAGCACGGCAAGCTCTACGCCGACGATGACGGCAAGGGCGGCCACCACCAGGTGCTGTTCGCCAAGCTGGACAAGGGACTCCACCTCGACAACCATGACTTCGGGATGATCGACGGATTTGATCTCTTGGTTTGACGGGGCGAGCGGGAAAGCATCGCTGCCGGCGACCGCCAATCCCGCCTGGGCCACCTGTCGCATCCGCTGTCGACACATCCACGGTGTTTCCCCCGACCAGCTTCAGCGGGCGGGTCCTGCTTGACGGCTTCCCAGAAATTTGTCCAAATGATCAAGAGTTGTTCCAAACTGGCTAGGCGGGATTGTTCATGGTCGACGAAAGCGCGCCCGATATCGCCTCCGGCCGGCTGACGGCCGAGCAATACCTCGCCAACTTCTCCGACCTCCATCCACCGCTCGACCGACACCAGGC
Organism: Bauldia sp.; assembly: GCF_020442045.1. Lineage (GTDB taxonomy): Bacteria > Pseudomonadota > Alphaproteobacteria > Rhizobiales > Kaistiaceae > Bauldia. The sequence continues at coordinate 11,437 of NZ_JAGRLA010000185.1, read as the reverse complement.
GCTGGTCGAGGCCGATCGCTGCTACTTCTGCTTCGATGCGCCCTGCATCCAGGCCTGCCCGACCGGCATCGACATTCCGCTCTTCCTCCGCGAGATCCTGACCGAGAATCCGAAGGGCGCCGCGGAGACCATCCTTTCCGCCAATATCCTCGGCGGCATGTGCGCCCGCGTCTGCCCGACGGAGACGCTCTGCGAGGAGGCCTGCGTCCGCGAGAAAGCCGAGGGCAAGCCGGTCCGCATCGGCGAATTGCAGCGCTACGCGACCGACGCGCTGATGGCCGAGGGCAAGCAGCCCTTCAGCCGCGCCGCGCCGACCGGCAAGCGGATCGCGGTGGTCGGCGGCGGCCCGGCCGGGCTCTCCTGCGCCCATCGGCTTGCCATGCACGGCCACGACGTCGTCATCTTCGACGCCAAGCCGAAAGCCGGCGGCCTCAACGAATACGGCATCGCCGCCTATAAGGCGCCAGGCGGCTTCGCCCAGTCCGAGGTCGACTATATCCTGTCGATCGGCGGCATCAGCGTCGAGGCCGGCAAGGCGCTCGGCCGCGACTTCGCGCTCGACGAGCTGCGCCAGGATTTCGACGCGATCTTCCTCGGCATGGGGCTGGCAGGCGTCAACGCGCTCGGCATCGACGAGGAGAAGGTCTCCGGCGTCGGCGACGCCGTCGCCTATATCGCCGAACTTCGCCAGGCCGATGACCTGTCGACGTTGCCGGTCGGACGGCGCGTCGTCGTGGTCGGCGGCGGCATGACCGCGATCGACATCGCCTCGCAGTCGAAGCGGCTCGGCGCCGCGGAGGTGACGCTGGTCTACCGGCGCGGTCCGGAAAGGATGGGCGCCAGCGAATACGAGCGCGAGCTCGCCCAGACCGATGGCGTGCTGATCCGCTTCAACGCGAAACCCAGCCGACTGGTCGTCGAGAGCGGGCATGTCGCCGGGATCACCTTCGAGACGACCGCCGAGCAGGATGGCCGCCTGACCGGCACCGGCGAGACCTTCACCCTCGGGGCCGACATGGTGTTCAAGGCGATCGGCCAGACCTTCGTGCCCGAGGCGCTCAACGGCTCGGCCCAGTCGATCGGGCTCGAGGCCGGGCGGATCAAGGTCGATGCCGAGAGGCGGACAACGATGCCCGGCGTCTGGGCGGGCGGCGACTGTGTGGCCGGCGGCGAGGACCTCACTGTCGTCGCGGTCGAGGACGGCAAGCTCGCCGCCGAATCGATCAATCGCGCGCTCGGCGTCTGAGCCAGGGAGACTGACCGATGGCTGACCTTCGATCCGACTTCATCGGCATCAAGTCGCCGAATCCGTTCTGGCTGGCTTCGGCCCCGCCGACCGACAAGGAAGTCAATGTCGTCCGCGCCTTCAAGGCCGGCTGGGGCGGCGTCGTGTGGAAGACGCTCGGCGAGGATCCGCCGATCGTCAATGTCTCCGGCCCGCGCTACGGCGCCATCCATTCCGGCGACCGCCGGCTGATCGGCCTCAACAATATCGAGCTGATCACCGACCGCGAATTGCAGGTCAATCTCGAGGAGATCAAGCGGGTCAAGCGCGACTGGCCGGACCGGGCGCTGGTCGTCTCGCTGATGGTGCCCTGCGAGGAGCCGAACTGGAAGGCGATCCTCAAGGCCGTCGAGGAGACCGATTGCGATGGCGTCGAGCTCAACTTCGGCTGTCCGCACGGAATGAGCGAGCGCGGCATGGGCTCGGCGGTCGGCCAGGTTCCGGAATATATCGAGGTGGTCGCGCGCTGGTGCAAGGCGTCGACCCGCATGCCGGTGATCGTCAAGCTGACGCCGAACATCACCGACATCCGCTACCCGGCGCGGGCGGCCTTCAAGGGCGGCGCCGACGCCGTCTCGCTGATCAACACGATCAACTCGATCACCAGCGTCGATCTCGACGCCTTCGCGCCCGAGCCGACGATCGACGGCAAGGGAAGCCACGGCGGCTATTGCGGCCCCGCCGTCAAGCCGATCGCGCTGTCCATGGTGTCCGAGATTGCCCGCGACAAGGAATGCGCGGGCCTGCCGATCTCCGGCATCGGCGGCGTCACCACCTGGCGGGATGCTGCCGAATTCATGGCGCTCGGCGCCGGCAACGTCCAGGTCTGCACGGCGGCGATGACCTATGGCTTCAAGATCGTCGACGAGATGAAGTCCGGCCTGTCCCGTTACCTCGACGAGAAGGGCATGAACCTGTCGGACCTGATCGGCCGCGCCGTGCCCAACGTCTCGGACTGGCAGTATCTCAACCTCAACTACGTCACCAAGGCGCGGATCGATCAGGACCTGTGCATCGAATGCGGTCGCTGCCACATCGTCTGCGAGGACACCTCGCATCAGGCGATCACCGCGGTGAAGGATGGCCGCCGCCATTTCGAGGTCGTCGATACCGAATGCGTCGGCTGCAATCTCTGCGTCAATGTCTGCCCGGTCGAGGGCTGCATCACGATGGAGCGGATCACCACCGGCGTCGACCCGCATGGCGGCGCGCCGGCGACCGGCTACAGGAACTGGACCGAGCATCCCAACAACCCGATGGCGAAGGTCGCCGAGCCGGCGCAGTAGGCCGCGGCGGCCGACACCTATCCGCCGGACAGCACTTTCAGGCGGTCGTCATAGGAGGCGGTGAGGCAAAGCATGCTGCTGCCGCAGGTATCGCGGAACTCCAGCCAGGCGCGCTGGTCCGCGCGAACCGCCTTGGCCTCCGCCTCGTCGGCATAGCGAAGCTTCCATTGGTAGGCGGCCGCGACCTTGCGGTCGAGCCGGGCGAGCGTGACGTCCGAGCAGATCGCCTTTTCGGTCGCCGTGCCGGCCTTGGCGCAATCGAAGGACGGAACCGGCGTCCGCCAGTCCTTGCGCATCAGCCCCTGGAGCTCGGAGAGCGGAATCGTGACCGACTGGGGTCCGGCGGCATAGGCGGCGACCTGATAGGGCGGAAAGCGGATCACCAATTCGTCCGCGAGCAGCAGGAAGGCGCTGAAATTGTCCCATTGCGGACCGGCGCCACCCGCCAGCCAGTCGTCGTCGCTCATCGAGTCGCCGCCCCATTGGCGCTTCAGATCGGCGATCGTCAATTCGCTGATCCGCTTGAGGGCGGCTGTCTTGAAAATCTCGGGCAGGTACACCTGCCAACCGTCGGGCATCAGGAAATTGTAGGTCTGGATACCGTGGTTGGGATGCGCCCCGCCGGTGAAGATGCCCTCGTCGAAATCGATCGCGAGGACCTCTCCGTCATTCCGTTCCACCTCGAAATCGAGGTCGAGCGAATAGGTCCAGGGCGGCCTGTCCCCGTCGTCGCCGAAGGACGCGAAATCGTCGTCGGCCTGTTCGATGAATTCGTCGACAAGTTGCCTGGCCCAGGTCGCCATCGGCTCGTCGACGGAAGCGATGCCGGTGCGGGCATACTGGACGTCGATGCTGTAGTCGTCGGTTGACCGCTGGATCGACACCGCCTCGACCGAAACCGGCCCCGCCCCCAGCGCACCGCCGGCCATCGCGAGGAACCCGACGGTGGCGGCTGCCAGAGCCTTGCGGGAACCGATCGAAAAAGCCGGCATTGGTTCAGGCCCCTTCTTCAAGTCCGTCCACCATTGGCTTCGCCGGTCACCCGGCGATCAGGCTATTGCACCGTCGTCCGGCCGGCGGGTCCATCGACCTCGGGCGGCGGCTCCGAGGCGTGCGCGGAGCTGATCAGGCTGAACTCGGGCCCCAGATCCGGCGGCTTGTACAGCGCTTCGATCTTGGGCGGCGCCATGTAATAGTAGTCTGGACCGAGCCGTCTGATCGTCGACGCAGCGACCAGGACCTCCTCGGAATCGCCTGGCGTCACGGGCCCGACCGTGAAGCCGCCGGCAAGATTTGCGCGCGTCTCCGGATCGACCGATAGGTTGATCCTTGCCACCGGCCGCGGCAGGAGGATCGGCGCGGGCGTGCCCTGGGCCGTGGGTGTGGTCTTCTTCGCCGCGGCGACGCGATCGACAAAGGCAGCGCCGAGATTGGCAAGACCGCGCTTCAATTCGGCCTGGCAGGCCTCGTTGAACGTCTTGCGATAGGAAAAGGCATAGGGCTCCGACTCGAGCCGCTGGTTGCCGCGATACGAGACAGCCTCTTCCGCGCTCCGGCCATTGGAATGGTAGAAGAGCTCCGCGTCGGCGCCGCCATACATCGCCTTGCAGACGATTTCGTCGGTCTTGAAGCGGGAGCGGCTCGACCGGAAGCTGATCGGGAAATAGTAGCCGTCGCAGGTCCGCACGCACAGCGTCTGGTATCCGCTGCTGGCCGTATCGCCGAGCGACGGGACACGGCAGCCGTTGCGGCGAAGCTGCGAATAGATGCGGTCGCGATCGGACGTGTTGCGACGTACCGTCACCGTGCGGCCGCCCGCCTGGTTGAGCTGTTGCCGCAGGCGGTTCACCTTGCTCAACACCGCCGGGCATGTCCGATGCGGCTTGCGAAAAAGGCCAAGCCCCCGACAATTCTTGCTCTTGGCTTCCGACTCGGCGGCCGCGAGCTGTCGCCGGATTCGGCTGGTATCCCCCTTCCGGGTCACCGTGACGGTTTGCCCGCCGGCCCGGACCGCGGAAAGATATTCGGACTGAAGCCGGGCACAGTAACTCGACGCGGCCGAGGCGGACTCCGCTGTCGCCAGCGTTGCCCCGGCGACCAGCACGCAGAGAACCGCCCTGGATCTGAACATACCCGGAATCCGCGCCGTCATCGTCCGCGACTCTCGCTCGTCCATACACTCTCGCAATGCGGCGACGCCATCGCTGTCGTACCGGAGACAGGTTTGGTCCCGGTTACCCGGTAGCACGCCGCGGTTCGCCTTGTCCGGCATTTCACAAGCAGATTCAAACACCATACACCATCGGAGCGTGACATTGTCGCGACCTGTTGCGCCCGTGCCGCACCTTTAACGGGAGACGATACCCGATGTAATCGGGCCTTGGTGTGACATCCGTCACAACGCAGTTGCGGGCTCAGGCGGCAATCCTGTCGAGAAGTGCCCGGACATGCCCGATTTCGTCCTCGTTGATGGTGTGCGCCATGCCGGGATAGACCTTCTCGGTCACCTCCCCGCCGAGCTTCGCCATGATCGCGGCCGACTCCCTGACCCTGGACAGCGGGACATGCGGATCGACATCGCTGGAGCCGATGAAGACCGGCGTGCCCTCCAGCGAACCCGAATAGTCCGAGGGATCGACCGTGTCGCCGATCAGTCCGCCGGTGAATGCCGCCACCGCGCCGTAGCGATCGGGATGGCGGGCGGCGAATTCCAGGGCAAGGCAGGCGCCTTGCGAGAAACCGACGAGCGCCGTCCGCTCCGGCAGGATATCCCGGGTGATCAGGTAACCGATGATATCGGCGATGGCATCGAGGGCCGAGGCGAGGTAGGGCTGGTTCCGAGCGGTCGGCGCCAGGAAGGACAGCGGATACCAGGTATGACCTGCCGCCTCGGGCGCGAGATAGGCAAGCCCCGGGCGATCGAAGCGTTCGGCAAGACCGAGAATGTCGGCGGCGTCCGCGCCCCGTCCGTGCATCATGACCACCGCGCCGCTCGCAGCATCGAGATCGGCCCCGGCCTGAAAGACGGGTTGCCCCTTGTGTGGACTGGCATCCTTCGTCATCGGCCCCTCCTACCGCCGCCGTCTCAGGCCGGCAGTCCGTGCAGCTTCAGGTACTGCAGGAGTATGATGGTCTTGGCGTCCCGTATCGCACCTGTCGCGACCATCGCGAGCGCTTCGTCCAGGCCAGGCTCCAGCACCTCGATATCCTCGCCCTCGTGCTCAGCGCCACCGCCCGCCGAGACCCGCTGGGCACGGGAATAACGGGCGACGAAGAGCGACAACCGTTCGCTGACGCTGCCGGGACTCATAAAGGCATCGAAGACACGGGTCACCTCGCCCAGATCGTAGCCGAGTTCCTCGATCGCCTCGTTCCTGATCGCCGCCTCTGGGTCGAGCTCGTCGAGGAGACCGGCGCAGGCCTCGATCAGCCAGCCGCGACGGTCGTCGAGATAGACCGGCATGCGAAACTGGCGAACGAGAAGGACCGTGTCGCGGTCCGGGTCGTAGGGCAGGATCGCGGCGCCGTGGCCGCGGTCGTAGACCTGGCGCACCAGCGTCTCGTGCGACCCGTCTCGGCGCCGGTAGTCGATGTCGTATTTCGTCAGCGTCGCCCAGTCGTCGGCGAGCAGCTCGGAGTTGAGAACACGAACGGGCGGGCCGTCGCTGGTTTCTTCGCTCATCGTTAGTGGCTATCCCGGCCTGGTTTATCGCGCGAGCATGATCGTCACATGTCGCAGCCCGCGAGGGTTTCTTCAACGAGATGGTCGACAACCCCCTTCAACGCCTCCTGCGCCGAGGCACCGAGGGCGATGGCCCGATCATATGAGCGCATCTGACGGTCGGCGGATGTTCCCTCCGCCGCGATCGTCAGGGCGTGCTCCACCTCCGCGACACAGCCGAAATATTCCGCGTCTTCGCGAAGGAGGTCGACCATTTCGGCAACAAGATCGGCGACCGGCACCGCCTCGCCCTTGCCGAAATCGATCAGGGAGCGGGTCGTCCCGAAACGCTGGGCCAGCCAACGGTTCTCGTTGACCAGGAAGGTCGAATAGCTTCGCCAACGCTGATTGTTGCGCCGCAGCCGGTAAAGCATCCGCGCCATACAGCGATAGAGCGCGGCGATCGCGATCGTGTCGTCCAGCCGGGTGCAGACGTCGGTGATTCGCATTTCCAGGGTGGGAAAGCGGGCGGAGGGCCTCAAGTCCCACCAGATCTTGGTCGCGTCCTCGATTTCACCGGCGGCGATCAGCGTCTCGACCGTGCGGTGGAACTCGTCGGGACTGGCGAAGCTCGGCGGCAAGCCGGTGCGCGGCACCTCGTTCCAGACCGCCAGGCGATAGGAGTGAAGGCCGGTATTGGCGCCGCGCCAGAACGGCGAGGACGTGGACAGGGCCAGGAGATGCGGCAGGAAGTAAGGAAGCTGGTTGAACAGATCGAACCGGAGCGGCTCGTCCTCGATACAGACATGGACATGCATGCCACTGATCAGGAGTCGCCGCGCCACCACCTGCAAATCCCTGGCGAGGGTGTTGTAGCGCTCCTTGTCGGTGTTGCGCTGGGCACTCCACTCGGCGAAGGGATGGGTCGAGGCGGCGATCAGGCCGAGCCCGTGGCGCTCCGCGCATGCCGCCGCGGTGGAGCGCAGCCGCGCCAGCTCGGTCCGAGCATCGGCCAGCGAGCCGCAAACGGAGGTGCCGATCTCGACCTGGCAGCGGAGGAATTCCGACGTTACCTGGGAGCCCAGCGCGGCTTCGAGATCGGCGGCAAGCGCCGCCGGCGGGTCGGCGGCAAGGTCGCGGGTTTCCCGGTCGACAAGGAGGTATTCCTCCTCGATGCCGATGGTGAATGAGGGCTCGGATGTCGTCATTGGCGGGAGGGTGTCAGAAAACACCCGCCGCGCCAATGCGAATCAACGGCCATTCGGCCTGTGGCGATTCCTGGTCAGCGCCCGGAGCGCGACATCGCGGACCGCCAGACGGGCCAGGCGGCATCGCTGAAGGGCAGGCGCCGCATCGCGTCGGTCTGCGGAACGGTGGCCGAGTCGGGCTTGCGCGTCGTGCGGAAGGTGGCGCTGACCGATTGCATGTCGATCGGGATGATGGTGCTCATTTCGGTCTCCTGTCGGTTATGCGGGGCATCGGTATGAGCCCGCCGATGCACCACCATCGCTCGGACCGGCCGGCACCGCTTGAAGGCGGCGTTGCGATCGTCTGGAGATTTGAGGGGGATTGCCGGGTCCCGGCAGGAGACATGGTTGCTGGATCGGGACCGGCGATTGCACTAGGATTCGCGGCCCCAAGGCGCGAGGAGCCCCCCGCATGCTCTACCGTTTCGATGATTTCGAGGTCGACACGGAGAAATACGAGCTGCGGAGGAATGGGACGGTCCGGCCGGTCGAACCCCTGGTTTTCGACCTCATCGCCTTTCTCTCCCGCAACGCCGGACGCGTGCTCAGCCGCGACGAGGTGATCGACGGCGTCTGGAAAGGCCGCATCGTCTCGGACGCGACGGTGGCGAGTTGCGTGAAATCGGCACGGAAGGCGCTCGACGACAGCGGCGACGACCAGCGCTATATCCGCACCGTCCGGGCGCGCGGCTTCCAGTTCGTCGCCCCGGTCTCCAGCCATGGCCGGGGCGAAGCGATGAGCGGGGCGCCTCTGCCCCAAGCCCCGGCGGCCGGACCGGCCGACGCCGGGGACCGCGAAGCGCCGGCGAGGGAGACGGTCAACGGCGCGCCATCGCCGGCGGCCGGCCACGGCCGCAAACCACGGCTCGCGGTCCTGCCTTTCGAAAATCTCAGCGCCGAGGGCGACGAGTATTTCGCCGACGGCCTGACCGAGGACATCATCACCAACCTGGCGCGGTTTCGCGACCTCCTGGTGATCGCCCGCTCGACGACCTTCCAGCTCAAGGACCGTCGCGTCATCCCGATCGAACTCGCCACGGAGCTCGGCGTCGACTTCCTGGTCCAGGGCAGCGTCCGCCGCGCCGCGGGAAGGGTGAGGATATCGGTCCAGCTCATCGACGCCGCGAGCGGCCTGCACCTTTGGGCCGAACGCTACGACCGGGACCTCGGCGACATCTTCGAGCTCCAGGACGACCTCACCCGGACGATCGCCTCGAAGCTCGGCGTCACGCTCCAGGACGTCGCCCTGCAGCGGGCGATGACCAAGAACCCGGCAGAGCTCGACGCCTATGAGTGCATGCTCCGCGCCCGCCGCTACACGGCCATGCTGACGCCGGAGCTGCACGCCGAGGCGCGCGACCTGCTGGAAAAGGCGGTGGCGCTCGATCCGACCTCGGCCGATGCCCATGCGCTGCTGGCCAACGTCTACCTCGCCGAATACCGCTTCGACAGCAACCCGCGCGCCGATTCGATCGGGCGGGCGCTCGCCATGGCCCAGAAGGCCGTACAGCTCGATCCGCAAAACGCCTATGCCCATTGCTGGCTGGCGATCGTCCATTTCTTCCGGCGCGAGAACGACAAGTTCCGGGCCGAGGCAAAGATCGCACTCGACCTCAACCCCAACGATCCCGAGATCCTCGCCGATATCGGTCACTTCTATGCCTTCATGGGAGATTTCCAGCGCGGCCACGACCTGTCGCGGCAGGCCCAGCAGCTCAATCCGCTGCACCCCGGCTGGTACCATTTCAGCTTCGCCCGTTACCATTACGACCGGGGCGACTATGCCGAGACCATCGCCGACATGGAGCGCGCCGGTTATCCCGAATTCCACTGGATCCACATGCTCAAGGCGGCCGCATACGGCCAGATGGGCCTCACCAAGGAGGCGGCCGCCTCGCTGGCGCGCGCCTACGACATCAAGCCCGACTTCTCCGCCCGCGGCGATCTGAACAAGTGGAACGCGGCGCCGGCCGATTTCGAGCACCTGATGGAAGGGCTCCGCAAGGCCGGCCTCGACGAATAGCCCGGCCGGTCGCGGCGACATGGCCGCCGGGACCGGCCGGGTTTGCCTGAATGGCGATCCCTACTGCGTGAGCGGGTCGTCGGCCGGGTCGATGTAGGTCATGTCGAAGGGGCCGGGGCCGTGGATCTGGACCACGGTGTCGGTCTCCGCCCAGGCGTAGTGATGATGGCCCGCCGGCATCTCGACAAAGCCGCCGGCCGGCAGGACCGTGCCCATGGCGCGGTCGAGCTTGTCGCCGTGGCCGACGCCGAAGGTGCCGGAGACGACGGTGATCAGTTCGTCGCCCGAATGGAAATGGGCCGGTACCTCGTAGCCGCCAGGGAACTTGAGGCGGAGGACGAAGGGCCCTTCCGCCATCGGGTTGCCCGACAGCACGGTGATCTTCGCGCCCGCCGGCAGCACCGGCGGAGCGTCGCCCCAGGCCATGGCTTCGGGCGCCATCGGGGCCGGCGCGTCGGCGGCGACGGCGACGGTCCCGGCAAGGCCGAGGGCGAGGAGGGCAAGGGCGGAAGTGGAAAGGCGTCTGGTCCTGAACATGATCTGTCTCCATGATTCGGGCCGCCGGACGGCGGCGGTTTTCGGTCGTGTCGAATGCCCGCTCGCCGACATGTCCGGCGAGCGGGCATGCGGATCAGGCGGCGTCGCGGCTCGACGCCATCGCGTGGATGTCGGCGGCGGTCAGCGTCTTGCCGCCGATGCCCCAGTCGCCCTCGCCGATCTCCTGGACGCGGACCCAGGTGACCCCGCGCATCGCTTCACCCTCGACCGACACCATGGCGTCGGTGACCTTCTCGATGAGGTCCTGCTTCTGCGGCTGGGTGAACACGTCCTTGATGACTTCGATGGTAACGAGCGGCATGTCTTCTCTCCTGTTTTCGGTGTCCGCCGGGGCGTTCCCGGCCGGTGATGACAGGTCTACCGGCGGGCGGGCGCCACAGCTTGAAGGCCACCTGAGGAGATGCCGGGGGAATCGAGAGAGATGCCGGGGATTTGCGGGGGCGCGCGCCGCGGCGGGTGGCGCCGGCCGGCCGGCTTCACCCGCGATCGCGGCCTAGAAGAACTGGTAGCGCGGGTGGCTGTCGCGCCATTCGCGCGGCGTGTCGAAGGTGCCGCGCCAGAGGCCGAGGCCGGCGGCACGCGCCTCCGCCTCCGCAGCGGCGTAGCCTCCGCCGCTGCTGACCGCGTAACCGTCGCGCACCAGCTCTTCGCCGATATCCCCGACCGCGCCGGCCGAGCAGACGGCAAGCGTCCGCCCGTATTTGTCGCGCGCGATTCCGGCGCAGGAGACGACCGCCCCGGCGACGATCGCCTTCATCCGGTCGCGCGCCGCCCGGCCGCACCGCCATGGCTCGCCGTCCCGGTCATGACAGACCTGGTCATATTCCGGCGCGTCGATGCCGTGGAGGCGGATCTCCCGGTCACCCAGCTTGAGCGAATCCCCGTCCATGACGATCGCCCTGCCGGCCTCCGTCACCGGCGATCCGTCCGGCATGTCCTGCTGCAGGAAAAGCAGTGCCGCCCCGCCGGCAAGCAGCAGGAAGATCGCCACGTGGCTGAACAGGGCGGCGCGGTCGCGGAGCGGACTGCCGCGCCCCGACCCGCGCCGGGAGGAGTGAAACGTACTCATTGCCGACAGGTCATAGAGCCGCCGCACGGCCGCGTCACGTGCCGGGAACAGCCGGCCGGGGCTTGGCAATGCCGGCGGCGCGCGATCGGGCAGGCGCGATCATTGCCGCGCCCGGAAGCCGGGCCGGTGTTTGGCGCCTCCCTCGAGGCTCGCTCCGCCCGCATTTCAGGAAGGCGCGGGCCGAGGGGGTGGCGGACGTCTTCGCAACGCCGTCCGGGTAGTCCGTAAAGGGCGCTTCGAAGACGCCCGCCGCGGCGACTTTTGGCACTCCGCTTTCACGCTCCGGAACGGCCGGGCCATTCCTCATG
>NZ_JAGRLA010000184.1 GCF_020442045.1 Bauldia sp. | reverse complement strand
GTATGTATGCGGGGGTGTGAGGTGGTGCCGAGGGTACAACGCCGTTCACCTCCCCCCTTGTGGGGGAGGTCGGATTTCCCCGGATTGCGTGAGCGAACCGGAGTTGGAAATCCGGGAGAGGGGTATCGCTGGGGCGAGGACTCTTACCCCTCTCTCGCTTCGCTAACGCCCGGCTTCGCCGTCCGAAGCTCCGCTGTCTCCCCCACACGGGGGGAGAGAGGCGCCTTGGCGGACGAGAGGAGCCCTGAATGAATACCGCGAGGCCGGCCCATGCTCCGATTACGCCCAGGCTTCGTGGTCATGCGCGGGCGATGCGCCGTGACATGACATCGGCGGAGACGCGGTTCTGGTACGCCGTGCGGGCGCGCCGATTTCAGGGCCTGTTGTTTCGCCGACAAGTTCCGATCGCGGGGTACGCTTGTCACGAACGACGGCTGATCGTCGAGATCGACGGTGCGACCGACGGAACCGATTCCGAACGGAGAAGCGACTCTGTCAGGACGCGGAGGCTGGAGCGCGAAGGGTATCGCGTGCTTCGATTCTGGAACGACGATATACGGCGCAAGCTGCCGGCGGTGCTCCATCGTATCCATCAGGAACTCGATACCGGGGGATCTGCCTCAGGGCACTAAAGAGAAATGCAGACCAATTTCACCCTCGCCCAGCTTGCCGATCCGGATGTCGCGACGTCGGAGAAGATCCTCCGCACCTGCGTCCATTGCGGCTTCTGCACCGCGACCTGCCCGACCTACCTGCTGCTCGGCGACGAACTCGACAGCCCGCGCGGACGCATCTACCTGATCAAGGACATGCTGGAGGGCGACAAGCCCGCCAACAAGGAAGTGACGACGCATATCGACCGTTGTCTCTCCTGCCTTGCCTGCATGACGACATGCCCCTCCGGCGTCGACTACATGCACCTCGTCGACCACGCCCGGGCGCGCATTCACGAGACCTACCGCCGGCCGTGGTTCGACCGGACCATGCGCAACGTGCTCGCCGCGGTGCTGCCCTATCCGGGGCGCTTCCGCGCGGCGCTCGGGCTCGCCTGGTTCGGCAAGCCATTTCGTGGCCTTTTCAGGATGTTACCGGGATTATCTAAAGTGGCCGCGATGCTCTCCCTCGCGCCCGGCAAGCTGCCGCCGCGAAGCAACGCGGACCGGCCGGACGTGTTCGATGCCGAGGGGGAACGGACGGGCCGGGTTGTGCTGTTGCGCGGCTGCGCCCAGTCGGTGCTCGATCCCGGCATCAACGACGCGGCGATCCGCCTGCTCACCCGCAAGGGCGTCGAGGTGGTACTGGCCGAGGGTGAGGGCTGCTGCGGGGCACTGGTCCATCACATGGGCAGGAGCGGGGAATCGCACGCGCAGGTGAAGCGGAACATCGACGCCTGGACGCGGGTGATCGAGAATGGCGGCCTCGACGCGATCCTGGTGACGACCTCGGGCTGCGGCACGACGGTCAAGGACTACGGCTTCATCCTCAGGAACGATGCCGCCTACGCCGAGAAGGCGGCGGCGGTCTCGGCGCTGGCGAAGGACATCTCGGAATATCTCGACGTCCTCGGCCTCGGCGAGCCGGCCAGGGCGAGCGGGCTCACCGTCGCCTACCACGCCGCCTGCTCGCTCCAGCACGGCCAGCAGGTGACGGTCGCGCCCAAGGCGCTGCTCGAGAAGGCGGGCTTCGTCGTCAGGGAGCCGGCCGAGAGCCACATCTGCTGCGGCTCGGCCGGCACCTATAACCTGCTGCAGCCGGAGCTCGCCGGCCGGCTTCGTGACCGCAAGGTCGGGCATATCGAAGCGACCGCGCCACAACTCGTCGCCGCCGGCAATATCGGCTGCATCACCCAGATCGGATCGGGAACCGACCTGCCGGTCGTCCATACCGTCGAGCTGCTCGACTGGGCCTATGGCGGGCCGCGACCCGAAAAGCTCTCGACGCTGGGGCCGGAATAGGGGGATCATCGACCGGCCGGTCCATCCCCGGCGAAGACCGTATCGAGGAGCCTGACGATGCCCCCCATCATGACGACGCCGGTGCCCGACGATCTCGCGGCGACGATCCGTGACACCAAGGAACAGCTGAAGGGGCAGGTCGGCGACGTCGCGGCGGCGATGGCCGAGGTCGAGGCGGCGATGCGCGCGGAGGTCTCGGCAATCGTCGCGGCGCGGGAGGCCGGCGAGGAGGTCTTCCCGGTCATCGCCTTCGAGGACATCGCGGCCGGCACCGTGCCGGAGGAGAAGATCGCGGCGGTCCGGCAACGAGGCTGCGCCGTGGTCAGGGGAACCTTCGGCCGCGCCGAGGCCGAGGGCTGGGACCGGGACATCGCCGACTATCTCGAAACCAACCATTTCGCCGAGACCTATCGCGGCCCCGCCGACCAGGTCTTCGCCGGCCTTGCCTCGAGCAAGCCCCAGATCTATCCGATCTACTGGTCGAAGCCGCAGGTCCAGGCGCGCCAGGACGAGCGGATGGTCGCGGTCCGCTCCTTCCTCAACGCCTTCTGGAAGACCGAGTCGCAGGGCGAGGTGTGGTTCGATCCGAACCGCGACACCGGCTATCCCGACCGCATCCGCCGGCGCGAGCCGGGCTCCTCGTCGCGCGGCCTCTCCCCGCATACCGATTCCGGGTCGATCGAGCGGTGGCTGCTGCCCGGCTACCAGAAGGCCTTTGGCAGGATCTTCGCCGGCGAGTGGCGCGACTACGACCCGTGGGATGCCGCCTATCGCACCTCGGTCCACGAATTCGAGTCGGATGCCGGCTGCTCGGCCTTCCGCACCTTCCAGGGCTGGACGGCGCTGTCCGAGATGCGGCCCGAGGACGGCGTGCTGCATGTCGTGCCGATCCCGAACGCCATGGCGCACCTGCTCTTGCGTGCGCTCCAGGACGACGTCGCGCCGGACGATCTCTGCGGCGC
>NZ_JAGRLA010000183.1 GCF_020442045.1 Bauldia sp. | reverse complement strand
TGGCCGCAAGCTCTTGAACGAGCTCCGATATCCGCCGCGGCGAGGCGACGAGCGGGTCGCCGCCGGAGACGATCACCTCCCATATCTCGTTGTTATTCCTGATGTATTCGAGCGCGGCCGCAACGGCCTCGGCGGACAGGTTGCCGGCCTCGGGCCCCACCATTTCCCGGCGGAAGCAGAAGCGGCAATAGACCGCGCAGACACCGACGAATTTGAGCAGGACGCGGTCCGGGTAGCGGTGGATAAGCCCTTCTGAAACCTCATGAATTCCGTCACCGATCGGGTCGGCGAGCTCCTCCGGGGTGGTCAGCGTTTCTTCCGGATCCGGAACGAACTGCCGGGCGATGGGATCATGGGTGTCGGCGGGATCGACGAGCTCCGCCATTTCCGGCGTGATTGCAATGGCATAGCGGGCGGCGACGTCTTCCAGCATGGCCAGCTTCTCCGCCGATGCGAGGCCGGAAGCGACGAGTTCGGCCGGATGGCGGAGGGTCTTCCGGGTCGGGGGACGGGCGGTCGGGCGGGCAAATTCGTTCACCGCGCTTCTCCTCTATCTACCGGATTCCATTGGACGAATTCGATTCGAGGCGCGCCGGTCGCGAGCATCGCCAGGCGGTCGAGGCCGAGCGCCACGCCGGAGGCCGGCGGCATTTCGGCAAGCGCCGCCAGGAAGTCGGCGTCGATCGGATAACGCTCTGAATAGACGCGCATTTTCTCGTCCATTTCGGATACGAATCGGCGCTCCTGTTCGGCCGCGTCGGTCAGCTCGCCGAAGCCGTTGGCGAGCTCGACACCGCAGCAATACACCTCGAAACGCTCCGCGAAACGGGGGTCGGACGGCTGCGGGCGGGCCAGGGCCGCCTCCGAGACGGGGTAGGAATGGAGCACGGACGGGCGTGTCTCACCCAGTCTCGGTTCGACTGTCTCAACGATGACCCGGCTGAAGATGTCCGACCAGGAATCGTCGTCCGCGACCCGGATGCCGCGAGACGTCGCACGGGACGCGAGCCCGTCCCGATCGTCGAGAACGGCGGCGAGGTCGATGCCGGCGAAGCGCTCGAAGGCCTCCGCCACCGACAGCCGCTCGGCCTCGGCGAAGGGGTCGGCGCGCCGGTCGCGCCAGGCGAGGACGTCGGTCTCCGCCGCGCGCGCCGCCTCGGCGATCAGCGCCAGGGTATCGTCGATGACCGCCTCCCAGGGGGCGCCCGCCCGGTACCATTCGAGCATGGTGAATTCCGGCGCGTGCAGCGCCCCGGCCTCGCGGTTGCGGAAGACGCGGGCGAAGGCGACGATCTTCTCCTCGCCGGCGGCGAGCAGCTTCTTCGCCGCGAATTCCGGCGAGGTATGGAGGTAGAGCGGCCGCCGGCTGCCGTCCGGGGCGACGAGCTCGGTGGCGAAGGCGTGGAGATGGGCCTCGTTGCCGGGCGAGACCTGGAGCGCCGACGGCTCGATCTCGACGAAGCCCTGCTGGTCGAACCACTGCCGGAGCGCGCGGGTGATCGCGTTCCGCCTGATCAGGAAGGGGCGGCGGTCCCGGTGGCGGTCGCGCGTCCAGATGGGGGATGGCCTGGTCATCGGCCGAGCTTAATGGCGACGGCCGGGCCGACAGTCA
Source organism: Bauldia sp. (assembly GCF_020442045.1). GTDB lineage: Bacteria > Pseudomonadota > Alphaproteobacteria > Rhizobiales > Kaistiaceae > Bauldia. The sequence goes on along the minus strand of NZ_JAGRLA010000183.1, from coordinate 8,804 downwards.
ACGCGTGTGATATTCGCCGCCGGGCAGGGCCCCGGCCAAGTACTTCGCGGCACCGGCCGATACCGCCGTCGGGAAGGGAGATGGCTTGGTCATCGGCCGAGTTTACTGTAGACGCTCGCGTTGACAGTCAGCGCGCGCGATAACGCGCCGTCCGGAAAGCGAAGGAAGCAGACCTTGAAAGTCATCGCCAGCCAGATCCGCAAGGGCAACGTCGTCGAGGTCGACGGCCAGCTCTACGTCGTGCTCACCGCCGAGAATTTCCATCCCGGCAAGGGGACGCCCACCACCCAGATCGACATGCGGCGGATTTCCGACGGCACCAAGGTCTCGCAGCGCTACAAGACCACCGAGCAGGTCGAGCGCGCCTTCATCGAGGATACCGACTTCCAGTATCTCTTCGAGGATGGCGAAGGCTTCACCTTCATGAATTCGGAGACCTACGACCAGGTGGTGGTGCCGCGGGACGTGGTCGGCGACCTCGCGCCCTATCTCCAGGAGAGCATGACCGTGCGGCTCTCGCTCTACGAGGGCAACCCGGTGTCGATCGAGCTGCCGCAGCGGGTGACGCTCGAGGTGGTCGAGACCGAGCCGGCGCTGAAGGGCCAGACGGCGTCCTCCTCCTACAAGCCGGCGGTCTTGTCGAACGGCGTCAAGACGACGGTGCCGCCGCACATCGCGCCCGGTACCCGCATCGTGGTGATGACCGCCGACGGGAGTTATGTGGAGCGGGCGAAGGATTAGCGGGAGCGGTCCATTCGCTTGTGCCGAGAGTAACGAATTTGCCGCCCAACGAGCGCGTTAGCGCCTGAGTAGCAAATGGCAACAAATCTGCGCAGTTGACAAATTTGCGGCGGCTTACCAACCGGCTCCGGGAGTGGGCGCTTATGCTATCACCGCTCATTTCCGCCCCCGATCAAGCCGGGGACAGACTCCCGCGGGAATCCAGTCCTGAATCCGCGAGGCTTTCGACGATGGAAGCTTGGGTCCCCGCTTTCGCGGGGACGAGCGGTTGAGGGTGTGGCAGCGAGGCACGACGCGGCCAACCGTGCCAGCCGCGGCAGGCTCCGCCTGCGGCGGAACCCGTCTTACGTGAGCGCCTGCGTGGGGCAGCATAGCCGACATGTTCGCCGTAGCGGCGGGACGCGCATCCTTCCCTGCGAAGCGGGGGAGGGGACCGCCCGAATGGGCGGCGGAGCTCGAGCGTGTAGGGCGGATTAGCGGAGCGTAATCCGCCTGCTGTTTGACCACGCTCGATTGGCTGGCGGGTTACGCCCGCGGCTAACCCGCCTTACGCGTGCTCTCCGAAACCGCGATTGAGCAGGTGGGCGTGACCTGTCCACCGCTCATTCCCGCCCCCGATCAAGTCGAGGGCAAGCTCCCGCGGGAACCCAGTCTTGATCCGCGCGACGACGCGTTCGTCCCCGCCATGATTAGGTCGACCGACGGAAGTCCGGGTCTCCGCTTTCGCGGGGACGAGCGGTTGAGGGCAGGTCGCCCGCCTTGCGACTTTCGACCTGCCAGAACGCCCCTCCCACCATCGCCTACCGCGATGGTCCCCCCTCCCCGCAAGCGGGGCGGGATAGCCATGGCACTGTCGCGCTGAGCCTGCTCATCCGGACAACCCGTGTTAGGCTGTTGTCCGGAAGGAGATTCGCCCGGTGCCGTCGAAACTGCGCGCTCTGATCGTTGCCGCCCTGGTCGTTGGTGCTTCGTCGGGTTGGTCGCCATCCCTAGCGGCGGGAGAGACCCCGGACGTACCGGCCTGGCTCGCGGCGCATGTCGGCACCGGCGAGGGCCAGGTCGCGCCGGTGGTCCTGGCGCGGGCGCGGGCGCTTTACCAGCAGAAGGCCAGCCAAGGCGCGGTCGCCAATCCCTGCTACTTCGCCATGGATGCGACGCGCCCCAGCACGTCGCCGGAAGGCGGGCCGGGCCGCCGCTTCTACGTCATCTGCGAGGCGGAGCAGTCGTTTCGCGCCGTCTCGTCCGGCTATGGCAACGGCCGGAAGCTGCAGCGCGCGAATTTCTCGAACGGGCGGGAATGCGCGCAGAACTTCAGCAATGCCGAGGGGTCCAAGCTGACCATGGGCGGCGCCTATGTGACGGCCGAGACCAGGACGTCGTTCAAGGGCTATTACGACGTCTCGGGCAAGAAGACGCCTTTCCTGCGCAGCTTCCTGCAGTTCGAAGGAGAGGGCGACACCGCGAACGCCAGGGAACGGGCGATCGGCGGGCATCCCGCGGTCTATCTGAAATGGCAGTGCCGCTTCAGGAATCCGGACAGCCCCTACGCGGACGAGGAGGGATACACGCCCTACGGAAGCCTGGTGAACTACACCGGCGGCCGCAGCAACGGCTGCACGTCGTGGTCGCCGGCCGCTGCCGAGCAGATCCTCGCGCTGGCAGAGGACAACCCGACGACGCTCTACATCTACCCGGAGGCCGGCGACATCGACGCCGTGGCGAATGCGGTGAAGGGCCGGAAGTCCCTGTCTGACGCGGGGCTCTACTGGAACGCTGCGTGCCTCAAATCGATCGGCACCCCGAAATTCTGGCCCAAGGGAAGCCTCGAGCCGGTCATCGATGCGTGGAGAGCCTCGCTGCCGCACGTGCCGGCGCGGAAATTGCCGATCTGCCGGTGAATCCGCCGGGTCCGCTCGCACTTTGGTAAAACGCGAATCCGGTTGCACGGAGAAGCATTCCGAGTCAGGCTCGAAGCGGGCAAGTCAGACATATCGCTCCAGCCGACCCCAAAGGGAGCCGAGACCGGCGGCAGGGCGATCACGCTCGCGACTCTGGATTTCTTCGGTGCAGGTCCTGCCGCTTCATACGAAGGGAGGGTGCAATGAAGATCAATCGGGTGTTCACGGCCCTGGTGGCCTCGTTCCTCGCGACGCCGGCGCTGGCCGCGCCGGTGGCGGTCGATTTCGTCGGCAAGAGCACCAGCGCGGGCGGAACGTTCATGACCGGCGACGCGGACGGCATCCTCAACTTGCAGAGCATGTGGGAGCCGGTCGAGGGCGACGGGGCGATGGCCGGTCTCCATGGTCCTTGTTTCGGTGCTGCGCGGATGGCCGGCGGCGTTATCGCCGGCAACGGATACTGCGCATTCAAGGACGCGATGGACCAGACGGTGTTGATCCACTGGTGGATGGAGAACGCCAAGAGCCCGGCCGGCGTCTGGGCGATCGTCGGCGGCACCGGCAAGTGGGCGACCGCCAGCGGCGGCGGGCTCTTCGTCGACATGCCGGGCGAGGACGATGCGATGAACCAGACCCACATCACCGGCATGGTGGACGTGAAGTAATTCGGGGCGACCGGATCAGGCGAAGGGAGGAACGGCCATGCCGACGTTGATCGGACATCACAAGATCACCAAGGGCGCGGAGCACTGGCTCAAGTCGCCGAAGCGCGGAGAGCTTTTCGGGGCGCTCGGCGTGACCAATATCCGGACCTTCGTCGACCCGCAGGACCCGACCCGGGTCGCGGTGCTGATGGACGTCCCGGATATGGATGCCTTTGCCGCGGCGATGCAGAGCGACGCGGCGGCCGAGGCGATGGAGTATGACGGGGTGGACGCGAGTTCGCTCGTCATCATGGTCGAGTCCTCGTAGCCTCCGCGTCGCGGCAGGCGCGGTCGGCGGCGGCGAGCATCGTCGGCAGGCGGTTCCGGCCGTGCATGCCCCTGATCAGGCGCTTCGCCGCATCGAGGGGGATGCCGCGGCCGGTGACATAGAGCGGCCGCGTGCTCGCGCCGCGATGGATTTCCGTGCCCGGTGGAGTGCCGGCGAAGCGGGTCTTGGCGACGCCGATGACCGGAACCCGTCCGTCGAGGGCGTGGTGGAGGTGCGCGCCGAGGCCGTCGCGGCCGTCCGCGCCGAGGGTCACATAGCCGTCGACGAGGATGGTGGCGGGGAGCGGGTCGAACCGTTCGATGACGGCGAGCAGGCAGGGGAGCTCCCGCTCGTAGAAATGTCCCGGCCGATAGGGCGCGACAGGCGTGAGGCGCGCGATTTCGGTGCGCAGGATCCGGTCCGACGTCCAGTCGGTGAAGGCGACCGCGGCCGCCACCGCCGTGTCGTCCTGGTAATAATGGACATCGGTGACGAGGTTATAGTCCACCGTCGGGCGCCTTCCCTTGTCGCAAGGGGCGGGACCCTACGGAACCGCGCCAGCCATGGGAAGGCCGCGCCGCGGCAGGCGTGTTTGAGTGATCCGGCGACGTTTCCATGCCCGACGTGGCAGGATGACCGGGAAGGCAGAGGATGGACCGCGAGAGCCGTTTCTGGGACCGCATTGCCCGGCGCTATGCGCGACGGCCGGTCGCCGACGAGGCGTCCTACCGGAAGAAGCTGGAGATCACCCGCGGGCTTTTCCGGCCCGGCATGGAGGTGCTCGAATTCGGTTGCGGGTCGGGGGCGACGGCGATCGCCCATGCGCCCCATGCACGGCATATCCAGGCGATCGACATCTCCCGGGCGATGCTCGATATCGCGAGGGGCAAGGCCGCCGCGGCCGGTGTCACCAACATCACTTTCGAGCGGGCGGGGATCGACGACTATGCGGTCGCCGATGGTAGCTACGACATCGTGCTCGGGCTCAGCATCCTGCATCTGCTGGCCGACAGGGACGCGGCGATCGCCAAGGTTCACCGGCTGCTGAAACCCGGCGGCTTCTTCGTCACCAGCACGACATGCCTCGGCGACAGCATGCGCTGGATGAAGGCGTTGGCGCCGATCGGCCGCGCCGTCGGCCTGATGCCGCTGGTCAAGGTCTTCACCGCCAAGCAGCTCGAGGCGAGCCTCACCGGGGCGGGGTTTGCGATCGAGCAAAACTGGCAGCCGGGCAAGGGCAAGGCGGTCTTCATCGTCGCCCACAAGCCGGGCTGACGGTCCGGCCCGGCATCGCGTCCGGATTTCGCTGGCGTGCGACTTGCAACGACCGGTAGGCAGTCTTATTGCACTGGGTGAAGGCACGGGGGGTGCGAGGTGGAGCGCTACGAACTCATCGTCATCGGCAGTGGCCCGGCCGGGCGCCGCGCGGCGATCCAGGCCGCCAAGCTCGGCCGCAGTGTTCTGGTTGTCGAGAACCGGCTGCGGGTTGGCGGTGTCTCCGTCCATACAGGAACGATCCCCTCCAAGACGCTGCGCGAGACCGTGCTCAATCTCTCCGGCTGGCGCGAGCGCGGCTTTTACGGCCTGGCCTACCGGGTCAAGAAGGATATCGAGGGCCAGGACCTGGGGGTTCGGCTGAGGAAGACCCTCGACTACGAGATCGAGGTGCTCGAGCACCAGTTCGCGCGAAACGGGGTCAGGACCTTTGCCGGGGTCGCCCGCTTCGTCGATCCGCATACGCTGACGGTGAAGACTGCCGACGAGGAACACAGCTTCGCCGGCGACAAGATCATTATCGCGGTCGGCACGGCGCCGTTCCGTCCGCCGGCGATCCCCTTCAACGACCGCAACATCTTCGACAGCGACAACATCGCCACCGAGCCGCATGTGCCGCGTAGCCTGACCGTGGTCGGCGCTGGCGTCATCGGCATCGAATATGCGACGATCTTCTCCGCGCTCGACGTGCCGGTGACGATCATCGAGCCGCGCGAGGCTCTCCTCGAATTCATCGACCGCGAGATCATCGACGAATTCCTCCACGATCTGAGGAAGCGGGGCATCCAGTTCCGGCTCGGCGCCAAGGTCGAACGTGTCGAGCTCGACGACCAGGGCTATGCGGTGAGCTTCCTCTCCGATGGCCGGCGGGTGCGCACCGAGATGCTGCTCTATGCCGCCGGACGGGTCGGCGCGACGGCCAATCTCGGCCTTGGGACCTGCGGCATCGAGGCGGATAATCGCGGCCGGCTGGAGGTCGACCGGACCACCTTCCAGACATCGGTGCCGCATATCTACGCGGCCGGTGACGTCATCGGCTTCCCGAGCCTCGCCTCGACCTCGATGGAGCAGGGGCGGATCGCCGCCTGCCACGCCTTCGGCGCGCCGGTTTCCTCCGCGCCGGAATATTTCCCCTACGGGATCTACGCGGTTCCGGAAATCTCGACGGTCGGGATGACCGAGCCGGAGGCCCGGGCGAATGGGGTCGGCTACGAGGTGGGCATCGCCCGCTTCCGGGAGATCTCGCGCGGCCACATCATGGGCCTCGAGTCGGGCATGATGAAGCTGCTCTTCTCGCTGAACGACCGCAAGCTGCTCGGTGCCCATATCGTCGGCGAAGGCGCGACCGAGCTGATCCACATTGGCCAGGCGGTGCTTAATCTCGGCGGCACCATCGACTATTTCGTCGAGAATGCCTTCAACTATCCGACCCTCGCCGAGGGCTACAAGATCGCCGCGCTCGACGCCTATAACCGGATGGGGCCGCGCGATGGGGCGGGGACCTGACCGACGGCGCGGGGGCCGTTTGCGATCCTGATCGCCCCTCGCGTTCACGTGTCTGTGCGCTGACGGGGGGCGGATCGTCGGCTATTCTTGCCGGACCTTCCCGCCTTCCAGGCGGGACCCTCCCGCCCTCCAACCGGAATTTCCCATGGCCCCTGCCAGTATCCTCGTTTTTGCCGGCTCGATCCGATCCGGTTCGCTCTCCACCAAGCTCGCCGCGCTTGCCGCCAAGGAGCTTGCGCTTGCCGATGCCGGCGTGACGCGCATATCGCTCGCCGACTATGAGATGCCGATCTACAACGGCGACCTCGAGAAGGAGAAAGGGGTTCCGGAGAACGCGACAAAGCTCGCCAGGCTGATCGCCGCGCACCAGGGCGTGATGATCGCGACGCCGGAATACAACAACTCGGTGCCGCCGCTCCTCAAGAACACCATCGACTGGGTGAGCCGGGTCGAGGCGACCGGCGACACCAAGTATCGCAACCGGGTCTACGCGATCGGCAGCACCTCGGACGGCATGATCGGCGGCGCCCGGGCGCTGATCGATCTGCGCAAGATCGTCCAGGCCGGGCTTGGCGCGATCCTCATTCCGACCAAGATCGAGGTGAGCCGCGCCCAGGACGCTTTCGACGAATCCGGTGAGCTGACGGTCGAGCCGGTGTCGAAGCTGCTGAAGCGCCTCTGCCGCCAGCTCGTCGACCTGTCGGCGCGGCTGGCGGATTAGGCGGCGCTTGCGGAAGCTGTCCCATTCAGCCAATCGAAACTTGAACACGCCTCTGTCAAGCCCAGAGAGGCAAGTTCTCCCAAGCGGCCGGAAAGCCGCTCGTCTTGAGCGACAGATGAGGGCTTGTCGGAAATGTCTCCAGATGGGCTTTCAGGCGGTCAGCCCATCTTGTCCTGGGATTAACTTCCATAAGGAGATATCGCGCGACCGCAGCGGCGGCATAGATCCGACGATTTGCGTACGGACTGCTTACCAGGTGATCCAGTAATGGAATTTCGCCTGCCTGCGGGAGCTTGGGCTGGAAAACCAGAGGACGGTTCCAAAGCCGCGCGTGGTGAGCGCAGATATTCCGCACAAGAGCGAGCGCGCGTATCCAACTCACAAGAAGCTCGGGACGAGGCACATTCAATTTCAAGGCGATTTCTGTCTGATCGCGACGACGCAAGCCCGACAACAGGAACGACAAAGGACCGAAGTCGAGCAGTTCGACAGCGATCCAGATGGGCATGGGTGAAGGACTGTATCTTCTCCGAAGATGCTCGGCGAACTCCTCTTTGGAATCGGTTGCTTTCTCATCCAGTTTGCGAAGCCAATCAGCATGGTGGTGCTGGATAAATCGTCGGTCGAGATACTGCGCGCTGCGATGCGCCCAAGGATCGTATTGGCCGATTTGTAGGGCTATCGGGGTGCGGATAGCGACTTCGATCCGCTCCAGAACGTCGAGAGATTGGAGGCGAAGGGCCTTGTCGAAGGCGTAAAGTTCTACCGCTACTTTGAACGAAGAATTGGGCTTGAACTGGTCTAGGAATCGGGGTGGCGAGCCTCGTTCTGACTCTCGAAAGAGATACCAATATGCACTGAGGCGGTAGTAGCCGATGCGCGAAAGGTACTCGGCCGCTTTTCCTTGATCCGGAACACTCATGCCCCGGCTCTCAAGCAGCTTTATCTGATCAGGAACGACGAGGTACGGCTTAGTGTAGGCGGTCACAATGCCGCCCCATACAAAAAAGAAGGCCGACCCATGCGTAGTGCAGAGGGGCCAGCCGTATTAATTCCTAAGTGGATTCTTCGTTGCCACTTGTCAACGGGACGCATCCTTTTTCCGCCTTATGCAACCTTTTATGATTAGTAGTGAGTCAAAAATGCATCATTTGGTTGAAAGCCTAGCGAAGCCAAGGCCGATTGCCAACGTTCTTGGATGTGTCAGTAAAGGGGTATTCAGCTATTCCGCGCTGCCGCTTTGCGCGTCGGCGCACAGGGCAAATCCTGATCCGCGAGCAAGCGGGCTCAGGAGAAGACCCTAGAGTGCCTCATGGCCAAGGGCGATCGCGAGCTGTGCATGAGATGAGATGGTTATTGCTTGCGAAGATCGAGTCGAGCCAACGGTCGCGACCAAGACACTGGTGCTTCAGTCTGGACAGCGCCCGCCGGCGCTTGACCTCGCCCCAGCTTCGGCTACACCACAGGCCCTGATGCAGCCGATTCCCGCCAGAGACCGCCTTATCGTCGCCCTCGACGTGCCCGATGTCGCCACCGCGGAATCGCTGGTGACGACGCTCGGCGACAGCGTCGGCTTCTACAAGGTCGGCCTGCAGCTGATCTTCGCCGGTGGGATCGACTTCGCCCGCAACCTCGTCGCGGCCGGCAAGAACGTCTTTCTCGACGCCAAGCTCCTCGACATCGACAACACC
>NZ_JAGRLA010000182.1 GCF_020442045.1 Bauldia sp. | reverse complement strand
CGCGGGCGTTGACCGGCGCCGAGCGGAAGCTCTCTGGCGCACCGGTCAGCGCTTCCTCCGGATAGTATTTCGCCCGGATCACGCTGTGCGGGCAGACGATTCCGCACTGGCCGCACTGGATGCAGAGATCGGCATCCCAGAGCGGCACCTCGACCGCGATGTTGCGTTTCTCGAAGGCCGTCGTTCCCGTCGGAAAGGTTCCGTCGACCGGCATCGCGCTGACCGGTATCCCGTCGCCACGCCCCGCCATCATCGCGCCGGTGACGTTGCGCACGAAGGCCGGCGCGTCGTCCGGCACTAGGCTCGGGTTCGGCACGCCGGTCAGGCTCCCCGGCACCGCGACCTCGAAGAGATGCTCGAGCGCCGCGTCGACCGCGGCGAAATTCTTCTCGATCACCGCGCCGCCCTTGCGCCCATAGGCCTTCTCGATCGACGCCTTGATCGCGGCGATCGCCTCGTCGCGCGGCAGGATTTCGGAGATCGCGAAGAAGCAGGTCTGGAGGATGGTGTTGACCCGCGGCCCGAGCCCGAGGTCCTGCGCGACGCTGGTGGCGTCGATGACGAAGAAGCGGAGATTCTTCTCCATGATGTGACGCTGCACCGGCCGTGGCAGCTTGTCCCAGACGATGTCGGCCGGGAAAGGCGCGTTGAGCAGGAAGGTCGCGCCGGGCCGCGCGGCCCCGAGGACATCGAGCTTGCGCAGCAGCTCGAAACGGTGGCAGGCGACGAAGTCGGCGTGGCGGATGAGATAGGGCGCGTGGATCGCCTCGCGGCCGAAGCGGAGATGCGACACCGTCTCGGCCCCGGACTTGTGCGAGTCGTAGACGAAATAGCCCTGCGCGAAGCGGTCGGGATCCTCCGCCAGCATCTTGACGCTGTTCTTGTTGGCGCCGACCGTGCCGTCCGAACCGAGGCCGAAGAACAGCGCGCGCTTGGTCGCTTCCGGCTCGACGTCATAGTCGCGGTCATAGGCGAGGCTGGTGCCTGACACGTCGTCGTCGATGCCGATGGTGAAGCCGTTCTTCGGATCGGGCTTCGCCGCCTCGTCGAAGACCGCCTTGGCCATGCCGGGATGGAAATCCTTGGACGAGAGGCCGTAGCGCCCGCCGACAACGCGCGGCATCGCTTCGCGCTCGCCCCTTGCCACCGCCTGGGCCATCGCCGCGACGACATCCTGGTAGAGCGGCTCGCCGGGGCCGCCCGGCTCCTTGCAGCGGTCGAGCACCGCGATGCTCTTCACCGTCTCTGGCAGCGCAGAGAGGAAGTCCGGGACCGAGAAGGGCCGGTAGAGCAGCACCTGCAGCGCCCCCACCTTCTCGCCTTGCTCGGCGAGCGTCACCGCCGTCTCGCGCACGACCTCGGCGCCGGAGCCCATCGACACCACGACACGCTCGGCTTCCGGATGCCCGTCATAGCGGAAGAGGCGATAGTGGCGGCCGCACAGCGCGCCGAGCCGGTCCATCGCCGCCTGGACGATGCCGGGAACCGCCGCGTAGAAGGGGTTGGCCGTCTCGCGCGCCTGGAAGAAGGTATCGGGATTATGCGCCGTGCCGCGGACGACCGGATGGGCCGGGCTCAGCGCCCGCTCGCGATGGGCTCGGATCAGCCCCTCGTCGATCATCGCCCGCATCGCCTCGTCGGGTAGGAGCGTCAGCTTGTTGACTTCGTGCGAGGTGCGGAAGCCGTCCATGAAATGGAGGAACGGCACCCGCGATTCCAGCGTCGCGGCCTGCGCGACCAGCGCCAGGTCATGCGCCTCCTGCACCGAGGCGGCACCGAGCAGCGCGAAGCCCGAGGAGCGCACCGCCATCACGTCCTGGTGGTCACCGAAGATCGACAGCGCCTGGGTGGCGATCGAGCGCGCCGCGACATGGAAGACCGTCGGCGTCAGCTCTCCGGCGATCTTGAACATGTTGGGCAGCATCAGCAGCAGCCCCTGCGAGGCGGTGAAGGTCGTCGTCAGCGCGCCGCTCTGCAGCGAGCCGTGCAGCGCCCCGGCGGCGCCGCCCTCCGACTGCATCTCCTGCACCGAGGGCAGCGTCCCCCAGACGTTGGTTATTCCCTTGGCGATCCACTCGTCGGCATGCTCGGCCATCGGCGAGGACGGCGTGATCGGATAGATCGCGAAGACCTCGTTGATCCGGTAGGCGACATGAGCGACGGCGGCGTTGCCGTCCATGGTGTCGGTGGCCGGCGCGTTGCTGCTGGTATTCATCGCCCGCCCCTCACGGCCGTGCCTTGAAGCGAAGCGGCCGGCGCGCATCGCCGGCGAGCGCCGCCACGTCCTCGACCATCTCGATCGCATGGCAGGGGCACTGGTCGTAGCAGACCGCGCAGCCGGTGCAGAGGTCGAGGTTGACCGTGTATTTCCGCCCCTTGCCGAGCTTGACCACTGCCTGTTCCGGACAGGCGGCGAAGCAGTTGTCGCATTCGAAGCAGTTGCCGCAGGAAAGGCAGCGGTCGGATTCGTAGCGCGCTTCGCGATCGCTGATCCCGGCGACCACCTCGGCGAAGCCCGACCGCGCTTCCAGGGGCAAGGCGCTCATCTGCGAACGGCCGGCATCGAGGAAGAGCGGCAGGTTGAGCATGTCGAAGTCGACCGGCGGCGGTTTCTCCCGCGCCTCGAGATGCCCGCCACGAAGCCACGCGTCGATCGAGCGCGCCGCCTTCTTGCCGTGTCCGGTCGCCGCGGTCATCGTCATCAGCCCGCCGATCACGTCGCCGCCGGCGAAGATCCCCGCCCGGCCGGTCATCATTCCGGCATCGACCAGCACCGTGTCGCGCGCACTGATCGCGACGCCATCGACCTTGCGCAGGACGTCGAGCTCGGCATGCTGGCCGAGCGCCAGCACCAGCGCGTCGACCGGCAGCGTCTCGAGCCGCCCGGTCGGGTTGAGCGAGCCGTCCTCGCCGAGCTCGATCGCCTCGACCGTGACGCCCTCCGAACCGAAGCGGACCGGGTTGGTCAGCCACTGCGCCTTGACCCCTTCGAGGAAGGCCTCGTCCGCCTCATAGGGGTCGGCCCGCATATGCTCGCGGTCGCGGCGGTAGATCAGGATCGCCTCTTCCGCCCCCAGTCGCTTGGCGACGCGGGCCGCGTCCATCGCCGTGTTGCCGCCGCCGATGACGCCGACGACGCGGCCAAGCTGCGGCGCGCGGCCCGCCTCGATATCCTCGAACAGCCGGATCGCGTCGACCATCTTGCTGCCGTCGGCGGCCGGAATGTCGAGATGGTTGCCGGCCTGCGCGCCGATCGCGACGAAACAGGCATCGAACCCGCCGGACTCGACCGCGGCTTCGATGTCGTCGACCCTGGTGTTCATGGTGAAGGTCACGCCCATCGCCCTGATCCGGGCGACCTCCTTGGCGAGGTCGGCGCGCGGCAGGCGATAGGCGGGGATTCCATAATGGAGCATGCCGCCGGGCTCGGGCATCGCGTCGCGGATCTCGACCGCGTGGCCGAGCCGCCGCAAATGCCAGGCGCAGGAGAGGCCGGCGGGTCCCGCCCCGACGACCAGCACCCGCTTGCCGGTATCGGGACCCGGCGTCACCGCCCAGCCCTCCCCGGCGGCGCGGTCGCCGAGGAAGCGCTCGACCGCGTGGATCAGCACCGCCTCGTCGAGATCCTTGCGGTTGCAGCGCGTCTCGCAGGGGTGATAGCAGGCCCGGCCGTGGACCGCCGGCATCGGGTTGTCGGCGACCAGCGTCCGCCAGGCGGCCTCGAAATTCCCCTCCCGCGCCAGCGCCAGCCAGGACTGGATATTCTCGCCGGCCGGACAGGCGGCATTGCAGGGCGGCAGGTGGTCGACCCAGGTCGGCCGCTGCCAGCGCTGGGCGCCCGCGCCCTTCTGCATCGTCGCCTGGAGGACCGGTGTCAGATCCTTCGGTATCAGGCTCATCCGCCTCACTCCCCTTGGAGGGCGAGTCCTAGCCGACCCGTTTCACCGCGGCTTTAATCCAGGTCAAAACCGGAATGGCCGCGGAAGCACGCGACCGCCGCCGCGATCCCCGCTCCGCGCCGGCCGGCGGGCCACCGGCTCAGAAGCTCAACACCCGTTGAACGAACCAGAAGGCGGAGACGGCGCCGATCCCATAGGCGGCCGCCATGCGCGCCCTCGGCAGCGGCGCCGCGACCAGGGCCCGGACCGCGGCGAGCACGGCCAGCACGGCGGCGACGAAGAGGAGCTGGCCCGCCTCGACCCCGAGATTGAACGTGAAGAGCGCCAGCGGAACGTCCTTTTGCGGCAGGCCGATGTCACGCAGCGCGCCGCCGAAGCCGAAGCCGTGGAGCAACCCGAAGAGGAAGGCGATCAGCCAGGGAAACCGGATCGACAGGTCGGTCGCGCCGCGGCCGGCGCGAACGATCTCGCTGGCGACGACGACGATGCTGAGCGCGATCGCCGCCTCGATCGGCGGCTGCGGCACGACGGCCCAGCCCAGCGCCGCCGCGGCGAGCGTGATGCTGTGGGCGACGGTGAAGGCGGTTATCGTCTCGATCAGGGTCCTGAGGTTGCGGATCAGGAGAAGCAGCGCCAGCACGAAGAGCAGGTGGTCGATGCCAAGCAGGATGTGCTCGACGCCGAGCACAAGATAGGTCCGCGCGGTGTCGAAGGTCGACGGCGCCGCAAGCACGACGTAGCCCGGATTGTCCGGCGTCAGCCGCGCCGACTGCTGGACGCCGTCGATGGCCTCGATGCGCAGCAACACATCGGTATAGGTCGCCCGGAGCCCACCGATCGCGATTGTCCGGCCGGCGAGCCCTCCCTCGCAGGCGACGCTCCAGCGGCTCGACACCGCGATGCCGGTATCGGTGACCGTCCGCGGCCCGGTCTCCGTGCAGCTTTCCGGCAGCGTCGCATCGAGGGCGAGACGCGCCTCGCCCCGCGCCGGCACCTTCCACAACACGTCGAAGCGGTCCGGCGCGGTCTCGATCAGCTCGAGAAAGGCCGGCCGCAACTCATGGGCGATGGCCGCCTGCGACAGGCCGAGAAGCGCCACCAGCAGCAGGATGGGCCTGAGCCGGGTCACTGGACGGCCCGCTTTTTCGTATCGACGCTGGCCGACTGCTCCCTCGGCGCGTCCTCGACGATCACCGTATACTGCGCGCGAAGCTGCCCGTAGCGCTCGGCGGCGATCTCGCGGCGGCGCTGGTCTTCCCAGTCGCGGCGGACGAAACCGGCGACCTCGGCAAGCTCGGGATCGCGCGCCGCCTGGCGCTCGTCGATCCGCACGATATGGAGGCCGAAGGACGAGCGGAGCGGGCCGGTCCATTCGCCGGCCGGGCCGGTCGCGAGTGCCCTCGCGAAGTCCTCGCCGAAGGTCGCGCCGATCCGTGGCTCGGAGGTCAGCGGCATTGCCGCCGGGAGCAGCGTCCTGTCGCCGAGGGTGGTTGGATCGACGTCACCGCCGCCGTTTCGCAGCGCGGTGAGGAGACGCTCCACTTCGGCCGATGCATCGTCATGCTTTCGCGGATCGACGAAGACCTGCACGAAAGCCATCTGCGCCGGCAGGCGGTAGGCCTCCCGGTGCGCGGCGAGGAACGCCTCCAGCTCGCCCTCGCCCGGAGCGAGATCCGCCGGGCTCGGCTCCATCAGGAATTCCATCTTCTGCTGCAGCCGGCGCCGGAACACCGTGTCGTCCTCGTCGAGGCCGAGCTTGCGCCCCTCGCGATAGAAGATCTCTTCCTTGACGAAGGTATCGACCAGTCCGCTCATCTCGTTGGGCGTCGGCGGCCGCTGCCATGTGCGCGAGAATATTTCGGCGAGCTGGGCGATCCGCCCCGACGACACGACGATCGTCTCGGGTTCCGGACCGCCCTCGCGCTCCTGAAGCAGCCTGTAGCCGCCGAACAGCAGGACACCGATGACCAGGAACTGGAACAGCGGCTCCGCGACGAGCCGGCGAAATGCGTTCAAGGGCCCGGCTCCGTTGCTCCGCTACTTCGCCATCGCTTTCTTGATCGCCCCGACGATCGCCGTGAGGATCGCCCCGCCGACCCCGCCGCCGACCACCTGGCCGACGATCGACCCGATGTCGAGCCCGCCCCCGGCGGCGCCGGAGATCGCCGGAACGAGGGCTCCGAGAATCTGCCCGCCGCCGAGGCCGCCGATCGCCCCGGCGATGGTGTCGCCGGCGCCGCCGAGCGACAGGTTCTTCGCGCTCTTGCCGACGGCGTTGCCGCCAAGCGCCCCGGCGACGACTTGAATGATCAGGTTGATGATCGTGTCCATGGCTGTTGCCTCCATTGCCACCGCGCGTCGTCGCCTTCGGCTGCCGTCGCCGGAGCCCCTCCCCGGCGACGAGCGTCATCGCCGCCGCGCATGCCGGGCATCATACCACGCCTACTCCGATGGCGTGTACCAGATCGGCGAGGTATAGGCGCGGTCCTGGAGCGTCATCGTCGTGCCTTCGAGTGGTTCGACCCCGAACTTGGCGGCGTCATAGGCGGTCCAGCGCGGCGTCGGGATTTCGATCACGCGCCCGTAATAGAAGGCCCGCTGCGAGGCATCGAAGTCCGGGTCGGACCACACCGCGATCAGTTCCGGCGCACCGATGGTATTCGTCCAGGTGGCATTCTCGACATCGACCGTGCTGCCGACCGCTGGAACCTTGCCGTCGGCGCCGGGCTCGCGATCGCCCGACCAGGCGACGTCATAGACCTGCTCGTGCAGCTCGCCCGCGTCGTCGAGCCAGCCCTTGACGATCTGGTAGCGATCGAGGTTGGCGCCGATCGGGTCCTTGAGCGCTGCGACCAGGAAACTCGGCGCCTTGCCGTCCGGCGCGTCGCGAAGGTCGCCGCCCATCGGCACGCCCTTGGTGTAGCCGGTGATGGCCGGGGTGCGGGTATTGGCGTCATCGGCGGTGAAGTCGAACCCGCCGAAGAGCCAGACCACCATCCGCGGCCCGGTCGTCGCGTAGGTCTCCCGACGCTCCATGGCGTCGAAGATCGCCTGCCGGGTATTCTCCTTCGCCCAGACCGCGGCGTAGCCGGAACCCGAGGTCTCCCACTCGAAGATCGTCCCGTTCTTGCTCTCGACGAAGGGCTTCGTCAGCCGCTCGGGATTGGGCTCCATGGCCGACGTCTTGCCGAAGTAATTGTCCTCGGCGACGGCGGCGAGGCCGGTATGGGCGTCGGTCGAGCCGATCATGCCGAACTTGTAGGGATTGACGCCGAGCCCGGCCTCGAGCTTCAGGCCGTTCTTGAGCGCCTCGCGGGCATATTCGTACTGGAGCATCTCCGGCGTCTTCTTGACGCTGAGGTCGAGGTTGCCCTTGTCCCAGGTCTCGAAGTCGGCGAACTCGTCATTCGGCGACAGGAAGGGATGGGTCTCGCCGTCGCCCTTGATCTGGGTCGCCTCGTAGAGCCGCTCCCACTTGGCCCGGGTCTCCGCGTATTCCCGGTCGAGCGGCTTGTCGGTGCCCGGCTCGATCATCGGGAACATGCGGCCGTTCGACAGGTTGCCGTTATGGGCGATCGCCAGGACGTTGCCGCCGGTCTTGGCCTCGTAGGCATCCATCCATTTCCACAGGTCGCGGGGGTTGTCGCTGCCGGGCGGATAGACCGTATAGGGCACCACCTGGTCGGCCTTGTCCGCGTTGTCGCGGAAGATCACGTTGCGATGGAGGTTGTTGCCGCCGGTATTCGAGGTCCATTCGTAGCCGATGAAGGCGGTGAACCGGCCGGGTTCGTTGGCCTCCTCGGCGGCGTCGATCGTCTCGTCCCATGCCGATTTATAGGCGCGCGAATCCGGGGTGTAGAGCAGCGCCGGCGGGAACTTGTCCTGCGAGAAGGCGCTGATGATCTCGAGCGCCGCGGTGGCGCCGTCGCCCGACTGGACCATGTCGTACCAGCGCCGTCCCGTCGGGTCGGCGAGGATTTCGGGCTTTCCGGCAAGCAGGTCGGGGAAGAAGCCCATGTTGTCGGAATGGTCGGCGACGACGAGGAAGTCGAGGGGTCGCGACAGCTTCACCGGCTGACCCGACGACGCCATGACCTCCTCGCCCTTGGCGAAGCGGTAGGCGTCGCGCGGCCCGAGCCGGGCGCCGAACGCGCCGGCATCCATCGAGAAGGACGTGTGGAGGTGGGTATCGCCGAAAAGCGGCCGGGTCGGGAAGTTGCGGCCCGCCCATGGCGAATAGGGCCGCCCGGCGGGAAAGGCCCTTTCGGCGGTCGCCTTGTCGAAGGTTCCCGAATCCATGGCGGTGTCGACATCCTGCGCCGATGCCCCTCCCTGGACCGCCAGGCAAGAAATCAGAACCGCGGCCGCGGCCATATGCTCGACACGAATCGCCATCGGAAGCCTCCCGGTTTGGCCTTTTCCCGCCAGATGGCGGATCATCCCTTAATACAATGACAAATGCTTATTTGTCGGACCTATTTTGCACCAAAGACGAAGTCCGTCGAATCGCAATGATGCCGCCATGACGATGGCGGACACTGATTTGCATCAAGGCATGCCCAAAATTCTTCCCCATTCTCCGAGCGGAGAAGGCGCAGACAAAGACGGGAGGAATCCGTGACGAATACTATGCTCGTCGGCATCGCGGCCGCTCTGGCCCTGCTCGCCCCGGTGGCCGCATCGTCCGAGGAGGTTACGATCCAGAACCTCGTGCGCGCCGAATCCGACACCATGTTCCGGGCCAATCTGGCGGCCAACAAGATCGGGTTGGGCGAGTTGGTCCATGAGCGCGAGCTGGTGTCGGCCGACGAACCGCAACCGATCATCCGCGCCAACCAGGACACGCTTTACTCCGCTGTCGTGCTGGATTTGGCCGAGCCGGCGACGATCACGCTGCCGGAGGTCGGAGACCGCTTTCAGTCCATGCTGGTGATCAACCAGGACCATTTCAGTTTCGTGGAGTCGTCGCCGGGAACCTACGAACTGACCGAGGACGAGGTCGGCACGCGCTTCGCCTTCGTCCTGTTCCGCACCTTCGTTGACGCCGCCGATCCGCACGATCTCGCATCGGCGCACGCCACCCAGGATGGCATCGCCTTGAGCGGCGGCGGAGACGGGCCGTTCGAGGCGCCGGACTGGGACCTCGAGAGCCTGGCGGAGGCCCGGAAGGCCGTGAGCGATCTGGCGGCCGCGGTTGGTTTCGATGCGTCCCGCGCCTTCGGCCGCAAGGACGAGGTCGACCCCATCGACCACCTGGTCGGCACCATGGCGGGCTGGGCGGGCCAACCGGCCGGCACGGCGACCGCCATCATCGAAGGCGTCGGCGAGAATGACGGCGAGACGCCCCACACGGTCACCGTGAAGGACGTACCGGTGGACGCGTTCTGGTCGATCACCGTCTACAACGCCGATGGCTATCTGGAGCCCAACGACCTCGGCCGGAACAGCTACAACAACACCTCGGCGATGCCGAACGCGGACGGCTCCTACACGATCAACTTCGGCGGCTGCGGGGACGGACGTGTGAACTGCATCCCGATCACGCCTGGCTGGAACTACGCGATCCGCCTCTACGAACCGCGGCCGGAAATCCTCGATGGCTCTTGGACCTTCCCGGCGCCGACGCCGGCAGGCTGACCGACAGCGGCTACAGGGTGCCCGTCTGCAGCCGGCTGGCATCGAAAGGCGGGACGCGACCGGGGTCGAAGGCGGAGATGTCGATCGTCGTTGCCGCGCCGTCGAGGATGAGCTCGGCCATCGCCTCGCCGGTCGCCGGCGCGTTGAGCATGCCCCAGACGCTGTGGCCGGTGGCGACATAGGCATTGGCGACGCCGGGGATCGCGCCGATCAGCGGCAGCCCGTCCTGGGTGACCGGCCGGAAGCAGGACTGGCGCGCGATGATCCGGGCGGGATCGAGCGCCGGCGACAGAGCGGCGCAGATCGCCTCCAGCCGTTCGATCGATCCCGGGTCCGGCGTGACATCGGCCGGGTCGACCGGCAGCGGACTGTCATGGGCCGAGACGCCGCAGACATAGGTGGTGCCGTCGGCTCGGGGAAAAACCTCCGGAGAGGCCATCGCCCCCGACGCCTCGCGATATTCGACAAAGAGCGCATCGGGCGGCAGCCGCCCGGGGGTATCGAAGACGAGGCTGTGCCCCTTCAGCCCGAAGACCGGTGGAAGCGGCACCCATTGGCTGGCGAGAATCGACCATGGCCCCATGGCGAGGACAACCGCGTCGGCTTCGAGCGTCTCGTCCGAGGCATCGATTGAGACGGTCGCGCCGGTCACCGCCCGGCCGTCGCCCGTTCGCGTCAAACCCGCGACCATACCCTGTTTCACCACCGCCCCCAGCCGTCCCGCCGCCGCGATCAGCGCTTTGGTGAAGGCGCGCGGATCAACCTGCGCGGTGGTTTCGGTCGACCCCAGACGCGATCCGAGAACCAGGTCGTCGGAGATCCAGTCCACTCCCAAATTATTGCTTTTGCTGGCTTTCCGGTTCGCGCTCGCAGCTCCCGAATAGGTCGTCATCGCCCGGTAGCCATAGTCCGCCTCGAGCGCTTCGGCGAGGTCGGCATGGAGGGCGTAACTGCGCCGCGCCAGGCCCTCCAGCGGTCCCCCGTCACACCAGTCAAGTGCAAGGAATCCCCCGCTTTTTCCCGATGCGGCGCAGGCTATCCCGGTCCGCTCGACGACGGTGACATCGACCCCTCGCCTGGCCAGGAAATAGGCGGTCGCCGCTCCGATCACCCCACCGCCGCAAATCAGGACCCTCATCCGCCTTGCCGTCCCTTCTCTCCACGAAAAACAAGCACTATCAATCGGTTATGCCAGGGAAACACCGACCAGCGCGCCGACGCCATAGGTGACGCCGGCCGCCACATAGCCGATCAGGATCTGGCGGAGCGCCGAGAAGACCACGCCCCGCCCGGTGAACAGCGACGTTCCGAATCCGATCAGCGCCAGCGCAATTCCCCCTGCCAGAAGACTAGTGATTACAGAAGCTTGGCCGGTCAGGAAGAAGAATGGCGCGACCGGGAAGATCGCACCGATCGCGAAAAGCATGAAGGAGGATGCCGCGGCCACCCAGGCGGAACCGCCGAGTTCCTGCGGATCGATGCCGAGTTCCTCGCGCGCCAGCGTATCGACCGCCGCGCCGTCCCGGCGGAGCAGGCGATCGGCCACCGACGTCGCCTCGGCCTCGGAAAGGCCTTTCGACTGGTAGATCAGGATGAGCTCCTCGCGCTCCTGTTCGGGAAACATCCTGAGCTCCGAGGCCTCCAGCGCGATCTGCCGCCCGGCCAGTTCGCGCGCGCTGTTGACCGACAGCCATTCGCCCATCGCCATCGAGCAGGCGCCGGCGATCAGTCCGGCCAGACCGGCAAGCAGGATGGTCTGTTCGGCCGCCGTCGCGCCGGCGACCCCCATCACCAGGCTCATATTCGATACGAGCCCGTCATTGGCGCCGAGCACGGCAGCCCGCAGCGCGTTGCCGGAACCCGCCCGGTGCCGGCCCTCGAGTCTCGCAATCTCCGGGCCGGCAAGCCCGCCCGACCCCGCCATCGCGGTGCGGATGATGCGGGAATGCGACTGCTCATCGGCGGGGAGCCCGGCGGCGATCGCCTCCGGCTGGTTCCGGTAGGCCGCGTGATCCTTGGCTTCCGTCGCGACGATCACCGGCAGCACAAGCGACGGACCGAAGCGTCGCGCGACCCAGCCGAGAACCCGCGCGCGGACGCTCGGCGTCAGGTCGGCAACCTCGCCGCCTTTGCCGGCGATCGCCTTCCGCCATACCTCGACGTGATCCTGCTCGACGGCGGCCAGGCGGCGATAGACCTCGGCGACCCGGGTGTCGGTCTCCGCCTCCGCCAGCGCCGTGTAGAGCGCGACGCTGTCGATCTCGCCCTGCAGGTTGGCGCGATAGCGGGAAATGTCGTCCTGCGGCGCCATCCGCCTATCCTCCGATCATGCGAGCCATATGACGGGGAGCTGGGAGCACCGGCCCGGGCCCTTCCCGCGAACTCACCGCAGGACCCGGCGAAGAAAGGCCGCGCCGAGCTGCAGCCCGTCACCGTCGATCCCGTGCTCGAGCCCTGGCGCGACATGCCATTCCGTCTCGAATCCCGCGGCGCCGAGCGCCGGCACCGCGGCATGAAGCGCCATGACCGGAACCACGGGATCGGCGGCGCCATGGACAAGCAGGATCGGCGGTTTGCCGGTTGCTTCCTCACCAAGTCGCTCCGGCCCGGCCAGCATGCCGGAATAGCCGATGATCCCGGCAATCGGCGAACGGCGGCGCGGACCGACGTGAAGCGCCATCATCGTGCCCTGGCTGAAACCGACCAGGGCAAGCGCGGCATCTGTCAGGCCAAGGCTGGCGAGCTCCGCGTCGAGAAAGGCATCGACCGCCGGCGCCGCATGACGGACGCCTTCCGCGATCAGGTGCACGTCAATCGTCGTCAGCGGAAACCACTGCCGGCCCATCGGCGCCTGGGCACAGGGTTCGGGCGCATGCGGCGAGACGAAAGCCGTGTCGGGCAGGATCGGCGCCCAGTGCCGGCCGATATCGACCAGGTCGTTTCCATCTGCGCCATAGCCGTGGAGAAAGACGACAAGGTGTTTCGCCGGGCCGCCGCTGGCCGGTGGAAGTCGTGGTCCGTCGATCATCAAACCGGTTGCGCCGCCCTTTGCCGAGTCGCCCGATAATAGGTCCAGAAGAGCCGCGCCGCGACCCCTCGCCATGGCGACCAGCGCTCGGCCATCGTGGCGACCTCCCGCGCGGCAAGCGGCGCCTTCAGATCGAGCGCCTCCGCCACCGCGTTGCGCAGCGCCAGGTCTCCGGCCGGAAAGATATCGGCATGGCCGAGGCAGAAGAGAAGATAGATATCGGCGGTCCACGGGCCGATTCCCCTGATACCGGTCAGCAGCCGATGGGCTTCGCCGCCCGGAATCGCCGCGAGCCGATCGATGTCGAGACCGGCGCGGCATGCCTCCGCCACGGCGCGAAGGGTTGCGATCTTCGGCCGGGAAAGTCCGACGGTCCGGAAGGTTTCCGCTTCCGCATCGAGGATCGCGCCCGGCGACGGATCGGGGAAAGCGGTCTCGAACCGCCGCCATATCGCCTCGGCGCTGGCCACCGACACCTGCTGGCCGATGACGATCCGCGCCAGTCCCCGGAGGCCGCCGTCGCTTCGCCGCAGCGGAACAGGGCCGGCAACCGCTGCGATCCGTCCGAGCCGCCGGTCGGAACGGAGGAGCCAGGAAAGGCCCTCGGCGATATCGGCCTCGCTCCGGATCACACGCATCCGCCCCGCCTTTGTCCGATTCCCGTCTGCTGATAGACCACGCCTGAAGACGTTGAAGCCAGCTGTCGCGAACCATGCAACCCGTTTTCCGTTTTGCCCCGAGCCCCAACGGCGAGCTGCATCTCGGCCACGCCTTCTCCGCCCTCTTCGACCACGCGCTCTGCACCCGCGCCAATGGTCGTTTCCTGCTGCGCATCGAAGACATCGACCGGACCCGAAGCCGTCCCGTTTTCGAGGCGGCGATCTACCGCGATCTCGAATGGCTTGGCGTCGCCTGGGAGATGCCCGTCCGCCGACAGTCGGAACACATGGCGGCTTACAAGGAGGCGCTCGATGGCCTGCGCGCGCGCGAGCTCGTCTATCCGGCATTCATGACGAGGAGAGAGATCACGCGAGCGGCGTCCGATCCGGCCTGGCCGCGCGATCCCGACGGGGCACCCCTCTATCCCGACCGCGACCGGAACCTCGGGAAGAAGCAGATCGACGAACGGATCGCGGCCGGCGAACCTCATGCCTGGCGTCTGCGTACCGATCTCGCCATGGAAGAAGCCGGGCCGCTTGCCTGGCAGGAGGAGGGCACGGGCCCCGATGGCGAAGATGGCATCGTCGCGGCCCGCCCCGATCTGTGGGGCGATTTCATCGTCGCCCGCAAGGACGTCCCGACGAGCTATCATCTCGCCGTCGTCCTCGATGACGCCCTCCAGGGCGTCACCCATGTTGTCCGCGGAAGGGACCTGTTTCATGCGACCGCCGCTCACCTCCTGCTCCAGAGGCTTCTCGGGCTTCCATCGCCGGTCTATCACCACCATCCGCTGATCACCGACCAAGCCGGACGGAAGCTGTCGAAGTCCGACGGCGCGACCAGCCTGCGCGCGCTGAGGAATGATGGTGCGACGCCGGCCGGCATCCGCGCCATGATCGGGATCGACGAGGCCCTCGCTTCGCTCCCCGGCTAGATCCATTCGAGCACCGACATCCAGATCGTCACGGTGACGACCGCGAAGCCGGTGGAGATCAGGATGGTGTTCGAGGCGAGCGCTTCGCCTGTCCTGAACCGGGCAGCGATGAGATAGGCATTGACGCCCGTCGGGCATGCGGCGGCGATCACCGCGACCTTGGTCCATACCGGCGGCATCGGGACGACATGGCGGGTGACCAGCAGTACCACGCCCGGCATGACGACGAGCTTCAGGATGCTCAGCGCGATGCCCGCCGGAATGTTGCGACGGATGCCGTATTTGCGGAGCGACATGCCAAGTGCGAACAGGGCGAGGGTCGCCGCCACGTCGGCGAGACGATCGACGAGGATCGTTGGTACGCCCGCATAGGGCAATCCGAACAGGCGCCACAGCGCACCCGCGAACAAGCCGATGATAATCGGGTTTGTCACCAGGCTCCTCACCACGCTGCGGGCAATGGATGCCAGGCCGCCATGCGGTTCGGCCGCCCCGTCGCGTCGTTCAGCGCGGCCGATGAGCATGGCGCTCGCCGTCATCATCACCGGCATGTGGACCGCGATGATCAAGGCAAGCGCCACCACGCCGTCATGGCCATAGGCCGCCATCACCAGCGGGATGCCGACCAGCGCGACATTGCTGTATGAGCCGGAGACGCCACCGACCAGGCCTGCCCGCGCATCGCGGCCGAAGCCGCGCCGGATCACCAGATCCCCGATCACCCAGACGACCGCGAGAACCGCGAAATAGGGCAGCCAGATGCGCCACGGTTCGGCGCCGCTGAAATCCGCGGTGGCGATGGTCCGGAAGATGAGCAGCGGTATGGCGATGACGAAGACGAAATCAGCAAGGGCTTCGCCCGCCGGCCGGGTGAGCAGACCCGACCACGCCACGCAATATCCGACCGCGATCAGGCCGAAAACCGGGAGGACGATGTTGGTGATCTCGGAAACGAGCACGGGGAGACGTTAGCCGGTTCTTAAGCAAGCCGCGGGATAGTTGCCTGAATTCGTGCGGGAAGCGAGCGCAAATGCCAGGCGACGGGGCGAGCGAATTGCGGACCTGTGATGGGCGGCGGCCTGTCGTCGCGGTCATCGACGCCAATCCGGCGACGGCGGCCATCGTGACGATGCTGGCGGAGCAGTTCGGGTGCCAGGTGCACACCGAACGATCGGCCGAGGCCGGTCTTGCGCGCCTGAGGCAGGAGCGCCGGGTCGATCTGGTCGCCATCGACTTCGCGGTCAGCGACGTGGACCCCTTCGTCGCGGCGCAACTGATCCGCATGGACGGCAAACACGACGCCCTGCCGATCATCGCCATCGCCGATGCATCCGACCCCAACCTGGTGCAAAGCCGCCGTCCCGTCTGTTTCTCCCGCACGCTGACCCGGCCCTACAGCCCGCGCGAACTCTACGCCGTCCTCGCCACCGCGCTGGCGCGGACCGCCGAGCATGCGTTGCCGCTGAGCTGATCCGCCTCGCCGCTACGGACGCGGCCGGTCCTGCCGCGCCAGCGATGCATTGAGCTCGGCGCCGAAGATCATAATCAGGGCGATCAGATACATGAAGAATATCGCGGTGACGACGCTCGCGAGACCCGCGTAGTAAGCCGCATAGTTGGCGAAGCGCTGCAGGTAGAAGCTGAAGGCCCAGGTGGCGATCAGCCACAGGGCGAGCGTCGTCACGATCCCCGGCCACAGGCGCAGGATGGGCGGACGGCCGGCGGGGAGCCAGAGGTGCGCGGCGACCAGAACGACGGCGAGCGCCGCGCTGGTGATTCCGAGACGAACCACCGTGAAAGTGGTCGCATAAGGCGCGACGGCCGGGAAATGCGCCACCAGCCAGTTGAAGATCAGGGGCCCGAGCACGCCGAGGAATGCCAGGGAAAGACTGGCGACCGCACCGACGATGACGAAGACGATGCTCTGCAGTCGGAGGAAGATGAAGTTTCGGGTGTCGGATACGCGATAGGCCCGGTTCAGCGCGGTGCGCACCGCCTCGACCCCATTCGACGCCAGGAAGATGGTGACCACGATCGAGATGGTCAGGAGTCCGCGCTGCTGCTGCCCGAGCACGTTGCGCACGTCGGCGGTGATCGGTCCGGCGACATCCGCCGGCCAGGCTTCGAACAGGAGGTTCGCGACCCGGTCGGCGAGATCGGCCTCGCCGAAGAAGCTGGCGAGGGCGGCGACGAAGATCAGGAACGGAAAGACCGACATCAGCGCGGACAGCGCGACATGGCTCGCCATGGCGAAGCCGTCGTCGGCGCTGAGATGGCCCACCGCGTCGCCGATTACCCCGCGGCATCGCCTGTATAGTGAACCATTCGGGTCCTTCATGATCTCCCCGCGGGTCGCCGTCCTCGTCGTCGCCGCGTATCACGCTCGCCCGATAAGTGCTAGTTTCGGCCGAGCCGCCGATTCATCCATATCCGACGCCGCCATTGACCGAATCCCCCCGCACGATCCTGATCACCGGCTGTTCGTCGGGCATCGGCCACCACGCGGCGATCGGACTCCGGCGGCGGGGCTGGCGCGTCTTCGCCACGGCGCGAAGGCAGGCGGATGTCGGACGGCTAGCCGACGCGGGACTCGAGTCGCTACGGCTCGACTACGCGGACGAGGAGTCGATCAAAGCCGCCCTGGACGACGTCCTCTCGCGGACCGGCGGCCGGCTCGACGCCCTCTTCAACAACGGCGGCTACGCGCAGGCCGGCGCCATCGAGGATGTCGACACGACGGCGATGCGGGCGCAGTTCGAAGCAAACTTCTTCGGCTGGCACGAGCTGACCCGGCGGGTCATCCCGGTGATGCGCCGCCAGGGGAGCGGGCGCCTCGTCTTCTGCTCATCGGTGCTCGGCTTCGTCGGCGCCCGCTATCGCGGCGCCTATGTCGCCTCGAAGCACGCGGTCGAAGGCTATGCCGACAGCCTCCGTCTCGAACTCCACGGCACCGGCATCGCCGTCGTCCTGATCGAGCCCGGACCGATCGCCAGCAACTTCCGGCAGAACGCGGTCGCGAACATCGACCGGACGATCGACATCGACGAGTCGATCCACAGCGAAACCTATCGACGCGATCTCGCGGAGCGAAGGGACGGCCACACCCACACGCGCTTCCGGCTGGGCCCGGACGCCGTCCTGAAGACGCTGGTCAAGGCGCTCGACAGCACCGATCCGCGGCCGCGCTATCGCGTCACCGTCCCCACCCGCGCCGCCGCGATCCTGAAACGAATCCTGTCGACCCGGATGATGGACCGGATCGCGCGCTGACCGACGATCCGGCGGCGCGAGCCATCGCGCTACGGCTCGAGCTCGGTATCCCAGTAGAGATAGTCGAACCACGATTCATGGAGGTAGTTCGGCGGGAACAGGCGGCCATTATTGTGCAGATCGGCGACCGTCGGCTGATAGGGCATCTGCGCCGGCCACATGCCGGCGTCACGCGGGTGCTTGCCGCCCTTCCTGAGATTGCAGGGCGAGCAGGCCGCGACGACATTGTCCCATGTCGTCTGGCCGCCGCGCGAACGCGGGATCAGGTGGTCGAAGGTCAGGTCGTCCCGGACACCGCAATACTGGCATTCGAAGCGGTCGCGGAGGAAGACGTTGAACCGGGTAAAGGCCGGATGCTTCGCCGGCTTGACGTAGGTCTTGAGCGAGACGACCGAAGGCAGGTTCATCGCGAAGGACGGGCTGTGGACCGCCACGTCATATTCGGAGACGATGTTCACCCGGTCGAGGAACACCGCCTTGATCGCGTCCTGCCACGACCACAGCGACAGCGGGTAGTAGCTGAGCGGCCGGTAGTCGGCATTGAGAACCAGCGCCGGATTGGACCCCGGCGAAACATGGACGTTCACGGGCACTCCCGAATCACTACCGCTTCCGGGGGCTCAACCCCGTGAGCGCGGCGCATACTCTATATGGTATGTGACACGGGTGTGAAGAGGGGGGCCGGATACCGGCTTCCCCCGCGCCCGGCCTCCACGGGCCTTGCCTGCCGGAGGTCACGCCGAACGATGGTTCCCGAGTCTAGTCCGGCACCTCTTCCAGCACCGCGTCGAGCCGGGCGACCAGGTCCTGCTTCGTCTCGTCGTCCGGCATCGCGTCGAGCCGCCGGGAGAGCGCCAGGGTGAAGGCGACATAGTCGTTGGCCCAATCGCGTTCGATCTGGTCCGCCCGCACGCGCGTCGCCTCGGCCGCGTGGCGCAGCGGCTGCTTGCCGGCCTTGAGGGCGAAGACGTCGTCGAGCTGCGGCAGGTGGATGCGCTCGGCCGGGACGCCTTCCCCGACAAGCAGGCCGCTCAGCACCTCGCGCGCGTGATCCTCGCCATGGGTGAGGAAGATTCCGCCGCTGACCGGCAGACGCTCGCGGATCCAGGCGAGCAGCTCCGCCTGGTCGGCATGGGCCGAGTAGCTGCCGAGGCTCCGGATGGTCGCGCGGACCTTGATGTCACTGCCATGGATCCGCACCTCGTCGGCGCCGCCCTGGATGATGGCACCGAGCGTCCCCGGCGCCTGGTAACCGACGAAGAGTACCGTCGCCTCGCGCCGCCACAGGTTGTTCTTGAGGTGATGGCGGATGCGGCCCGCCTCGCACATGCCGCTCGCCGAGATGATAATCGCGCCACCGCTGATCCGGTTGATCGCCTTCGAATCCTCGACGTCCTCGGTGATGCGGAAATTCGGGTGGCGGAACAGCTTCGCCTCGTCGAGGGCGATATCGTCGAGGGTGTCGGCGTGGCGGATGAACACCTTGGTGACGCGACTGGCGAGCGGCGAATCGAGGAAGACGGGCGTCGAGGCCGGTATCCGCCCCTCGGCGAGCAGCACGCCGATGTCGTGGAGCAGCTCCTGGCTTCGCTCAACCGCGAAGCTCGGGATGACGAGGTTGCCGCCCCGTTTCATCGCCTCGACGATCTCGCGCTCCAGAGCCGCGCGGCGTGCCTCGACGGTGATGTCCTCGCGGTCGCGATCGCCATAGGTACTTTCGCAGATGACATAGTCGAAGCCTTCCGGCGCGTCCGGCGCGAGATGGAAGACCTTCTCGTCCGGTCCGAGATCGCCGGAGAACAGGACACGCAGCGGCCGCGGCCCGCCATCGTCGATCGCCAGCTCGATGGAGACCGCGCCGAGGATATGGCCGGCATTCCAGAAGCGCGCCTTCACACCTGGCCCCGGCTCGAACCATTCCTCGAGACCGTGCGGCGCGACATTCTCGAGCGCGACCTCGGCGTCGGCCTGGGTGTAGATCGCCTCGATCTGCGGCTTGCCCTGACGCCGGAGCGTGCGGTTCTTGCGTTCGACCTCGCCCTCCTGGATCTTGCCGCTGTCGGGCAGCATGAAGGTCAGGAGGTCGAGCGTCGGCGCCGTCGCATGGATCGGACCGGCGAAGCCGTGTCGCGTCAGCTTCGGCACCAGGCCGCTGTGGTCGATATGGGCATGGGTCAGGAGCAGGTAGTCGATGGCTCCCGGATCGAAGGGGAACGGCGCATAGTTCAGCTCGCGGATCGTCTTGTTACCCTGGAACATCCCGCAGTCGACCAGGAAACGCCCGCCGTCATGCTCGACGAGATAGCAGGAACCGGTGACCGTCCCCGCCCCTCCACGAAAGGTTATCTTCGTCGCCATGGTCCGATCGGTGCTCCTGTTTCGTCGGTAGAATGCGCCGGAGGCATCCTGACACGGCTGGCGTTAACAAGGCCACCGTCGCCAAGCTTCGATATGCTTCTGAATCGTCAAGACCGCGAGGCATCGATTGGATCTCGTCTGCCCCTCGTTCGTCGCTCACTCGGCGCCGGCGCTCTGCCGGCAGATCGACGTCTATTGCGAGCGCACCAGCTTCGCGCTCGACGGCGAGCCGCTGAACGCATTGACCAACGTGGCGATGCTCGCGGTCGCCGTGATGGCGGCGGTGCTTCAGATCAGGCGGCCCAATCGCGACGCGCGCGGTCTGATCTGGGGAGCGATCGTCGCGGTCGCCATCGGCGGACTTGGCGCGACCCTGTTCCACACCACCGCGGCGGCATGGACCGTGTGGATCGACATGGCGCCGTTCCTCGTCTTCATGCTGATCATCCTGTGGCTGACGCTCACACGGCATTTCGCCTGGACCGCTTGGCCGGCGGGCCTGGGGCTCATCGGCTTTCTCGCAGTGACCATGGGCGCCGGGCCGCTTCTCCCCCGCGCTCTTCTTCCGCCCGGCGCCTACTACCTGACGCCGCTCATCATCCTCGTCGTTGTCGCGTTGCTCCTGCGCCGACGAGGCGTCGCGGCCGCGACCAGCTTCGTGATCGCCGCAGCCGTCTTTCTCGGCGCTTTCCTGGCTCGCGAGCTCGATGCGCCGCTCTGCGCGACCTTCCCGGCAGGCACGCATTTCATCTGGCACCTGCTGGCGGCGGTGCTCGCCTGGGTGCTGATCCGCTCGGCGATCCTCGAAACACCGCCGCGGACCGATGCATTCGGACGGAAGCTGCGATCGACCGGAGACATGCCAGGCTGAACGCGCTATGCCGTCAGCCGACGTTGTCCGACAAGCCAGTGAGGAACGACATGGAATATCGCCTGCTTGGCCGCTCCGGCCTCAAAGTCTCGACCATCGGAATGGGAACCATGACCTTCGGGCGTGGCAAGGATGCGGTCGGTTCGGTCGGGGTCAAGGAAGCGCGCCGGCAGGTCGACATGATGATCGATCACGGCGTCAATCTCGTCGACACGGCGAATGTCTATTCGGCGGGGCGTTCCGAGGAGATCACCGGCGCGGCGCTGAAAGGCAGGCGCGACGACGTCGTCCTCGCCACCAAGGTCCGCTTCGGCATGGGATCCGGCCCGAATGATCGCGGCCTTTCGCGGCACCACATCATCACCCAGTGCGAGGCCAGCCTGCAGCGGCTGCGGACCGACTGGATCGACCTCTACCAGGTGCATCAATGGGACGGCCAGACACCGATCGACGAGATCATGGCGGCGCTCGACTATCTCGTCTCATCCGGGATGGTGCGCTACGTCGGCTGCTCGAACTGGTCGGGCTGGCACATCATGAAGGGACTGGCCGCGGCCGAGCGTCTCGGCGGCGCCCGCTTCGTCAGCCAGCAGATCCATTACACGGTCGAGGCGCGCGAAGCGGAATATGAACTCGTCCCGATCTCCCTTTCGGAAGGGCTCGGCATCCTGGTCTGGAGCCCGCTCGCCGGCGGATTGCTGACCGGCAAGTTCCGGCGCGGCAAGAAGACCCCGACCGGCACCCGCCACGAAAAGGGATGGGGCGAGCCGCCGATCCGTGACTGGGAGCGTGCCTATGACATCATCGAGGTGATCGTCGACATCGCCAGGGCCCGCAAGGTCTCCGGCGCGCAGGTCTCGCTCGCCTGGACGCTGGGTCGTCCGGCCGTGACGTCGGTGATCGTCGGCGGTCGAAGCATGGAGCAATTCAAGGACAGCCTCGGCGCGGCCGAATTGCAGCTCACCGCTGAAGAGCGCCAGCGCCTTGACGATGCCAGCAAGCTTCCCCTGCTCTATCCGTATTGGCACCAGGCGATGACCGCGACCGACCGGCTGTCGGAGGCCGACCTCGCCCTGCTCGCGCCTTATGCCTGACGGTCAGGCGCGCGAGCGGGCGACTTCCGCCGGCTCCTCGGCCAGCGGGCGGAATGCGCCCCACATGGCGACAGCCACCAGGAAGATGGAGACGACCG
This sequence comes from Bauldia sp., assembly GCF_020442045.1. GTDB lineage: Bacteria > Pseudomonadota > Alphaproteobacteria > Rhizobiales > Kaistiaceae > Bauldia. Next base: position 11,589 of record NZ_JAGRLA010000182.1, on the reverse strand, counting down.
CATTCCATCCGGCGAAGGACAGGCCGAGCAGGCGCCAGCTCGCCGCGGTGCAGGAGACGACGCGGATGTTGTCGAGCTGCCCGAGCAGGTCGTCGACATCGGCGACCGCGGGAGCATTGCCGCCGCAGTCGGCCGGACCGAGCCACCAGCCCCACTCGGCACCGGCGTGATAGATGCCGAGATAGGCGCCATAGGCGAAGGTGATGCCTGCCGCGACCAGCAGCATGCGCACCACCGTCGGCCTGGCGCCGGCGACCGCGGCCAGCAAGGCGGCGACCGCCAGCGGCAATCCGATGTAATACGGGACCCGCTCCTGCAGGCAGAGGGCGCAGGGTATGAAGCCGCCGATGAGCTCGAAGCCCCAGGCGGTGGCGATCGTCGCAAGGCCGACGACGCTGACCACCGCCGGTGCCATCATTTCCCGACGGCGAGACGCGTCCATCATCGTTTTCCTCAGACCAGGTAGCGGGCGGCAACGAAACCGCCGATCAACAACACCATGAAAACGGTGAAAACAAGTCCGAGCCGGCGTTCGATGAAATCGCGAATTGGTGGGCCGACCCAGTAAAGCAAGCCGGCGACGATGACGAAACGCAAGCCCCGCGCGACGATGCTGGCAATCATGAAGACGATGAAATTGAGGCCCGTCGCGCCGCTGGCGATGGTGATCACCTTGTACGGAAAGGGCGTCACACCCGCCGCCAGGACGATCCACACCCCCCAGTCGTTATACCAGGCGGCGAAGCGCTCGAACTGCTGGTCGTAACCGTAGAATTGCAGGATCGGCTGCGCCACCTGATCGAAAAGGAAGGCGCCGATCAGGTAGCCGAATACCCCGCCAAGCACCGAGGCGATGGTCGCAATCGCCGCGTAGCGCCAGGCCTTGGCCCGATCGGCGAGGACCATCGGAATGAGCAGGACGTCGGGCGGAATCGGGAAGAAGGACGATTCCGCGAAGGCCACGCCCGCGAGCGCCTTTCCTGCATGGCGGCCGGCGGCAAGTCCCATCGTCCAGTCGTAGAGGCGTCGAAGCAAGGCCGGTTCCTATGGCAGTCGATTGATGGCGCGGAGCAGCCTGTCCGCGGAGGTTGACCCCGCCGGGGGCGTCACTATGATCCCGGCCTTCCGATCCGCAAGCTGCGGCATCGGCCTGTCGCGCGGGTGTGGCGGAACTGGTAGACGCGCTGGACTCAAAATCCAGTTCTGGTGACAGAGTGTCGGTTCGAGCCCGACCACCCGCACCATTCCGTTCGCGTCCAGCTTCACTGATCTGCACCAGGTCCCGGGCCTATCGCCTCAAGCGATGACAGACCGCGTCGAGCTGCTCGAGGGTCTTGTAGCGGATCCGCAATTCGCCGCCATCCTTGCCGTGATTGATGGCAACGCCGAGGCCGAGCACGTCGCCGAGCGCCTTTTCAAGGGCCCGCGTGTCGGCGTCCTTCTCCGGCGCCTGCGCTTTCTGCCGCGCCTTGCTTCGTCCGTCGTCAATGGCTTCGGCCTCGCGGACGCTCATCCCGGCCTCGACGATCCTGCGCGCCGCAGCTTCCGGGTCGGAATGGGTCACCAGCGCACGGGCATGGCCAGCGGAAAGCTTCCCGCTTCGCACATAGTCGAGAACGCCGTCCGGCAGCTTGAGCAGGCGCAGCGTGTTGGCGATATGTGAACGGCTCTTGCCGATCACCTCGGCGAGCTGCACCTGCGTATACTGGTGATCGTCGATCAGCTGCTGATAGCCGAGCGCCTCCTCGAGCGGATTGAGATCGGCGCGCTGGACATTCTCGATGATCGCGAGCTCCAGCGCCTCGCTGTCGGAGACCTCGAGGATTACAACCGGAACGTTGTGCAGCCCGACCTTCTGGGCCGCCCGCCAGCGCCGTTCACCCGCGATGATCTCATACCCATTGTCCGCTGCCGCGACCGGGCGCACCAGGATCGGCTGGACGACCCCGCGCTCCTTGACCGACGCCGCGAGATCGTCGAGGTCGGCCGCGCCAAAGTCTTTCCGGGGGTTGCGCGGATTGGGTCGCAGGAACTCGACCGGCAATGTCTTTGGCGGCGCGCTGCGACGCTTTTCCGGACCCGGCTCGGTGGCAACGTCGCCGATCAAAGCGGCGAGGCCGCGGCCAAGGCGCTGCCGGGATGTCTCTTCAGCCATGGCCATTCCCTTTGTTTCTCATGGGGTTATATGGTTAACAAAAAGTAGCTAATTCGTTTCGATGGCGAATCGTGCTCAAGCCGCGCGCAATTGGCGTTCGCGCTGGATGATCTCGGCGGCGAGCCGCAGATAGGCCTGGCTGCCGCTGCTCTTGAAGTCGTAGAGCAGCACGGGCTTGCCGTGGGACGGTGCCTCCGAAACGCGGACATTTCTTGGAATCACGGTTTCGTAGACGGCCGCGCCCATGTTCTCGCGAACGTCCGCCGCGACCTGGCTGGAAAGGGAATTCCGGGTGTCGAACATAGTAAGAACGATGCCGTGGATCGACAACTCCGGGTTGAGCGACTGCTTGACCTGCTCGACCGTCTGGAGAAGCTGGCTCAATCCCTCCAGCGCAAAGAATTCACATTGCAGCGGCACGAGAACCGAATGCGACGCCGCCATCCCGTTGATCGTCAGGAGGTTCAGCGAGGGCGGGCAATCGACCAGGACATAGGTGTAGTTTCGGGACCGACTCGAATCTCGTTCCGAGAACGGAGCAAGTGCCTTGCGAAGCCGGAAGGCGCGATCGCTGCTGGCCGCGATTTCGAGCTCGACGCCGAGCAGATCCAATGTCGATGGTGCGACGGATACCCGTGGGACCGCGGTCGTCATCGCGACGTCTTCCAGCGACGCTTCTCCGAGCATGAGGTCGTAGGTCGACAGGGTCCGGCTCCTGCGGTCGATGCCGAGGCCGGTCGACGCATTGCCCTGCGGATCGAGATCGACGATGAGCACCTCTTCGCCGATCGCGGCCAGGGCGGTGCCCAGGTTGATCGCGGTCGTCGTCTTGCCGACGCCGCCCTTCTGGTTGGCGAGGGCGATTACCCGTGGTGATGGAGGCAGGCTCATCGCGTTTCGTCACCGATACCACTGCCGGCGTCCCTGCGGACAGGCTGCCGAATTTCCAGGATGACGCCATCCATATTGATTCGACTCTGGTGTTTTACCAGATCGAAACCCCAAGATAGAGCGGCTTCATCGATTTCCCGCACAAAATCCGCCCCTTTGTAGAATGCGGCCGGAACACCCGTCGCCAACACCGGCTCCGACAGATCAAGCAGCTTCGCGAGCGGCGCAAGCGCACGGGCGGTCACCCGATCGACCGGTTCGCTCCACCCCGCCAGCATCGTCTCGATCCGTCCCTGATGGACCGTGACCGGAAGACCGATCTGACGGGTGGCCGTTCGAAGGAACGCACATTTCCGTCCGTTGCTCTCGACCAGATGGATCGCGGCGCCGGGCTGGCCGGCCAGCAGGCATCCGAGGACCAGACCCGGAAAACCGCCACCGCTGCCGAGATCGAGCCACCGGCGGGCGTCGGGGAACAAGGCGACAAGCTGCGCCGAATCGGCGACATGGCGCCGCCATATCTCGGGCAAGGTCGCCGGCGCAACCAGGTTTTCCGCTGGCTGCCATTTGCGCACCAGGGCGACCAGCGCTTCGAGACGGGCAAGTGTTTCACGTGAAACACCAAGGATCGCCCGAATGGCGTCCGGCCCGTCGACGGACTCGGAATCAGGCGACATCGCGGTCCCGACGACGGTTCACCTCCGCCAGCAGGGCGACCAGCGCCGCAGGTGTAACGCCGCTGACGCGCCCCGCCTGACCAAGGGTTTGCGGCGCGGCTGCCGCCAGTCGTTCCCGCATCTCGTTCGACAGGCCGGCCACCGCCCCGTATTCCAGATCATCGGGGATCGCCACATTCTCGTCGCGGCGGAAGGACTCGATATCCGCTTCCTGGCGACCGAGATACATCGCGTATCCAGCATCGATCTCGATCTGTTCGGAGACGAATCGATCGAGCGCCCCGAGCTCCGGCCAAATCGCCGCCAGGGTCTCCATGGAAATGTCCGGCCGTGCCAGCAATTCGAAGGCCGAGCGCCGGACACCATCCTGGTTCAGATTGAGCCCTTGGCGCGCCGCTTCATTCGGCGTTGCCGACAGCCGCTCCGCCATCGCGCGGGCCCCTTCGATCGCCGCCTGCTTCTGCCGGAAATGCCGGCTCCGGTCGTTTCCCACGATCCCGAACTCCTCGCCCCTCGCCGTGAGCCGCCTATCCGCATTATCCGCGCGGAGCGACAACCGGTATTCGGCGCGGGAAGTGAACATCCGGTAGGGCTCGGTCACACCGCGGGCCACGAGGTCATCGATCATGACCCCGATATAGGCGTCGGCGCGACCAAGCACGGCTCCAGCCATACCCGAGGCCCGCCGGGCCGCATTGAGGCCGGCGACCAGACCCTGGCCCGCCGCCTCTTCATAGCCCGTCGTCCCGTTGATCTGGCCGGCCAGGAACAGCCCCGGCAGCCGCCTTGTTTCCAGCGTCGCCGAAAGCTCCCGCGGATCGACATGGTCATATTCGATCGCATACCCGGCCCGCTTGATCACCGCCTTCTCAAGACCGGGGATCGACGCGACCATCGCCGCCTGGACATCTTCCGGCAGCGACGTCGAAATCCCGTTCGGGTAAATCGTATCGTCGTCGAGACCTTCCGGCTCGAGGAAGATCTGGTGGCCGTCGCGCTCGCCGAAGCGGACCACCTTGTCCTCGATCGACGGGCAGTAGCGCGGGCCCCGACCCGTGATGTGACCGCCATACATCGCCGAGCGCCCGATATTGGCTTCGATGATCGTGTGGGTCTCCGCCGTCGTCCGGGTGATGTGGCAATCGACCTGAGGCGTGGTGATCGCGCCGGTCAGGAAGGAAAACGGAACCGGCGGCTCGTCACCCGGCTGGCGGACCAGACCGGCCCAGTCGATGGTCTTGCCGTCGAGCCGGGGAGGGGTCCCGGTCTTCAGACGCCCCATGCGGAATCCGAGGCGCTCGATGGTCTCCGCCAGGCCGACCGCCGGCCCCTCGCCGACCCGGCCGGCCGGGATCGTCTTCTCGCCGATATGGATCACGCCCCGCAGAAACGTCCCGGTGGTGATCACCACGGCGCCAGCCGCCAGCTCCCGACCGTTGGCAAGGCGCACTCCGGTCGCGCGGCCTTCGACGACCATCAGATCGTCGACCTCCCCCTCGACAATCGTGAGATTCGCCGTGCCCCGCAGGAGATCCTGGATCGCCGCGCGGTAGAGGCGCCGGTCCGCCTGGGCGCGCGGACCACGGACCGCCGGTCCCTTGCGGCGGTTCAGGACGCGGAACTGGATCCCGGCACGATCCGCCGCCACGCCCATCAGCCCGTCCAGCGCATCGACCTCCCGAACAAGATGGCCCTTCCCGATCCCTCCGATCGCGGGATTGCACGACATGGCACCGACAGTCGCGAAAGCATGCGTCACCAGCGCCGTTCGCGCACCGAACCGCGCGGCCGCGGCTGCCGCCTCGGTCCCCGCGTGGCCGCCGCCGACAACAATGACATCGAACCTGTTCATGGCGCTTTCCCTAGCCAGAGTCACCCGCGTCGTCAAAGAAGAACTTGGGACAGCATTTCCCCGAGAGCGAGTGTTTCACGTGAAACACCGGCCGACGAAGCGGCTCTTTTCCGCCATTTCCAGGCCGGGCAGGGCGCCAAACACGCCATTGCGACACCGCCGGACACGCTCCGGGCGCTTCCGGACGGACGCCGGGCAAGGATTGGCGCCCACCGAGACGGGCGCGGACACCGCCGGGCACGACCGCCCCAGCCGACGATTCACTTTCCGATGCAGAATTCGCCGAAGATGACGTCGAGCAACTCCTCGACATCCACCCGACCCGTCACCCTGCCCAGCGCATCGGAGGCCCGACGCAGCTCCTCCGCCCGCAATTCGAGCGGCCGGTCAGCCCCGCCCAGCGCTTCATCCAGCGCCACCCGACACCCGGCAAGCGCCGACCGCTGCCGCGTCCGCGTCACCAGCGCCGCCCCCCGTCCACCAAGCGCCCGCCGGGCCCACTCGCCGAGCCGGCCAACCAGAGTGTCGAGCCCCTCGCCGGTGACCAGCGACGTCACGATCTCGCACCTGTCGGCGCGCGCGGTTCGTTCTTCCTCCGAATCGACCCGGTCGGCCTTCGTCCCGATCCGGATCATCCGGACCCCGCCGGGGGATTTCGCTTCCGTGACCGGACCCGCCATATCCTCAAGCCAAAGCACGAGGTCCGCCGCCTCGGCGCGGCGGGCGGCCCGCCGCATCCCCTCCCGTTCGATCGCGCCGGCGGCCTCACGCAGGCCCGCTGTATCGACAACGGTCACCGGATAGCCGCCGAGATCGAGCCGCACCTCGATGACGTCGCGGGTGGTGCCCGGTTCCTCGGAGACGATCGCCACGTCCCGCCGCGCGAGTGCGTTGATCAGGCTCGACTTGCCGGCATTCGGCGCGCCGAGCACCACCACCTCGAATCCATCCCGCAGCCTCTCGCCCCGGTGGGAATCCGCCAGCGCCTCGCCGATCTCGGACGACACCGCGGCGACATCCGCCCAGGCGGAGTCGGAAACCGAACCGGGAACATCCTCCTCGTCGGGGAAATCAAGCTCCGCCTCCAGAAGGGCGCGGGCCCGGACCAGCCGCTCCCGCCAGCCTTCGCAGGCCTCGCGCAGGCCGCCCCCGGCCTGCTGCAGCGCCTGCCGGCGCTGGGCTTCGGTCTCCGCCGCGACGAGATCGGCAAGCCCCTCGACCTGGCTGAGATCGAGCCGGCCGGTTTCGAAAGCCCGCCGGGTGAACTCCCCGGCCTCCGCCGCGCGGAATCCCGGCAGACCCTCGAGGCTGTCGAGAACCGCGGCGACCACCGCCCGGCCCCCGTGGAGATGAAACTCCGCGATGTCTTCTCCCGTGAAGCTCGCGGGCCCCGGAAAGAACAGAACGAGCCCACGGTCGACAGGCTCGCCGGAAGCATTACGTATGGTTCTGAGAGAGGCGCGCCTTGGTTCCGGAATCGAATCAATCAGTGTTTCGAGTCCGAATCGAACTCCGGGGCCGGACATCCGGATGACGGCGACCCCGGCAGGCGTCCCACCCGATGCCAGGGCATAGATCGTGTCGCCCGCCATACGCCCTATCTAACCCGCCGAAGCGTTACTAGAGTGCAAACCATGAGCGAGAACCTGCTGGCCCACGAATCAAGCCCCTATCTTTTGCAGCACAAGGACAATCCCGTCCACTGGCGCGCCTGGGGTCCCGCCGCCCTGGAAGAAGCCCGACGCGCCAACAAGCCGATCCTCCTCTCCGTCGGCTACGCCGCCTGCCACTGGTGCCATGTCATGGCCCACGAGAGTTTCGAGGACCCGGAGACCGCCGCGGTGATGAATCGGCTCTTCGTGAATATCAAGGTCGATCGCGAGGAACGTCCCGACATCGACCAGATCTATATGGCCGCCCTCCATGCGCTCGGCGAGCAGGGCGGCTGGCCCCTGACCATGTTCCTCACCCCCGACGGCAAGCCGGTCTGGGGCGGCACCTATTTCCCGAAGACCGCCCGCTACGGCCGCCCATCCTTCGTCAGCGTCCTCGAAGAGGTCGCCCGGGTCGCCCGAGAAGAGCCTGAGACCTTCGCGCACAACAGCGGCCTGCTCCTCGAGCGCCTTTCCGCCCATCCGCAAGCGACCGAAGGCACCGTCGCCCTCGGCCCCGACCTCCTCGACCGCGCCGCCGCCCGGCTGCTCGGCCTCACCGACCGCGAGCATGGCGGCACCAAGGGCGCCCCGAAATTCCCCCAGGCAACGCTTCTTTCCTTCCTCTGGCGAACCGGCAGCCGCACCGGCGACCCGAGCTTCCACGACGCGGTGCTGACCACCCTCCGCAACATCTGCCAGGGTGGCATCTACGATCACCTTGCCGGCGGCTTCGCACGCTACGCCGTCGACGACCGCTGGCTGGTCCCGCATTTCGAGAAGATGCTTTACGACAACGCCCAGCTTCTCGAGCTGCTGTCCGACGCCTTCATCGCGACCGGCGATCCGCTCTTTCGCGACCGCGCCGCAGAAACCGTCGCCTGGCTGACGCGCGAGATGGCGACGCCCTCCGGCGCCTTCGCCGCCAGCATCGACGCGGATTCCGAGGGAATCGAGGGCAAGTTCTACACCTGGAGCGAAGACGACATCCTCGCGATCCTCGGACCGCGGGACGGCGCCTTCTTCGCCAGCCATTATGGCGTCTATCGCGCCGGCAACTGGGAAGGCGTCAACATCCTGAACCGGCTCGGTACAATGGCCCGGCTCACCGACGAGGACGAGGACCGGCTCGCCGCGTCGCGCGCCAGACTCCTCGCTGCCCGGACGAACCGCATCCGCCCCGCAACCGACGACAAGATCCTCGCCGACTGGAACGGGCTGACCATCGCCGCGCTCGCCCTGGCCGGCACGATCTTCGGCAAACCCGACTGGATCGCCGCCGCGAGCCGCGCCTTCGACTTCATCACCGGCCCGATGAGCCGCGCCGGCCGCCTCGCCCATTCCTGGCGGGACGGCAAATCCGTCTTCCCGGGCCTCGCCACCGACTATGCGAACATGACCAAGGCAGCACTCGCCCTCCACGCCGCGACGCTCGCGCCACCCTACCTCGCCGAAGCCGAACGCCTTGCCGCCCTGATGCGCAGCCACCACTGGGATCCGGCCTCCGGCGGCTATTTCCTCCCCGCCGACGACGCCGAGGCCCTGATCATCCGCCCCCGTTCCCAGACCGACGAAGCCACCCCTGCCGCCGACTCGGTGATGGCGGCGAACCTGATCCGCCTCTGGCACCTGACCGGGAATGAAAGCTATCGCGACGATGCCGACGCGATCCTCGCGGCGGCCGCACCGGCGATCGCCGCCAATCTCTTCGCCACCGCCGGCATCCTCGCCGCCCTCGACTTCCGCCTCACCGCCACCGACGTCGTCATCGTCCATCCCGCCGCCGCCGCACCCGACCTTCTCGTCGCCGCCGCCCGCGCCCATTCCACGCCCTCGACCATCCTCGCGGTCTTCGCCGACGCCGCCGATCTTCCCCCCGCCCATCCGGCCTCGGGCAAGCGCCCGGTCGATCGCCAGCCGACCGCCTATGTCTGCCGCGGCGAGACCTGCTCGCTGCCGGTGACCGACCCGGCAGAGCTCCCCGTCCTCCTCCAGGAACGGCGGCTTGCCGCGCCTTTTATGGTTTACGATTCGTAAACCCTAGCCGGCTACCATTCTCCATCAGCAACCTGCTCCGGCCATTTTCCGGCCGGCACCCTGACCACACGCGGCGCCGTCTTCGAGCCGTAACACGACCCGGAACGACATTGCGCCGCCCTTCCAGACGGGCACCCGGCCATGACCACCGTTTTGCAGGCTCGTTACCCCTCCAGCGCCACACCGGCGCCGACCTTCACGACCTACCATTTCACCTACCGCTTCGAGGGCGCCGAATGGAGCATCGCCATTCCCGCCCAGTCGCTCCAGGAAGCCAAGGAGCGTGTGAAGGTGCTTGGATTCGCCCGCTACGAGGGAGAGGCCGGGTCATCCGCGCGCCGCACATCCGGAAGACGGGGGAGCGGCTGGTTCCGCCGCGCCCTGCAATCGCCCTGACCCCGGGACCTGGGGCAACGAACCGGAGCGGCTGAGGGACCTGGTTGCCATTTGGCATCACCTCTCCTATATCTTGCCATATAGGAGGCGTTCGTGCCCGTGCTCCACAGCATCGATACCGTGCCGGCCGATTTCGTGCCGGCGCCCGTCACCGCGGAGGAATCGGCCGCGATGTTCCGCGCCGCGGTCAACCTCTTCCGTCTCTGGGGGCTGACCGACACCCAGGCGGCGACGCTCCTCGACCTGCCGCTGCGCACCTACCGCCGCTGGAAGGCCGGCGACCCCGGCCGGATCGAGCGCGACCGCGCGGCGCGGCTGTCGAACCTGATGGGCATCCACAAGGCGCTCCGCATCATCTTTCGCGAGCCGCAGCGCGGCTATGACTGGGTCACCAGGCCGAACGCCGCCTTTGCCGGGCGCACCGCCCTCGAGGTCATGCTCGGCGGCGAGCTGACCGACCTGATGCGGGTGCGCCGCTATCTCGACGCCGAACGCGGCGCCTGGTGATCGACCCCGGCGCCATCCCCGTCGCCGCGGTGTCCTGGGCAGGCGCGGTGCGGATCATCCGCAGCCTCCATCCGCCCGTCGACCTCTTCGAGGACATCGCCGACCCGGCCGACTGGCCGCTGCTGATATCGGCCGAGCAGAAGACCAACCCGCGGCTGATGGAATCGGTCGGCAACCTCGACCTCGTGCCGCCGGCGCGGCGCGTCTCCGGTCCGGGCGCCAGCATCCTGATGGCGCCCTTCACCCATGCGAGCCCCGACCGGCCGAGCCGTTTCACCGACGGCCGGTTCGGGGTTTTGTACGCCGGCAAACGATTCGAGACGGCGCTGTTCGAGACCATCCACCACCACGCCCGCTTCATGGCGCGGACCGCCGAAGAGCCGGGCTGGACATCGCAGTTCCGCGAGATCCTCCTCGACGTCGCGGCGCCGCTCCACGACATCCGGGGCGGCGACGTGGGCTACGCCGACATCCTCGATCCTGACCGCCATGCGGCGGCACAGGCGCTCGGCGCGGCGCTTCGCCGGTCGGGATCGGACGGCGTCGTCTATCCGAGCGCGCGGCATTCCGGCGGCGAATGCGTCGGCCTGTTCTATCCCGACGGCGCGGCCCATGCGGTGCAGGGCCGTCACCTCGACTATCACTGGGACGGCAGCCGGGTCGACTTCTACCGCGACCGCGGCGCCGGCAAGGTCTACCGGATCGACTGAGGCGGAAGGCGGCAAGACACCGCCTCCCCGACCTTTCGGCCGCCTCAGGTATTCATCGACTCGAAGAACTCGTCGTTGTTCTTGGTCTGGCGGAGCTTGTCGAGCAGGAACTCGATCGCGTCGACGGTGCCCATCGGCATCAGGATGCGGCGGAGGACGTACATCTTCTTCAGGACGTCCGGCGGCACCAGCAGCTCCTCCTTGCGGGTGCCGGAGCGGGTGATGTCGATCGCCGGGAAGGTGCGCTTGTCGGCGACCTTGCGGTCGAGGATGATTTCCGAGTTGCCGGTGCCCTTGAACTCCTCGAAGATCACCTCGTCCATGCGGCTGCCGGTGTCGATCAGCGCCGTCGAGATGATGGTCAGCGAACCGCCTTCCTCGATGTTGCGGGCGGCGCCGAAGAAGCGCTTCGGCCGCTGCAGGGCGTTGGCGTCGACACCGCCGGTCAGCACCTTGCCGGAGGACGGCACGACGGTGTTGTAGGCGCGGCCAAGACGCGTGATGGAATCGAGCAGGATGACGACGTCGCGCTTGTGCTCCACGAGCCGCTTCGCTTTCTCGATCACCATCTCGGAAACCTGCACGTGCCGTGACGGCGGCTCGTCGAACGTCGAGGAGATCACCTCGCCGTTGACCGAGCGCTGCATGTCGGTGACCTCTTCCGGGCGCTCGTCGATGAGCAACACGATCAGGAAGCACTCGGGATGATTGG
>NZ_JAGRLA010000030.1 GCF_020442045.1 Bauldia sp. | reverse complement strand
GCGCTCGAGGAGCGCCATGACACCATAAAACACGGAGCCGGCGAGCGCCGCCACCGCAATTTCCGCCCACACCATGTCGACCGCCAGGCGGCCGACCTCCGTGGAGATGCGGAATCCCATGCCGACGATCGGCGTCCCGAAGAATTCGGCGACGATGGCGCCGATCAGGGCCAGCGTCGAATTGATCTTGAGGGCGTTGAAGATGAAGGGCAGGGCGGCCGGCAGCCTGAGCTTGAACAGCGTCTGCCAGTAGTCGGCCGCGTAGGTGCGCATCAGGTCGCGCTGCATGGCATCGGAGGCGGCGAGCCCGGCCACCGTGTTCACCAGCATCGGGAAGAAGGTCATGATGACGACGATCGCCGCCTTCGACTGCCAGTCGAAGCCGAACCACATCACCATGATCGGCGCCATGCCGATGATCGGCAGGGCCGAGACGAGGTTGCCGACCGGCAGGAGACCGCGTCGCAGGAACGGGCTGCGGTCGGCGAGGATCGCGATCAGGAAGCCGCTGGCGCAGCCGATCGCATAGCCGGCAAGCACCGCCTTGAGGAAGGTCTGGTTGAAGTCGGCCCAGAGGATGTCGGTCGAAGTCGCGATTCGCGCCCAGATCGCGCTCGGCGGCGGCAGCAGGACCGGCGGCACGCCCGCGCCGCGGACGATCACTTCCCACATGAAGAGCAGCCAGATGCCGAAGATCAGCGGCACGACCACCTTGAGCAGCCACGCATAGGCCCGGTTGGCCGGCCTGACGGCGGAAAGGCCGGCAACCAGCCGCCAGGCCAGCAGCCAGAGCGCGATCACCAGGCCCCAGAAGCCCCAGCCGGCATTGCCGTCGACGGCCGGCAGCACGGTCAGCGCCAGGACGCCGCCGATATGGACGACGACGAGCAGCATCAGGTCGGCGACATCGGATGCGGCCGGTCGGATGCTCGCCATGGCGGTGAGGAACAGGAGGAGGACGATGAGGATGGCATGGATGCCGAAGCCGAGGAGATAGGTATTCGGCCCGTCGGCGTTGAGCGGCAGCAGGCTCGCCGCGACCAGCGCGGCGAAGGCGAAGAGCGCCTGCCAGGAATCGCGGGTCTCGGTCATCCGCCACCCGCGATCGCTGCGGCGACGGCCTCGCCCGACAGCCGGGCGCCGCCGCAGGTCTGCTTCAGCGGACCGGCGAGCGCTTCGCCGGCGAAGTAGATCCGCTCGGCGACCGGCCGGGCCAGCACGTCGCGGGCGCCGGCCTGTCCGGGACGCGCCGCGGCATAGGCGCCGCGCGTCCAGCGCTCGGAACCCCATTGCGTCATCGCGCCCTTGCCGATCGCCTTGCGGGCGTCGCCGCCGAAGGCCCGTACCAGCCGCTCGGTGGCGAAGTCGACCGCCGCCTCCTCGCCGGCGCATTCGATCTCCCAGGCGAAGTCGCCGCCGACGAAACCGACCATCAGGTCGAGATCGAATGGGAAGCAGAGGAAATAGATGTCGCCATGGCCGCGCCGCTCGATCAGCAGGTCGTCGAAGGCTCGCTGGCCAAACCGCTCGCCCCTGACCACCAGCGGGATCTTGGTCAGCAGCCCCATCGGCAGATAGTCGAAGGCCGCGTCATGGTCTTCCGGCAGATCGGGGACGAAACGGACGCCGCCGAAGGCGAGCACGCCGGTCGAGACGGTGACGATGGCCTTGCCGGCGCGGACGGTGCCGCGGTCGGTGGCGACGACGACGCCGGGGCCGTCCCAGCGGATTTCGCGGACGGGCGTACCAAGCTCGACCGGAACATCGGCGCCCCAACGGGCGACCAGCGCGCCGAAGCCCTCGTAGGTGAAATAGTTGGGATCGAGATCGGCGGCGCTGGCGAGGTCGGCAATCGAAAGCTCGTCGGCATCCTGCGCGAAGTCCATCGGTCCCGCGAAGGTCGCGGCCGCGCTGCCGGCGGGCGTCGTCGCGAAGAGCTCCGACAGCCGGTCGCCGACGGCGCTGCCTTCTTCCAGCGCGCTGGCGAGGGCTTCCTCGGCGCCGGCCATCTCGGCGAGCTCCCTGGCGGTCGCCAGTTGCCGCCCGAAATAGAGGTGGTCGACGCCCATGTCGTGGTGGTACATGCGCCAGCCCGCGGCCTGGGCCTCGGGGAAGAAGGGGTTGCGGTCGGCGGCGTGGAGCCAGGCGCAGCCCCGGTCGAAGGGTATGCCGAAGGTGTCGGTCTCGGTGAAGGCCCGTCCGCCGATCCGGTCCATCGCCTCGAAGACGATGACCGACTTGCCGGCCTTGGCGAGGGTCCTGGCCGCGCCGAGCCCGGCCGCTCCCGCGCCGACGACCACCACGTCCACGTCGCTCATGGCGGCATCCCCATCAGGCGCATGACGATCCTTTGCGCGATGCCGACGATGGTGACGAGTACCGCCGCCATCACCGCCGCGACAACCAGCGCCGACCAGATCTGCACGGTCTGGCCGTAGTAGGAGCCGGTCAGCAGCCGCGCGCCGAGCCCGGCGACGGCTCCGGTCGGCAATTCGCCGACGATCGCGCCGACCAGGCTCGCCGCGATCGCGACCCGCATCGACACGAAGAGATAGGGAACCGAGGTCGGCCAGCGCAGCTTCCAGAAGGTCTGCGCCTTCGAGGCATTGTAGGTGCGCATCAGGTCGAGGTTGATCGGGTCGGGCGCCCTCAGCCCCTTCACCATGCCGACCGTCACCGGGAAGAAGGAGAGGTAGGTCGAGATCACCGCCTTGGGCAGCAGCCCGGTCAGCCCGAGCGAGGCGAGGACGACGATGATCATCGGTGCGATGGCAAGGATCGGGATGGTCTGCGAGGCCACCACCCACGGCATCAGGCTCTTGTCGAGGCTGGCGACATGGACGATGGCGATCGCCAGGCCGATGCCGAGCAGCGTCCCGAGCACGAAGCCCGCCAGCGTCGAGGAGAGGGTGATCCAGCCGTGATAGAGGAGGCTGCGCTTCGAGGTCGGGGCGGTGAGGACGATCGTCTTGTAGAGCTCCTCGCCGACCTGGTGCGGCGCCGGCAGTACCGGGCGCTCCTGCGACCAGGTCGCCTCGATGAACTCCACCACCCCCGGCTTGACGTCCTGGCGGGCGAAGACCTCGTATTGCCAGGGCGAGTTGAGGAAGGTCGCGGCGATGTACCAGATGACGATGATCGCCAGCACGATGACCGAAACCGCGAAGAAGCTTGACCGCAGGAATCGCTTGAGCAATCCCGGCGGGGCGGGTGCATGGGCGATGCTGGCGGCGGTCGCGCTCATGCCGGGGCCTCAGTCCTCGTAGCTGTGCCCGGCGCGCAGTCCCTCGCGCACCCGGTGGGCGATCTTGAGGAATTCCGGCGTCTCGCGGATGTCGAGGCTGCGATCCCGCGGCAGGCCCGAGTCGATGACGTCGTGGATCTTGCCGGGCCGCGGCGACATCACCACGATCCGGGTCGACAGGAAGACCGCCTCCGGAATCGAGTGGGTGACGAAGACCACCGTCTTGTTGGTCTTGGCCCAGAGCTGGAGGAGCTGCTCGTTGAGATGGTCGCGGACGATCTCGTCGAGCGCGCCGAACGGCTCGTCCATCAGCAGGAGCTCGGGCTCGACCGCGAGCGCCCGGGCGATCGAGGCGCGCTGCTGCATGCCGCCGGAGAGCTGCCAGGGGAACTTGCGCTCGAAGCCCTGGAGGTTGACCAGCGCCAGGTTGTCGGCGACCCGCCGGTCGCGTTCCGCCCGCCGCAGGCCCATGATCTCCAGCGGCAGGGCGATGTTGCGGGCGATGTTGCGCCACGGATAGAGCGCCGCCGCCTGGAAGACGTAGCCGTAGGCACGCTTCTCCCGCGCCTCCCGCGGCGTCACGCCGTTGACCGCGATCGTCCCGCCGGTCTGCCGCTCGAGATCGGCGATGACCCGGAGCAGGGTGGTCTTGCCGCATCCCGACGGACCGATCAGCGAGACGAACTCGCCGCGGCCGATGGCGAGATTGATGTCGCGCAGCGCCTCGACCGGCCCGTCATTGGTGTGGAAGGTCAGCGACAGGTGATCGATGCCGATGACCGGGCTTTCCGGCGGGGCCGCCTGCTGGTCGGGGATGGCGCCGGGCGCAGCCGCGCCGGCGGGCGTGACCTGCCCGGTGACCGGCGCTGCTGCAGTCTCCGGAGACGTCACCATCACACCCCGATCGGCATGTTCTTTTCCGACCGCTCCACCGGCTGGGGAGTCGTCAGCGCCTTCCAGGACGACAACGCCTCATGCACCGGCGGGTTGGCGGGACGCTCGATGAACTTGCCGCGGCCGTCCTCGGCCGTGACCTTGCCGTCCTCGAAGACGACCTCGCCGCGCGACAGCGTGTAGCGCGGCAGCCCGGTCACCTCGATCCCCTCGAAGACGTTGTAGTCGATGATCGAGAATTGCGTCTCGGCGGTGATGGTCTTCGATGTCTTCGGGTCCCACACCACCATGTCGGCGTCGGAGCCGACGGCGATCGCGCCCTTGCGGGGATAGATGTTGAGGATCTTCGCGATGTTGGACGAGGTCACCGCGACGAATTCGTTCATCGTCAGCCGGCCGGTGCCGACACCCTTGGTCCACAGCACCGGCATCCGGTCCTCGAGCCCGCCGGTTCCGTTCGGGATCTTGGTGAAGTCGCCGACGCCCATCCGCTTCTGTTCGCTGGTGAAGGCGCAGTGGTCGGTCGCCACCACCTGCAGCGAGCCCGAGGCAAGTCCCGCCCAGAGTGAATCCTGGTTCTGCTTGTTGCGGAAGGGCGGCGACATCACCCGCCGCGCGGCATGGTCCCAGTCCGGGTTGAAATACTCGGATTCGTCGAGCGTCAGGTGCTGGACCAGCGGCTCGCCATAGACGCGATGGCCGAGTGACCGCGCCCGGCGGATCGCCTCGTGCGCCGCCTCGCAGGAGACGTGGACGACGTAGAGCGGCACGCCGGCCTGGTCGGCGATCATGATCGCCCGGTTGACCGCCTCGCCCTCGACTTCCGGCGGCCGCGAAAAGGCGTGGCCTTCCGGACCGGTGGTGCCGATCCCCATGTATTTCTGCTGGAGCCGCGCGACGACGTCGCCGTTTTCCGCGTGGACCAGCGGCATGGCGCCAAGCTCGCCGCAACGCAGGAACGACTGGTACAGCTCGTCGTCGTTCACCATCAGCGCGCCCTTGTAGGCCATGAAGTGCTTGAAGGTGTTGATGCCGCGGTTGACGACCTCCTCCATCTCCTTCCACACCTGCTCGCCCCACCAGGTGATCGCCATGTGGAAGGAATAGTCGGTGGTCGCCTTGCCGGCCTTCTGGTGCCAGGCCTGCAACGCCTCGATCAGCGACTGGTTGAAGTCCGGCAGGACGAAATCGACCATCATCGTCGTGCCGCCGGAGAGGCCGGCACGGGTCCCCGAATGGAAATCGTCGGCCGAATGCGTGCCCATGAAGGGCATTTCCATATGGGTATGCGGATCGATGCCGCCGGGCATCACGTAGCAGCCCGAGGCGTCGATCACCGTGTCGCCGGACAGGTCCTTGCCGATCGCGGTGATGGTCTCGCCTTCGATCAGCACGTCGGCGGGAAAGGTGGTGTCGGCCGTGACGATCGTCCCGCCCTTGATCACTGTGCTGGTCATGGTCTGGCCTCTCATTCTCTAACCGGAAATTTCGGGTATGGCATCGGCGCCGCAGATGGTCCGGGCCTCGTCGACGACCGGCGCGGCAAGGCTGATGACGCTGGTGACGGCTTCGGTGCCGAACCCCTCATGCGATGCGTTCAATGCCTTCATCTCCACCGCCAGCCCGCCCAGCGCCGACAGGCTTGCCGCGCTCCATCGCGAGGCCGTTGCCTGGTCTTTGGCCGCCAGCACCTCTTTCGAGGCATGATAGATCAATATCGGCGACGGTGCGCCCGGCTTCCCTGCGATCGTCGGCAGCACGCGGGCGACGGCTTTCAGCGCCTTGCCCACCTGGCCGCAAGCCCTGGTGTCGCCGACCCCGGGGCGGGCGAAGACCGGAACGATATCCGCGCCGCAGGTTGTGGCGGCTTCCGCCGAGATTGCGTCGGCCAGCGAAAGGAGTTCGGCAGCTTGTGCGGCGTCGAGACCGGTTTCACGGCCCGCATCCGCGAGGTCGAAGATTCTGCTTGCCGCATCCAGCGTGGTCGCGCTCCAGCCCGAGTCTTCGAGCCGGTCGAGCATGTATTCGGCGGCGTCCGCGACATACCCCGCGTCGCCCGCGGATGGTTTGCCATCGCGGACGGCCAGCAGCGCTTCCGCCGTCCACTTCAGGGTTTCCCTGACCGAGGGACAGGCGTCGGGTGGCGGCGCGGCGATCGCCGGAACTGCGGCTGCGACGGCTGCCATCGCCGCGACAGCCCTCATGCCACCATCCCCGGTG
The DNA here is from genome assembly GCF_020442045.1 of Bauldia sp. Lineage (GTDB taxonomy): Bacteria > Pseudomonadota > Alphaproteobacteria > Rhizobiales > Kaistiaceae > Bauldia. The sequence continues at coordinate 6,871 of NZ_JAGRLA010000030.1, read as the reverse complement.
CGACTGCGTCCAGCCTTTTCCGCCGGGATATCAGCAATGCCTATCCCCTCCGCGAGCACCTATTCGCCGCCGCCATCGTCGCCGCCGAAATCGCCGTCATCGTCGTCGTCCTCCGGCTCGTCTTCGATTGCCAGGAAGACCATCCGGCTGATGAAGGCGCCATCGAAGGTGAACATGTGCTCGGCCTTGCGGTCCTCGATGATCGCGCCGTCGAGGGCGCGGACAAGCTCGTGGACCCGGACGCGCGCCTTGTCCCCGCCGATGATCTCGATCTGCAGCGGCTTGATCAGCGTATCGGTCTCCTTCCACAGCTTTTCCCAGTGGGCGCGGACGGCCGCCCGGCCGCGCTCGTGGTCGCCGGTCCTCAGGTTCGGCCACTCGACCTCCGGCGCCAGGAATTCGGTCGCTCCCTCGATGTCGCGCTCGTTGAAGGCGCGGTACAGCTGCATGAGGACTTCGCGATGATCTGTGGTCATCCGGGAACCTTCTCCTTGCGAAAGCTGGCAATATTCGTTTTGGGCGTGGGAGGCGCGACCGGCATGCGGGTGCGCATCCGCAAAGGCCGGATTCCGCGCCGATGGTCAGGTTTCGACCGGCTCCAGCCGCTTCTCGATCCGGGCGACACGTTCGTCCATGCGGTCGAGGCGATTTGAGAGGCTGGCATACTGGGCCGTGAGCGTACCGACCTGGCTCGCGAGAAGTCCGGGCCGGCTCTTGATTTCGCGCAGATCCTCGCTGTGGCGATCGAGCGTTTCGCGGATCGCACGCAGATGTTCGAGGATGAGGTTGTCTGTCTCCACGGCCCATGCTCCGCAGGAAGCGGCACCACGAAACGTAGGGGAGATCGCCTCATTCCACAATCTCCGCGGTCTCGAGCGCGGCGTGGAACAGGACGTCGGCGCCCGCCGTCGCCCATTCCTTGGAAATGTTCTCGTCCTCGTTATGCGACAGGCCGTCGACGCAGGGACACATGACCATCGCGGTCGGCGCCACCTTGTTGATCCAGCAGGCATCGTGGCCGGCGCCCGAGACGATGTCGATATGCGAAAGCCCAAGCCGTTCGGCGGCGTCGCGCACCGCCTTGACGCAGGCCGGGTCGAAGGTGACGGGATCGAAGTGGCCGGCGACCTCGATCTCGATGCCGAGGCCGAGCGCCTCGGCGATCTTCGGCGCCTCGGCCTCTATTCTTCCCTTCATCCCGTCGAGCGTCGCCTGGTCGGGCGAGCGGATGTCGATGGTGAAGACCACCTTGCCGGGAATGACGTTGCGCGAGTTGGGATAGACGTCGACATGGCCGATGCCACCGACCGCCGCCGGCTGGTTCTCCATCGCGACCGACTGGACCAGTTCCGCGATCCGGGCGAAGCCGAGGCCGGCATTTTTGCGCATCGGCATCGGGGTCGAGCCGGTATGGGCCTCCTTGCCGGTCAGCGTCACCTGCAGCCACCACAGCCCCTGGCCGTGGGTGACGACGCCGATGTCCTTGCCTTCCGCCTCGAGGATCGGCCCCTGCTCGATGTGGAGCTCGAAGAGGGCATGGAAGGGCCGGCCGCCGACCGGCTCGGGACCCTTGAAGCCGATCCGCTCCAGCTCGTCGCCGAAGCGCTTTCCCTCGTGGTCCTTGCGGTCATAGGCCCAGTCGAGCTCGTGCTCGCCCGCGAAGACGCCGGAGGCGAGCATCGCCGGGGCGAAGCGGGTGCCTTCCTCGTTGGTCCAGTTGACCACCTCGATCGGGTATTTGGTCCGGATGCCGAGGTCGTTCATCGTGCGCACCGCCTCCAGCGCGCCGAGCACGCCGAGCACGCCGTCGTAGCGGCCGCCGGTCGGCTGGGTGTCGAGATGCGATCCGATCACCACCGGCGGCAGCGACGGGTCGGTCCCCTCGCGGCGGGCGAACATGGTGCCCATCTGGTCGACCTTGAGGGTCATGCCGGCATCCTCGCACCAGCGCCGGAAGAGGCGGCGGCCCTCCGCGTCCTCGTCGGTCAGCGTCTGGCGGTTGCTGCCGCCCCGCACGCCGGGTCCGATCCTGGCGATCTCGTGGATCGACTCCCACAGCCGGTCGCCATTGATGCGGAGGTTGTCAGCGGGTTTGGTCATCGGTCAGGTCCCCTTCGTCTAAACAGGACACGCCACCGGCCCGCCCCAGCCGCTCGTCCCCGCGCAAGCGGGGACCCAGATTGTGCCGCGCACATCGCTGCCCCTCAAGGCCTGCTTTCCTGCGCTTTCCGCTCAAGCCTTGATCCCCGCTTGCGCGGGGATGAGCGGTCGAGACTCGCGAAAGCGCTCCACAAACCAACCGGCTGTCCTCAGTTCATCGTCGGGAAGTGGAACACCGCGCCTGACTTGATGCCTTCCGGCCAGCGCGAGGTGACGGTCTTCAGGCGCGTGTAAAAATGCACGCCCTCCGGCCCGTAGATCGCGTGGTCGCCGAACAGCGACCGCTTCCAGCCGCCGAAGGAATGATAGGCGACCGGCACCGGGATCGGGACGTTGATGCCGACCATGCCGACCTCGATATTCTCGGCGAAGGCGCGGGCGGCGTCGCCGTCGCGGGTGAAGATCGCGGTGCCGTTGCCGTATTCGTGGTCATTGATCATCTTGACGGCATGGGCGTAGTCCGGCGAACGCACCACGGACAGCACCGGGCCGAAGATCTCTTCCTTGTAGATGCTCATGTCGGTGGTGACGCGATCAAAAAGCGTGCCACCGACGAAGTAGCCATTCTCGAAGCCCTGCGCCTTGAAGCCGCGGCCGTCGACCACCAGCTCGGCGCCCTCGCGCTCGCCGGCGTCGATATAGCCGAGCACCTTTTCCATATGCTGCCTGGTAACCAGCGGCCCCATCTCGGCCTCGGCGTCGTCGGCGGCGCCGATCCGGAGCTTCCGCACCCGCGGCGCCAGCGACTCGATCAGCTTGTCGGCGGTCTCCTCGCCGACCGGGACGGCGACGGACACCGCCATGCAGCGCTCGCCGGCCGAGCCGTAGCCGGCGCCCATCAGCGCGTCGGCGGCCTTGTCCATGTCGGCGTCGGGCATGACCACCATGTGGTTCTTGGCGCCGCCGAGCGCCTGCACCCGCTTTCCGTGCGCCGTGCCGGTCCGGTAGACATATTCGGCGATCGGCGTCGAGCCGACGAAGGAGACGGCCTTGATGTCGGGATGGCCGAGGATGCCGTCGACGATCTCCTTGTCGCCATGGATGATGTTCAGCACGCCGTCCGGGAAGCCGGCCTCGCGGAACAGCTCATAGATGACCATCGAGGCCGAGGGGTCCTTCTCCGACGGCTTGAGGATGAAGGTATTGCCGCAGGCGATCGCCACCGGATACATCCACATCGGCACCATGGCCGGGAAGTTGAACGGCGTGATGCCGGCGACGACGCCAAGCGGCTGGCGGTCGGAATGGGTGTCGATCGCCGGGCCGACGAGGCGGGAGAACTCGCCTTTCAGCAGCTGCGGGATGCCGCAGCAGAATTCGACCACCTCGATGCCGCGCTGGACCTCGCCGACGGCGTCGCCATGGACCTTGCCATGCTCGGCCGAGATCGCCCCGGCGATCCGGTCGACATTCTGGTCGAGCAGGTGCTTGAAGCGGAACATGTGCCGGGCGCGACGAAGCGGCGGGGTGTTCGCCCATTCCGGCAGCGCCAGCTTGGCGGCGGCGACCGCCGCGTCGAGCTCGGCCGTCGTCGACAGGGGCAGCACCGCGGACTGCTCGCCGGTCGCCGGGTTGAAGACCGGCGCCGTGCGCGGGCTGGTCGAGGTGACCAGCTTGCCGCCGATGATGTTCTGAAGCGTCTGCATCGCGGGACCTCCCTTTGGAATTCAGGCGGAACATACATTCCGTTCGTGAAGATGTGGAATGCTCATTCCGCAGTCACGCGAGCGTCTTGAGGATCCCCCGCAGCGTGTCGAAAAGCTCGTCGATCTGTTCCTTGGTGATGATCAGCGGCGGCGACAGGGCGATGATGTCGCCGGTGGTGCGGATCAGCAGCCCCTTCTCGAAGGCCTCGAGGAAGGCGGTGAAGGCGCGCTTGGTCGGCTGGCCGTCGATCGGCTCCAGCTCGATCGCGCCGACCAGGCCGCAATTGCGGAGGTCGATGACGTGCGGCAGGTCCTTGAGGCTGGCGAGGCCGTCCGCCCAGTAGTCGGCGAGCTCGCCGCCGCGGGTCAGCAGCCCTTCCGCCTCGTAGATGTCGAGGGTGGCGATGCCGGCGGCGCTGGAGACCGGGTTTCCGGAATAGGTATAGCCGTGGAAGAACTCGATCAGGTGCTCCGGGCCGTTCATGAAGGTCTCGTAGATATCCTTCTTCACGAAGACCGCGCCCATCGGCACGACGCCGTTGGTGACGCCCTTGGCGGTCAGCACGATGTCCGGCGTGACGCCGAAATAGTCGACCGCGAAGGGAACGCCGAGGCGGCCGAAGCCGGTGATCACCTCGTCGAAGATGAGCAGGATGCCGTGCTTGTCGCAGATCGCCCGGAGCTTCTCGAGATAGCCCTTGGGCGGGATCAGCACGCCGGTCGAGCCGGCGACCGGCTCGACGATCACCGCCGCGATGGTCGAGGGGTCGTGCAGCGCGACGATCTTCTCGAGGTCGTCGGCGAATTCGGCGCCGTGCTCGGGCTGGCCGCGCGAGAAGGCGTTGCGGGCCGGGTCGTGGGTGTGGCGGATGTGGTCGACGCCGGTCAGCAGCGTGCCGAAATGCTTGCGGTTGGCGACGATGCCGCCGACCGAGATGCCGCCGAAATTGACGCCGTGATAGCCGCGTTCGCGGCCGATCAGGCGGAAGCGGCCGCCGTCGCCCTTCACCTTGTGATAGGCGAGCGCGATCTTGAGCCCGGTCTCGACCGACTCCGAGCCCGAGTTGGTGAAGAAGACATGGTCGATGCCCGGCGGCATGTAGGTGACCAGCCGCGCGGCGAGCTCGAAGGCCTTCGGATGGCCCATCTGGAAGGCGGGCGCATAGTCGAGCTCGCGGATCTGGGCGCCGACCGCGTCAGCGATGCCCTGGCGGCCGTGGCCGGCATTGACGCACCACAGCCCCGCCGTTCCGTCGAGGATCTTCCGGCCGTCGGCCGAGCGGTAATGCATGCCTTCGGCCGCGACCAGCATCCTCGGCGCCTGCTTGAACTGCCGGTTCGCGGTGAACGGCATCCAGAAGGCTTCGAGATTGTTGGTGCTGCGTGCCGTGGTCGCGTTCGCGGCGTCGTTGGCCATGTCGTCAACCTCCCTCACTGTTTGCGGGCCCTGTCGCTGGGCAGGTCCGGGCGCCCGGACGATTGCGTCGGCGGGCCTTTTCTTTTACGAGGAAACGGCGAAATTTCCTGACCATTTGGTCAAGGGAAACCTAGACAAGTTCCAGAGCCCGCTCAAGGGCCGTTTTGGGGCCAATTGGTCGCTGGCGAGGCGCTTTGGCCCGGGAGGGGAGGCCGCTTGCAGTCGGTTTCGGCGTCGGTCTGGATGAGTGGTCCGGGGGCGCCCGCCGTGCGTCCCTCGGCCGGGCCGGTGCATCCTTCGAGCGACCCGGTGCGCCCTTCGAGGCTCGGGCTTCGCCCTTGCACCTCAGGATGGCGGGGTGGGGTGTCCTCTGCGAGGGCTTCCGTTGCCGTGGCAAGCGTCACTGACCCCGCCATCCTGAGGTGCTCCGCGAAGCGGAGCCTCGAAGGACGCAAGACCCGGCGCGCCGGCTCCCCACAACGGAGAGGCCGGGCGGTGCGTCGGCGGGCAGGGAGCGTCCGATGAGCATGGCGACCGCCACCCCCCGCGCCGGCCAGACCCGCAAGCGCACCCGCATCCAGGCGGCGAACGAGGCCCGAATCCTCGATGCCGCCCTGGAGGTCTTCTCCACCTACGGCTATCGCGGCGCCACCGTCGACCAGATCGCCGGGGGCGCCGGCATGACCAAGCCGAACCTCCTCTATTATTTCCGCCGCAAGCAGGACATCTACCTCGCCGTCCTCAACCGGACGCTGGAGATGTGGCTGCAGCCGCTGGAGCATCTCGACGCCGAAGGCGACCCGGCCGCCGAGATCACCGCCTATATCGACCGCAAGCTGGAGCTCAGCCGCGACAATCCGGAGGCCTCGCGCCTCTTCGCCATGGAGATCATGCAGGGCTCGCCGATCCTCGGCCCGGTGCTGACCGGCCGGCTCAAGAAGCTGGTCGACGAGAAGGCGGCGGTGCTCAAGGCCTGGATCGACGCCGGCCGGCTCGCCCCGGTCGATCCCTATCACCTGATCTTCATGGTCTGGGCGACCACCCAGCATTATGCCGATTTCGAGACCCAGATCCGCGCCGTCCTCGGGACGAAGGCCACCCGCCCCGCCCATTTCGACATCGCGAAGCGGACGCTGGAGCAGGTATTCTTGAGGGGGATCATAGGGGATTAGCCAGGCGCGACGGTTTGCGCACCGGAGCAGGGCGGATTAGCGAAGCGTGATCCGCCACCGCCACCGGCATCGCCAGCCGCACCGGCTGCGGCGGGTTACGCCTGCGGCTAACCCGCCCTACCCCGCTCGCGCGCGCGGGGCCGGCCCGCCGCGGAGGCCACCCCTGTCATCCCCGGCGAGGGCGAAGCCCGAGGGAAGGGGAACCAGTAACCGACGCCGGCGCCAAACGAGTCGCGACCCCGTCTGCCGGATCCCCGCCGGAGCCTGCCCCCGACCTGATCGGGGGCGGGGATGAGCGGAGACGCGTCGCGCCGGACCGCTCCCACGCGGGCATAACAAAAACCTTGTCCCCCTCCGCCCAACCGCCCTCATAATCAGTGCCATCCTCGCTCACCGGGGGCGCCGTCCGGAGGCGTTCGTTTGGCGGAGCGGGGAGCGGCGCCCGCGGCGAGACCACCGGTCCGGGGGAGACCCCG
>NZ_JAGRLA010000029.1 GCF_020442045.1 Bauldia sp. | reverse complement strand
GGTCCAGCCCTGTTCGATGACGTAACGTTGGAGCGAGCCCGACGGCACCCCGAGGTCGAGCGCGATCTGGCGAAGCGGCCGCGGCGTCCCCTCGACCATGCGGCGGAGGTCGGCCAGCGCCCTGCCGTCGAGGGCAAGCGCCGCCATCGCGCCGGGGCGCCTCCCGCGCCGCCTCCCGCCGGCCGGATCGGGAGCGGACGGGTCGCGGGAATCCGGCCCGTCGAAATCGGGATCATCGCCGCGATGGTCGCGGGCGCGCGGGTCGTGCCCGCCATGTTCGTGCCCCCTCGGGTCGTGCCCGTTCGGCAGCGGGCCAGGTGGATGGGTCGGTGAATGGATTTCGGTCATGGTGTCTCTCTCATGGGTGGGATTTTGGTGACCCGGGCCTCTCCCCGCGAACGCGAAGCAGCCTCCGCTCCTCCGGCTTTTCACGCCGCACCTTCCGCCCCCTCTCCGCTCATCCCCGCGAAAGCAGAGCTCCAGGACCCCTCCTCAACGACCCGCCCCTCCTCCGCTCATCCCCGCGAAAGCGGGACCCGGTCCCTCCCTCGACGATCCGCCCCCCCTCCGCTCATCCCCGCGAAAGCGGGGATCCAGGTCCCTTCTCTCGATATCAGTCGCTTCGGCCGTCTCGCCCCCCCGCCGGAGCTCACCCCCCCGGGCGGCCCGGAGGTCGGACCCGAGGGCGGGAATGAGGGGTTGGTGCGCGAGGCGGACAGCACCCCTCGAAGGATCGGGGGAGCCCCTCCGCCGGCCAAAAGAGAAGCCCCCGCCCGTTTCCGGGCGAGAGCTTCGAGGTGGCGCGCGCCAGCGGCCGCCGGGGAGGAAGACGACGACCGCAAGCGGCCCGCGCGATATGCCAGGGAGGCGGGAAGGGAAAGCGCGACCGTCATGCCGCGCGCCCTTCCCGGATCATGCCCGCAAGATAGGCGACGGCCGTCACGCTGTCAAGATTTTATTCCTAACACAAGCGTGACAAGGCACCGATGATCGAAGGGCAGCGGCGCTGAGCGGGCGGCGGCAGCCCTGGTCAGTTCTTGAAATGCGGGCTGCCTTCGCCGGTCTGGGCGAAGTCGGTCCACGACTTCCCCTCGGCGTAGAAATCGACCATCGCGTCGCCGGCCGCGTTGTAGGAGCATTGGAAGTCCTCGCCGCCCGTTTCGAGGGCGATGGTGCCGTTGACCGCATGGGTGCCGTCGGTGCGCTGCCCCTCGTATTTAGTCTCGGTCTCGGCATCGAAGACCTGGAAGAAGCCCTGCGCGGCGACGGCGCAATCCTCCTGCATATAGTCCGGCGACTGGGCATGGGCGACGCCGGCCAGCGGCGCCGCGCAGACCATCGCCACGAGAACCGATCTCTTCATCTCACTCTCCAAGCGCATGTGACGCCGCCGAAGGCGGGCGCCGATGATCCCGGCGCCGGCACGGACCCTCGCCGCGCCGGCGCCCGCCGTCACGGGGGTCAGGCGCGTTTTATGAGGCTTATGATCAGCAGCACGATCACCGCGCCGATCACCGCCGCGATGATCGCACCGATGATGCCGCCGCCGAGGCTGACGCCGAGCGCGGGCAGGAGCCATCCCGCCACGATCGCGCCGATGATCCCGAGGATGACGTTGCCGACCAGGCCGAATCCGCCGCCCCGGACGATCAGGCTCGCCAGCCACCCGGCTACGCCGCCAACAATGATCCAGACGATCACCGATACGATCATGCTGCTTCCCGTCGCATCTTCCATTGCCGCCTCCTCGGTTGCCAACCAGATACATGAAGCGAACGCGCAACGCCGTCCGCCTTACCTCACATGATGGTCATCGACAGCTGGTAATGGACCGTCTGGCCACTGTCCTTGTCGTTGCCCATCAGGTAGACGCGGATGGTGTAGTCGCCGTCCTTGGGCAGCTTGAGGCCGATCGCGTCATTGCCGTCCCTGGAGCCGATGAAGATGGCCTCGCCGTTGCTGCCGGGCGGCAGGATGTTGAAGTAGCAGGTGCCCTCGGTGATCAGCGAGACCGACATCTCCTGGCCGGCGCGCGCGCCGAGCAGGTAGTCGTGGTAGCCGTCGCCCGTCACCTTGCCCCTCTTCGAGGCGTTGTCGTTGCCGGCCTCGAACTCGACACGGGTGGTCTTGCTGCCCTCGTCGGCCGCACCGGCCATCGCGCCGCCGCCGTCGTCCATCCCCTCGACGACGCTCATGTCGCCGACCGTCCCGTCGTTGTAGCCGATGCACTTCCACACGGTGCCGCCGGCATCGCGGAGCATGACAAGCGTGCCGGCTTCGGAAAAGTCGGAGCTGACGACCTGACCCGACTGTCCGTCCGGTCCGCCGACCTTCTTCAGTTGGGCGATGCAGCCGTCGATGGCGGCCTGCTCGTCGGCCAGAGCCGGCCCGGCGAAAAGGGCCAGTCCGGCCACGAGAAACGCAAATGCCTTGGTCTTCACGTCAGTCTCCTCTGCTGGTCAGGCCCCCGCTGCCCGATCCCCGATCCTAGGCGGCCTCGTTGCCGTCGGCCATCACCACGAAATCCTCGCCGGTGCGGGTGTCGCGGTCGAGCGGCAGGTCGACGGTAACCATCGTCGTCCCCGGATACATCCGCGTCCGGATCGCCTCGACCACGTCATGCGAGCCGCGAATCCGCTTGATCGTCGCCAGCTCGGTGAGCTCCACCTCGCGCTCCTCGTCATGGTAGTAGCGGATCGAGCGCCAGCGCACCTGCTTCTTGGCCGCGTCGAACAGCGAGAGGATGAAGACGTGATTGCCGAGCGGCACGCCGCCGTCCTCGATCGTCGCCTTGCCGTCGGCCACCACCTCGCCATTGTCGAGCACCAGGATCCGCTCCTCGGCGCCCGATACGATGATCGAGGTGACCGAAGGCTTCGCCGACAGGCCGGCGCCCGGCGGACCCGACATCTTGTTCTGGACGCTCGCCACCGCCTTTTCGAACTCCTCCTCCGCGTCGGCGGAGAGGATCCAGCCGGGATGAACGACCCCGTTCGGATAGGTCGCCGCATTGGCGATGATCACCGGCGTCCCGATCTGGGTGATGCCGAAGAGCTTCGCCGAGAAGTCGAGCGGCAGCCGGACGCAGCCATGCGAGGCGGGATAGCCCGGCAGGTTGCCGGCATGCAGCGCGATGCCCGACCAGGTCAGCCGGTTCATGTTGGGCATCGGCGCGTTGTTGTAGGTCGACGAGTGGTGGTGCTTGTCCTTCTGGAGGATGGTGAAGACACCGGTCGGGGTCGAGTGCCCGGGCTTGCCGGTCGAGCAGGTCGAGACCGCGATGCGCACCCCGTTGCGGTAGACGAAGACCCGCTGGTCGGGCAGCGACACGACGATCGCCACCTGCCCCTCGGGCGCGCGCTCCGGATGCCAGGTGAACTCGCCCGGCTTCAGCCCGTCCACCGCCTTGATCGCCGGCTCGGCAAGCGCGCCGCCGGCGACCCCGGCGCCGATGCCGGCGGCCAGCCAGCCGAGGGCGGTCCGTCGTGAGGGATGTCTGTTCATTGGCTTCTTGCCTCCAGGATCGCCCCCGATGCCCTCGCGCCGGCCGGATGCCTAGTTGCAGGCCGGATATTTGTAACGGTCGGCCTCGCTGACATCGACCGGGCAGCCGCCGTTGCCTTTGCCATTTCCGCCATTTCCGGCGGAGCGTCCGTCGGTCAGCTGGCAGATGCCGTTGGCGCCGCCCTTGCCGGTGTAGGAGACCGACGGCGACCCGTCCGGATTGACGCTCAGCGAAATCGTCACGTGGCCGTGCTTGGCCTCGTAGTAGCTGGCTTTCGAAACGGTGATCTTGGCTTCCTTGCCGTTGACGTAGATCGGCCCGCCCTCGTCGGCATGCACCTCGATATTCCCGGGGCAGGTGGCGTTGACGAACGGAATGCCGGCATGGGCGGAACCGGCGAGCGCCAGCAGCCCGATCGCAGAGAGAATTACCGTCTTCATCGTGGATTTCCTGTGTTGGGTCATTCGCAGTTGGATCAACGGGCGAGGGGCGCTCACTCCGCCCCCTCGGAACCGGTGAAGGAGATCTCCTGGACCGTCCCGTCATTCGAGACCAGGCACTTCCACGGGGCGCGCTGCGCGCCGACGCCGATCATCACCATCGAATTCGCCTCGGAGAATTCGGAGCTCGTCACCGCAAGGTCGGGCTCGCTGGTCTCTTTCTTCACCGCCGCCAGGCAGGCGTCGATCGCGGCTTGCGAGACGTCCGAACCACCGGCGGCGGCCCCATCCATCGCACCGCCGCCGTCGTCAGCGTCGGCGCCTTCCGCCGGGACGCCGTCGCCGTCATTGCCGGTGAATTCGATTTCCTGCACGGCGCCGTCATTAGAGACGAGGCATTTCCAGGGTGCATCATTGTCGCCGACGCCGAGCATCACCAGCGTGTTGGCCTCGGAGAATTCGTTGGAGAGGATCGAGACCTTGCCTTCGCCGGTCTCCTTCTTCACCGCCGCGAGGCAGGCATTGTTGGTCACCGTCTCGGTGTCGTCCGCGGCGGCAGCGGGCTTCGGCGCCGCGGCGTCCTGTTTGGCGGGCGCTGCGTCCTGCTTGGCGGGCGCTGCCGTCTCCTCCTTCGCCGGCGCGGGCGCTTCCGACTTGGTGTCCTGGGCGGGGGGAGCGTTGTCACAGGCGGCGAGCAAGACGGCCATCGCCAGGACCGAATATCTCAGGTGGCTCAACATGGATCAGTTCTCCGATCGGATATCATGAATTTTGCAGACAGGCCGGGCGATCCTAGCTGATCGAAACGCCCGAAATATGGCGACTATATCCCGCCTTTCTTGAGCAGATAGACCTGCCCGGCGCCGCTCACTTCGCAATTGCCGAGCCGGTGGCCGGCGGCAACCTCGACGAGATAGTCGTCGCCGGCGATCTTCCGGGACCTGGTCGGAACGATGTCGGTCGGCCGGCGGCCCCATTGGGCGGACGCCTCGCCGACACAGGCGCGCATCGCCGCCCGCGGCGCCGCGTGCCGATCGGCCTCCCATTCATGCTCGCGGTTATGCGCCACGCGCTGCCGGCGCTCGGTCACCCCGGCATCGTAGCCGGCGCGATAGGGCTCGTCGGCCGCGGCGCCGTGATAGGGCGCGTTGTAGAGGCCGTCATTGTAGCCGCGCTCGTATTTCGCCTCGGCCTGGGCATCGCTCAGGTGCTGGCCGTTCTTGTGATGATCCTCGTGATGCGAAAGCGCCGCGATTCCCAGGATCGCCGCGGCGCCGGCGATCGCGGCGGCGGCGGCCCCGGCCTTGTTGTCGGAAGCCGCATCGGCCCGGACAGGCGCGAGCGCCATGGCCGCGGCGAGGCCCGTCGCAACCATCAGGCCGGGAAAGCCCTTCATCACCCCTCCCCGCCTCGCAGCCGGCAAGCCTGCCGCGGATTGACGGATGATGGCCTTCTCAATCGCACTTCTCGCCGACGTTTGTTCGATCATGGGCTCGCTTGGCTGCAATCACGGGTCGAGGGAGGCTTCGTTTCGAGCCGTCTCTCCGGGTCCTGTACCAAGCGGCCGCGAATCGCGGCAATCCAGATTGCGACGCACCATTATCCGCATTGCGATGGTCTGTTTGCTGGTGCAAATTGGTCCACTCCGGTCTAGTTTGCAGCATCGGCGCACTTTCTGGCCCCGAGACAGTAGTCTGCTCGCCGGCCAGAGGATGGTTCGCGGTAACAGCCGCCGGACTGTATTGAAATCGACATAGAGGTCGTATACCGGTCAGGTAGCAACGTATCATCGATATCCGCGGCGGAAGGTTGCTTCAATGAGAATACGGACAAGCCGATTGCCGTTTCTTGGCCTTGTTTTCCTTTCCGCCATTGCGTCGCTTGGAATTCTTCCGGCGGTCGGACAGGACAAAGTCGTCCACGTCTACAATTGGTCCGACTATATCGATACGAGCATCATCGATCAGTTCGAGCAGGAGACCGGTATCAAGGTCCTCTATGACGTGTTCGACTCGAATTCAGTGCTTGAGACCAAGTTGCTGGCTGGCGAGAGCGGATACGACGTTGTCGTGCCGAGCTCGAGCTTCCTGGAAAGGCAGGCGCAAGCCGGTGTCTTCCAGCCGTTGGACAAATCGCGCCTCCATAACCTCGGAAATCTCTGGGATGTCATCCAGCAGCGGACGGATAGCTTCGATCACGGCGGGAAATATTCCGTCAACTACATGTGGGGGACGACTGGAATCGGCTACAACACCGACGCGGTGAAAGCGCGTCTCGGCATCGATGCGATCGACAGCTGGGAAGTGATCTTCGATCCGGACAAGCTCGCGAAGCTGTCGGACTGCGGCGTCCATGTGCTCGACACGCCCGGCGGCGTGCTGCCGGCGGCCATGAACTACCTGGGGCTCGACCCCAAGAGCCAGGAGCCGGCCGACTTCGAGCAGGCGGCCGATCTGATGGTGAAGATCCGCCCCTACATCACGAAATTCCACTCCTCGGCGTATATCGATGCTCTTGCCTCGGGAGATGCCTGCCTGGTGATCGGCTGGTCCGGCGACGTTCTCCAGGCCCGCGACCGGGCCGACGACGCGGGGTCCGGCGTCCATGTCGAATACGTCATTCCGAAGGAAGGCGCGCAGATGTGGTTCGATCAGATGGCGATCCCCAGGGACGCGCCGAACCCCGAGGCAGCCCATCTCTTCATCGACTTCATGATGCGACCCGACACGATCGCCGCGGCGTCCAACTACGTTCACTACGCCAACGGCAACAAGGCGAGCCAGGCGCTGCTCGATTCCGACGTCGTCGACGATCCCGGCATCTACCCGCCGCCGGCGGTGATGGCGAAGCTTTATGTGACACCGACCTACGAACAGGACATCCTGCGGCTCAACAACCGGCTCTGGACCCGCATCAAGTCCGGAGAGTAAGAGGCTTCCGGGCACCCGATCGGGACGACTCCATCAAGTGGATTTGGCGATTGCTGTTCGAACCGACACAGGTGATTGATGCGAAGGGGGTCGAGTTCGAACGCGAGAAGATGTTCGAGCACGAGCAGACCTTTTCGTTGCATGAGGCAGAGGCTCCCGGAGTCTCGGTCGACACCGCCCATCTCGGCCGTTCCAGGCTCTGCCGGGTGCGATCCACGGGACACTCCGTCTCCCTGCGCGAGCCGGAATACGTCACGGTCCTCATCCCCCAGCGCGGGCTCATTGCCGTCGAGACCGGGTCGGAAGGCTTCTCGGCGGCGCCGGGCGACGTGCTGGTCTTCGCGCCGAATGCACGCCTCACGCATGTCATGCCCGACAGCAGGGGGCGCTTCGAAGCCCATTGCGCCCTGGTCGAGATCGGCAGCGTGGTCGACCAGCCGGATGCGCCGGCCGTGTCCCTTGAGCGCCATTTCGCGAGCACTTCGGCGGACCGCAGTGCCCTCGGCCTCCGGCGGCTGGTCCATCATTTCTTCGAGGAAGGGTTTCAGGCTTCGAGCGGCCTCGACAGCCTGCGTGCCCGGGAAGCCGCCAATGTCCTGCTTGCCGAGACGCTGGGACATCTGGTCAGCGACGTGCTCGAAGCCACGCCCGACCGCAGTCTCCCCTCCCGGCAGGACCACCATCTGGTCCGGCAGGCAGAGGACCTGATGCGCGATCGCTACCGCGAGGCCATTTCGACCCGCGAGATCGCGAAGCAGCTCGGCGTCAGCGCCAGGCGGGTTCAGGTCGCGTTCGAAAACACCCGCAACGCCCCGCCGCTCAGCGCCCTGAGGGCAATCCGTCTCGATATCGCGCGCCAGCGGATCCTCGACCGGGCCGACGACGAAACCGTCACCCAGATCGCGATGGAATGCGGCTTCTTCCATCTCGGCCGCTTCTCGCGCGCCTATGCCGAGGCCTTTGGCGAGACCCCGTCCCAGAGCCGCCGTCACGGCCGGAGCTGATCCCCGCCGCTTCGCTCGCCGGGCATACCCGGCCGGCCAGCCCGGCGCGCCGGGCGCCATGGTTCAGATGGTGAAGTCGCCGACCATGAAGTCCTTGTGGTCGAGGTCGGGATTGTGCTTCAGCTTGGCGACCAGCACCTTCGCGCTGCCGCCCTTGGCGTCCTCGTCGTACCAGAGCTTTCCCTTGCCCTGGTTGTAGATCAGGTAGTCGTTGCCGTCGTCGGCCTGGTCGCCGAAGGCCAGCTCCTTCTTGTTCACCTTGTTGCCGACCGACGCGAAGACATCCTCCTCGAGGAAGAGCTTGTCCTTGTTCTCCTTGAAGTCCTTGATCGTCTCCTTGTTCTTGCCGCCGAGCGCGGAATCGAAGACGAACCAGTCCTTGCCGCCGCCGCCCTTCATCTTGTCCTTGTGGAGGCCGCCGGAAAGGATGTCCTTGCCGCCATTGCCGATCAGCACGTCCTTGCCGTCGTCGCCGAGCAGGATGTCGTTGCCGTCCTTGCCCTTCACCTTGGCGCCGTCGACACGGCTGGTCAGGACATCGTCCTCGCCGGTGCCGATGATCGGGCCGGTGCGCGGATCGAAGATCGTCGCCATCGAATCGTCCGCGCCCTCCTGCTCCTCGAAGGGAATGATGAAGCGGCCGTCGCCGAGAAGCGCGGCGGTCGGATCGGTCGGATCCCCGGTTCCGGCGAGGAACTCCACCCCGACCTTGTTGCCGTCGGCGTCGTAGCGCTGGCCGCGAACCTCGTCGGTGTTGTCGTCGTCCCAGACGACGACGAAACCGCCATCCTCGAGCGCCACGACGCCCGGCTCGTTCTGGCTGCCGGCGGTCGTGGTATTCACCGTGAACGCGCCGCCGACGGCCGGATTGCCGTTATTGTCGTAGATCCGTGCCCTGATGCCGTCGCTGGACCCGTCATCGAAACCGTCCGTCCAGACGGCCACGAAGCCGCCACCGGCCAGGGCGGCGACCTGGACCTCATCCTCCTCTTCGGGCGCGCTCTCCACGACGCCGCTCGTCACGATCGAGCCGGTCGGGGAAACGATCGTGAACTTCACATCGAGGTCGGCTCCCATGAACTCGTCCTCGTAGACGACGACGAAGTTGCCGTTGGTGAGGACCGCCACGTCCGGGTTGGAGGCGTCATCGGGCTCGTTGAAGATGGTGAACTGCGCGCCGACCGTACCGGAGCTGCTCACGATCCGGCCGACGATATCCGTGTCGCCAAGGAGATTCTTGCTCTGGTAGGCGACCAGGTAGCTGCCGTCCGGCCGCATCGCGACCTCCGGATTCGAGATCGTCGCCAGAATCGGATTGTCGGCGATCGTTTCCGGGACGCCCGTCACTATCCGGTTGCCGTCGGCGTCATAGGTATCGACGCGGATCGAGGTGCCCAGGCCGTCGTTGTCCTCGTAGACCATGACGAAGCCGCCGCCGGGCCGCATCGCCAGGGACGCGTCCGTCTCGTCATCCGCGGTGTAGCTCTGGTTGACCTGGAAGGCGTCACCGACCGGGTTGCCCCTGGCGTCGAAGATCTGGCCGACGAGGTCGTCCCCCGGACCGGTCCCGATCGGGCCTCCCGCGCCCTCTTCCCAGACGACGATGTACCGGCCGAGGCCGATATCGATGGCGATCGGGTCTTCCTGCCAGCCGTCGGTTTCGGTGTTTACGAGATGCTGCGGTTTCCAGACGGTGGGGGTGTCGACCATTGTCGGCTCCTTTTGCGTGCAGGTGTTCGGGAAGGCGCCCGCGCGCCTTCGTCGGATCGGAAAGATCGGAACGGGCATTGCCGCGTTCCCGCGCCCGGTATCGGGCCAATGTCGTGCCGGCCCCGGCGCGTGCCCGTGCAATCGGGCCGGAAGGATCGGAAACGCCGCCCCTTCGCATGCGGAAATCCCTTCAGCCGGATTCCCGCGGTTCGAAAGACGCTAACACCGCGACTCGCCGATCACAAATCGAGCGCCGATCCGGCCGGCCCCGCCGCGAAATGGCCACATTGCCGGGACCGTCATGCGGTATTGCACGACGAGGAGGACCGGCATGAGATTCGGACGAGGACTTGCCCTGGCCATCGCCATCGTCGGCCTATCCTCAGCGGCCGCCATCGCCGCGCCGTCCTTCGATTGCTCCGGCGTCGAGGCGGGCAGCACCGAGGAGCTGATCTGCAACGATGCCGGGCTCGCCGCCCTCGACAGCGAGATGGCCCGCCTTTACGCCAAGATCGAATCCCAGACCACGGCGGAAGACTTCGCGACGATCAAGACCATGCAGCGCGGCTGGCTCAAGGGCCGCGACGAGGCCTGGAAGGCGAATGATCCCCGCCAGTATGTCGCCGACGCCTACAAGGAGCGCATCGCCGTCCTCAGCATCCAGGCGGGCGAGGTCATGGCGCCCGATCCCGTCGACTACACCTGCACCGGCGGCGATTTCGACTACCTGATCGCCACCTTCTACGACACCGACCCGCCGGTCGGCGTCTTCACCCGTCCGCCCGGCGGCGAAGTCCCCCAGTTCATCGCCACCGGCTGGGACGACGACGGCGCCACCCATTACAACATCGGCGGCCTCGATTTCGTCGAGCGCGATGGCAAGGCCGCGCTCATCTGGGCGGGCACGCAGATGGCCTGCACCCGGTCGCCCGGCTGACCGGCGCCTATCCGCCGTCGTCCTCCTCGTCGGGATCGTCGAGGCCGACCTTGGCCTCGCCGCCGCCCGGCACCCAGCAGCGGGTGAGCTCCGGGTCGAACCACACCCGGTAGCGCCGGCCCGGCTCGAAGCTCAGGCCCCTGTCCGCGTCGTCGAGCCGGAAGAAGTATTTCGTCCCGCCCTGCCTGAACTGGAAGAAATGGGAGACGATCGGCTTCGTCGGCCGCTGCTTCGCCGGATCGCGCGCGAACAGGTTGTCGCCGGTGGTGACGTAGCCTTCGAAGACGAGCCTTTCGGCATAGGTGACCCGGATCGTCCGGTCGAAGCCCCTCGGCACCCGGTCGATCAGCCTCAGGACGACGTCCATCAGGTCAGTAGCCAGCCCCCGTCGACGTCGACCGTGGTGCCGGTGACGAAGTCATTGGTGATCACGAAGAGGATCGCCTGGGCCACCTCGTCGGCGGTGCCGGCGCGCGGGATCAGGTTCCGGGCGGCGCGCTCGTCGGTCATCTTCTTGCGCTCCGGGCCATCCGGGCCGTGCATCGGCGTATCGATCATGCCGGGCGAGACGACGTTGATCCGCTTCGGCGCGATCTCCGGCGCGACGCCGCGGGCAAAGGCCTCGACCGCGCCGCCGACCGAGGAGAGCGCGATCTGGCCGGGCCGCATCCGGCGGGCCGGGGTGCCGCTCACCAGCACGATCGCGCCGCGCTCGCCGAGGTGCTCCGTTCCGAAGCGGACGCAGTTGGCATAGCCCCACAGCTTGGCGAAGGAGCCCTGGTAGCCGTCCATGTCCATCGCGAGGAACGGGCCGACGGCGCGTCCGCCGCCGGTCGCCGCGCAGACCAGGACATCGTAGGGCGCCTCCGCGGCGCAGAGCGCGGCCACCGCCTCGCCGTCGCGGACGTCGCAGGCCTTCGGGGTGATCCCGTCCGGCAGGTCCCCGGCGCGGTCGGGATTGCGGCTGATGGCGACGACCCTGGCCCCGGCCGCGGCGAGCTGCTTCGCCGCCGCGAGGCCGATTCCCGATGTGCCGCCAAAAACAAGCGCCTTCTTCCCCGCGATGTCCATCTCGTGCTCCGCCCGGTATTGCTCTGGCATGCCAGATTGCCGGAGGGGCTTAGCAAGTTTCGCGGGGCGGGGAAACCGGAAACCGGCGGCCGGCTATTGCGCCTCCACCGGGCCGATCAGCGGGGTGCGCACCGGCTTGGCCAGGCCAAGGAAGACCACCGCCCCGTCGCCGCCGAAGCGGGTGGAGATCGCCTCCGGCGGCGTCTCCTTGAAGCCCGCCTCGGCCGGCATGTCCCAGTTATTGGCGACCCAGACATTGCCGGCCGGATCGACCGCGACATCGGTGATGATCTGCAGTCCGCCGACATAGCCGCCCGACGGCGAGATCGGATCGCCGGTCTTCAGCCCCGGCGGACAGGTCTCGGTGCGCGCGCCGCATAGCTGCGCGACCGAGCGGCCCGTCGAATTCGCGACCCAGACATTGTCGTTGCCGTCGATCGCCACGCCCCACGGGCCGACAAGGCTCCCGTTTCCGCCGAAGGCGGGCAGTACCGTCCCGTCCGGCCGGATCATCGAGACGTCGCCGCCGGGAAATTCCTGCAGCGTCTCGAACAGGCCGATCCATGCCTTGGCTTCCGCCTCGGCCTTCGACTGCGGGTCGGTCAGTCCCTCGATCTTCGATTCGATCTTGTCCTTGATCAGCGCCAGCTTCTCGGCCGTGTCCGGATGGCCGACGGTGTTGGCGACCCAGGCATTGCCCTGGCTGTCGATGGCCACCGCGCGCGGCGCGAAGCCGACCTTGAAGGTCTCGGCCTTGCCGGGATCGCTGGCCGGGAAGCGGACCACCGTGTCGCCACCGCTGTTGGTCACCCAGATCCGGTCCTGTTGATCGACCGCGAGATGGAAGGGCGCCTTGACCTGGAGCGTGCCGTCGACCGGCTTGCCATTCTCGGTCCGCCCGAGGATGCGCCCCTTCGAGGCGTCGCCGCCCGGCAGGTGGACGATCTGGTCGTTGCCGTTGTCGAGGGCCCAGACGTCACCGCTCGGCGTGACGATGATCCCTTGCATCGATCCCAGCTTGCCGCCGAAGTCGTAGCCGGCATCGGGCGAAAGCGGCGCGCCGGTCTTGCGATCGAAGACAGAGATATTCCTGCCGGCGAGGCTCGTCGCCCACACCTTGTCGTCGCCGGAAATGGCGATGCCGAAGCCGGGTCCGTCGATGCCGCCGCCGCGGAAGCCCGTCGTCATCGGCGAAAGCGGCCTGCCGTCCGGCGCGATCTTGGAAAGGCCGCCGCCGAAGGACGAATAGATCGTCGACTGCGAGCCGACCAGGAAGTTGTCGTCCGCCCACATGTTGCCGTCGCCATCGATGGCGATGCCGCCGAGGGAATTCAGGCCGCCGCCGGCATGGACCAGCGACAGGGTCCAGGCGCTCGGCGCGAAGTTGAGGTAGGGAATGAAGGGCACGTCGCGCCACCTCTTGCCGGCCGGGACCGGATAGAAGTCGTCGAGCAGCGCGAACAGCTTGTCGGCATCGCGCCATGGCGCGCGGGCGATGTTCCCGGCCGCGGAAAGCGTGTCGGTGGGCGCGGTGCCGCCCGGCGGCGTCGCCACGGCGAAGAGCTTGTCGCATGCGCCCGGCAGGTCGGTGACGCAGGCCGACAACAGAATGCCCAGGGTGTTGAATTTGGCGAGCGTCGTCGTTTGCGAGCTGTTCAGCGGGTCCTGGATCACCGGCCCGAGGCCGCCGGTTTCGCGGTCGACCAGGTTCGGCACGTTGCCGGCGGCGATCCCGAGCCCGAGCGCGTTGCCGCTCAGCGCGGTTCCGTCGAGGAACTGCGCGCCGGTCCAGGCCGACGCGATCGTCGTCAGCTCGTTGATCGTCACGCGCTGCGGCACCTCCGTCCCCAACGTCGCCATCAGGGCGATCGCCGGGTTCGGTCCATGCCCGGCCCCTGCCTTCGGCTCGCCGCCGGTGGCGACGAGATAGAGGACGCCGTCACCCTCTTCGCCATCGGCGATGGTCAGCTCGAAACGTCCGTCATCGCCGGTCTTCGCCTCGGCCAGCTTTCGCGGTGCCTCCGCGCCCGCCGCCCGGAGGATCACGTCGGCGCCGGCGATCGGCCCGCCTCCTCCCTCGACCAGCCCTTCGATGCGGCCGGCGGCCAGCGCCGGAAGAGACGCCAACGCAAGGATCGAAGACAGGGCCAGAAGTCCGAGGGAGCGCATGATGGGCAACCTTCCGATCACATCCACTATGTCCGAACTATATCAGTCGGGCCGCCCGCCGCCCACGAGATGCGAGCGGCCGCGCGGGACGGCCTCTCCCGCGCCGGCGGCACCGGTTGCACAAGCGGCGCCGACGCCGACCCGTTTCGCTCAAACGAAGGCTGTTCCGTTCACCGGTCGACGACTTCGATCCACACCGGATAGTCGTCGGCCTGATGGCCGATCATCTTCCAGGCGCCGTTCTCCTTGCGGAAGACGCTGGTCTCGCGGACCCGCTGGTCGATGGTCTTGCCGTCGGCGGTCCTGATCGTCCCCTCGGTCAGGTGGGTCGCAGTCGCCATGTTGCCGTCGACGACGACATGCACCTCCTCCCCGTGGACGTGGCCGCCAAGGCTCTTCTCCGCCTGGGATTTCCAGTCGTCATAGGTCGCCGCCCAGCCGATGCGGTAGGTTCCCTCGGCGCCCATATAGGTCACGTCGTCGGCGTGGCTGTAGAGCTCGGCAAAGGGCTTCGGGTCGCCGTCGAACATGGCGTTGAGGACGACGAACCATTGGCTGACGGCGTCGTGAACGGCTTGTTCATCGGGGCTCATGGTATCGGGCTCCTCCTGCGATATCGCGGGTCCCGCCAGCGCCGCGCAAACGACGCCGAGGACGGCCAGCCGGAATCCACGCGCGACGACCGTACCTGGCTGAACCATAACCCGCATCCTCCTGATCGTAGAGAGGGGTATACAAGCGGTGTGGCCATCCCGTGACGGGCGACGACGTCGCCCGGCCGACGCCTTGGTTGTCGCGCGCGTCAGCCTTTCACCTTTCGTCCGTCGAGGCGCCCCGGCGCGACCTCAGCCGCCGTATTGCTCGTCGGAAACGTGTTCCATCCAGTCGACGACCTGGCCGTCCTGGACTTCCTGGATGGCGATATGGGTCATCCCCGTGTCCGGGCCGGCGCCGTGCCAATGCTTCTCGCCGCCCGGGAACCAGACCACGTCGCCCGGCCTGATGACCTCGACAGGTCCGCCCCAGCGCTGCACCCGGCCGACGCCCGCGGTGACGATGAGCGTCTGTCCGAGGGGATGGGTATGCCAGGCGGTCCGCGCCCCCGGCTCGAAGGTCACGCTCGCGCCCTGCACGCGCTCGGGCGCATGGGGGTTGAACAGCGGATCGATGCGAACTGCCCCGGTGAACCAGTCACCCGGTCCTTTCCCCGAAGGCTTTGTCCCCGCCCGTGTGATTTCCATTCTTCCGCTCCTCTCGTCGGCGTCCGGTGGGACCATATCTGTCCCGAGGGGCATTTAGGTCGTTTCCGATCGCATTGACAGGCAGCATTCGCCGTCAGGTCGACCGCCTTGTCATCCCGCGTCACGAGCCGTCTGAATCGCTGATGACGGCTCGCCAGGGCCGCGATTGATCCCCAGCAGCCCGGGCAGCGCCGCCATGTCGGCGAAAGGCGTCGCGCCCTGTTCGGCGAGCCTCGCCCCGTCGCCATGCGGCGCGTATCCGAAGCAGCGCATGCCGGCGCGCCTCGCGGCGGTCGCGCCGACGACGCTGTCCTCGACGACGACGCAGTCGGCGGCGGCGACGCCGAAGCTCCCGGCCGCGTGCCGGAAGAGTCCCGGGTCCGGCTTCCAGATGCCGACCGCATAGGCCGAGAAGATCCGCCCGTCGAACCGCCTGATGATGCCGTTGCCGCCGAGGGTGATCGACATCTTCTCCTCCGCGCCGTTGGAGGCGACGCAAAAGGAAATGCCGTTCGCGTCGAGGATGTCGAGAACCTCGGAGATCCCGTCGATGACCGGCACCCCCTTGGCGAGTTCGGCGAAGATCTCGCCATAGGCCTCGTCGATCCAGTCCTCCGGCAGGGTCGCTCCCATCCGGGTCGCGGTCTCGCCGATGGTTGCCATCCGCGAGCCGAGGAAGCGCGCCATGCAGTCTTCCGGGGAGATCGTCAGGCCGTGCCTGGCGAGGTTTCGCGACAGCATCCTGCAATGCGTCGCCTCGGTGTCGACCAGCACGCCGTCGCAGTCGAAGATCACGAGCCCGGGTGGCGCCACCGGTTTAGGCCCTCTTCGCGGACAGCAGGGTCCGGTGCCGCCGCCGCGTCGTGCCGCCCGTCACCTTGCGGTTCATCGGCCGGTTGTCTTCCGTCCGGTCGCCGGCGGTGCGCGTTCGGCCACCTCGATCCCTTCGGCCGGGTCCTCGCCCGGCCAGTCGACCAGATGGTCCTCGTATTCCTCGACCGCCACGTCCTTCTCCGACACCATCCGCCCCCTCACCGAGATTCCGGCATAATGCACCGTGTCCGGATCGCCGGAGACGAGCGGGTGCCACCAATAGAGGTCCCTGCCCTCGGCGACCAGCTTGTAGGCGCAGGTCGGCGGCAGCCAGGTCAGCTCGGTGACGTTTTGCGGGGTCAGCGGCACGCAGTCCGGAACCCGCACCGACCGGTTCGCATAATCGGTACAGCGGCAGGTCTCGTCGTCGAGGAGATGGCAGGCGACCTCGGTCCAGTAGATGGCGCCGGTGTCCCAGTCCTCGAGTTTGTTGAGACAGCAGCGGGCGCAGCCGTCGCACAGCGATTCCCATTGCGCCTGCGACATCTCGGCGAGCGCCATGCGCCGCCAGAAGGGCGTCTCGTCGTCGTCTCGTTCGGGGCGCGCGGTCTTCTTCAATGGCCCGTCCATGCCGGATGAACGAAAGCGAAAAGCCACGTTCAGAGGTGGTTCAGTGCGACAGCGATACCCCATCGCCACGTTCCGAGCCAGAACACGAGGAGTGGTCCGATGAAAAGCCGCACCGCGTTTGCCGCCGCGCTAGCCCTGACGCTAGGGATTTCCTCACTTTCCGCCATGCCGGCCACGGCGCAGTCGCGTGACGAGCTCGTCCGGGCGCTGGCGATGAATCCCCGCGCCGTCGCCCGTGATCGGGATTTCGTGCGGCGGATGGTGGCGCCCGCCTCGATCGCCCCGGCCTATCCCGCCCCCGCCCTCTCCACCGAGGCGCTCCGCCGCATGGCGACCCGTCCGGTCGGCGGCGCCGAGCGCCGGCGGATCGCCGCCGCGGTCGCCGAATACCAACTGCCCAGCGTCGATATGGAGGTCTATTTCGCCTATGATTCCGCGGGCATAACGCCCGCTGCCTATGGCAGTCTCTACACCCTTGGCGAGGCGCTGAGCGACCCGAGCCTTCGTGGCCAGACTTTCCTTATCGCCGGGCATACCGACGCTTCCGGCAGCGACGGCTACAACCAGATGCTGTCGGAGCGCCGCGCCTGGTCGGTGAAGAATTTCCTCGTCGCGACCTTCGACATCGACCCGCAATCGCTGATCGCCGTCGGCTATGGCGAGGAGCAACCGAAGGACTGGCGCGACCCGTTTGCCGGCATCAACCGCCGCGTCCAGCTGGTCAATCTCGCGCCGCGATAGCCCGTTCCTCCCAGGGACGCCGACGCCCTTCACCGGCGCCGGCGCCACCTTGACGGGAGCGACCGCCAATCCCCATCTTCCGGGGCAGAGCCGCCCTCCGGCGGCACCTCTCGAGACCCGGAAGATGAACGAAGCCGTCCGCCATATCGTCTGCCCGCATTGCGATGCGATCAATCGCGCCCCGAGCGGCCGCGACGCGCTCGACGCCAGATGCGGCCGGTGCCACAAGCCGCTTTTCGACGGCCACCCGACAAGCGTCCGCGCGGCGAGCTTCGACAAGCATGTCGGCCGGAACGATATCCCGGTCGCCGTCGATTTCTGGGCGGACTGGTGCGGGCCGTGCAAGATGATGGCGCCGGCCTATGAACAGGCCGCCGCCGAGCTGGAACCGGGCATGCGCCTCCTCAAGCTCGATACCGAGGCGGACCCGCAGGTTGCGGCACGCTACCAGATCCGCGGCATTCCAACGACGATCGTCTTCCGGGGCGGCAAGGAGGTCGCCCGCCGCGCCGGGGCCATGGATGCGAGGACGCTGGCGGCCTGGCTGAAGCCGCTGGCCGGCTAGGCACCGCCTGAAACGCTGAAGGCCAACCTCAGCCACGCCGTGCGTCCAAGTCTTCCTTAACTTCGCCCACTTGCCTATCCTTTACTGATCGGCGACATCATCGGCCCGAGTCGAGCCGCCAGAGCCCAGGTCAGTTCCTTGCGCGATCCATTCCAGTCGACATCCCGAAAACGGCACCGGATTCGCCTGATCGAAATCGATTCCTGGGTCGATACCGGCCTGTTCAGGATCGGCCGCTTCATCGCCACAAAGGCCGAAGCCTTCTCTGTCTTCATGCGACGCTTCCGGCTGACCGGCGTCCGCCGCGCCGCGGTCGAGGTCGCCGGCGACACGCTGACGCTTGGTCTCGGTGGCGCCCTGCTGATGCTGGCGCTGGCGCTGCCGGCCTTCGACGCGACGCGGAACGGCTGGCGTTCGCAAGGCGACTATTCCGTCACCTTCCTCGACCGCAACGGAAACGAGATCGGCAAGCGCGGCGTCAAGCGGAAGGAAACCGTGCCGCTCGAGGAGATGCCGGATCACCTGATCAAGGCAGTGCTGGCAACCGAGGACCGGCGCTTCTACGACCACTTCGGCATCGACGTCGCCGGGACGATCCGGGCGATGGGCGAGAACCTGCGCGCCGACGCCGTGGTCCAGGGCGGCTCGTCGCTCTCCCAGCAGCTCGCCAAGAACCTGTTCCTGTCGAACGAACGGACGCTCGAGCGCAAGATCAAGGAAGCCTTCCTGGCATTGTGGCTTGAGGCGAATTTGTCGAAGAACGAGATACTCAAGCTCTATCTCGACCGGGCCTATATGGGTGGCGGCAATTTCGGCGTCGAAGCGGCCTCTGACTATTACTTCGGCAAATCGGTGAAGGACGTGAACCTCTCCGAGGCGGCGTTGCTCGCCGGCCTGTTCAAGGCGCCGGCGCGCTATGCGCCCCACGTCAACCTGCCGGCGGCCAGGGCCCGCGCCAACGAGGTGCTGACCAACATGGTCCAGGCGGGCTTCCTCACCGAGGGCCAGGTGATCGGCGCACGCCGCCACCCGGCCAATGTCATCGAGCAGTCCGAAGGCGCCGGTTCGCCCAACTATTTCATGGACTGGGCATTCGACGAGGTGAAGAAGCTGAACCTCAAGGGCGACCGCAGCCTGACCGTCCGTACCACGGTCGACCTCGGCATGCAGAAGGCCGCCGACGAAGCGGTCGAGTCGGTGCTTCGCGAGAAAGGCGATGCCTATCGGGCGCGGCAGGCGGCGATGGTGGTCGTCGAACCTGATGGCGCGGTGCGGGCGATGGTCGGCGGCCGCGACTACGGCGAGAGCCAGTTCAACCGGGCAACCGATGCGCTTCGCCAGCCCGGGTCGTCCTTCAAGCCGTTCGTCTATGCGACCGCGATGATGAACGGCTACACGCCGAAGAGCGTCGTCCGCGACGCGCCGATCTGCATCGGTGGCTGGTGCCCGCACAACTATTCCGGCGGCTATTCCGGTCCCGTGTCGCTGACCACCGCGCTGGTCAAGTCGATCAACATCATCCCGGTCCGGCTGGCCCAGGCGATCGGCCGCGACAAGATCGTCGAGACCGCCCACAAGATGGGCCTGACGACGGAGCTCCTGATCACCCGGTCGCTGCCGCTCGGCGCGGCCGAGGTGAAGGTCGTCGACATGGCCGGCGCCTATGCCGTCTTCGCCAATGGCGGCTACAAGGCGACGCCCTACGCCTTCACCCAGGTGATGAACAGCCGGGGCGACGTCCTCTACGACCGCCGCAAGGACGCCCCACCGCCGGAAAGGGTGCTGCCCGAACAGACCGTCGCGGACATGAACGGAATCCTCTCCCAGGTTCCCGAATGGGGAACCGGCCGCCGCGCCAAGCTCGAGGGTATCAAGACCGCCGGCAAGACCGGCACGACCTCGGCCTACCGGGATGCCTGGTTCGTCGGCTTCACCGGCAACTACGCCGCCGCGGTGTGGATGGGCAACGACAACTACCAGCCGACGCGTCGCCTTACCGGCGGCAGCCTGCCGGCCATGACCTGGAACAAGGTCATGACCTACGCCCATAACGGCATCAAGCTGAAGCCCATCCCCTATGTCGACGACCCGGATGCCGGCAAGGCGGAAACGGTCGTTGCCGAAGCCGAGAGCCCGGACGGCGAGGCGGATGCCGGCGCCCCCGCGACGCTCTCGACCGCGACGACCGCGCAGCTCATCCGGCTGGAAGAGCTGCTGCGCTCCGCGCCTGTCCTGAAACCGGTCGCGGCGCTTGGCCCCGGCCAGGTCCGGAAGGAGATCGGTCTCGCTGGCGCCGACCCGGCAACGACCCACCTGCCGCCGCTACCCAGCCCGCAATAGGCTCCTCGCCTCGATAGCGCCCCGGCGTTCGGCCTTGTATCGTGCGAATCGCGACATGGGACCCTCCAAGTGCCACCCCTCCTGAATATCGCGATCGCCATCGTCATCGCAGCCGGCGTCGGACTCTCCTCCGCCTGGCTCGCGGTCGAGCGCGGTAACATCTTCGGGCTCGTCAGGATCGGCGACTGGACGGCATCGCCGGAAACCGGCGGTCCGGACGCGGATCCCTACGCCGTCGCGCGCCTTGCCCGGACCGGCGAATTGCCGCTCGGCGCCGGCGAGGGTCTCGCATTCCTCGCCGAATCCGACCACGACGGCGAACCGCTGCAAGGCGACTGCACGTACCGGATCGTTGGACAGACGCCGGCCGCGCGCCTGTGGACGCTGACCGCCTACGACCGCACCGGCCGGCTGATGACCAACGCCGCCCAGCGCCAGGGATTCGATTCGAGGGCAATCCTCAGGCACAACGACGGCAGCTTCGAAATCGTCGCCTCGCCCGAGGTGCAGCCGGGCAACTGGCTGCCCATCGCCACGCCGGGCACCTTCAAGCTGATCCTGCGCCTTTACGACACGCCGCTGACGACCGGGACCCAGGCGGATTCGACGATGCCGGACATCCTCCGGGAGCGCTGTCGATGAACAGGACGCTGCTCTACGTGATCGGCGGGTTGATGCTCGCCGGCATCATTCATATCGCGACCGTGATCATGATCCCCTATTTCGCGACCGCCGATGCCTATTCTTCGATGCGGCAGTTCGGGCGCGACGGCGCGTTCCACGTCCTGCCGGAGGCAAGGGCCGGACACGAACCCCTGGTCGATCTCGATCCCCAGATGCTCTACGGGGTTTGCCGCTTCTCGCTCGAAGACGGCCCGATCCAGGTCACCGCCGACCTCCCCGACACCTTCTGGTCGGTCGCGGTCTTCGATCGTCGCGGGCGGAACGCCTATAGCCTCAACGACCGTTCGGCGGGGCGGACGGAGGTCGACCTCGTCGTCATCACCCCGGTGCAGATGGCGCAACTTCGCCGCAACCCGCCCGAAGAGCTCGAAACCGCGATCGTCGTCGAATTGCCGATCGAGACCGGTTTCGTTCTGCTGCGCGTCTTCGTGCCGGACGACACGATGCTGCCCCGAGCCCGCGATGCGCTCGCGACCGCCGACTGCTCGGCAATGCTCTAGCTGGCGCGGCGACGCTGCGGCCCGGCTTCAGGAGCTTTTGCGGGACCGGCCCTTGCCGCCGATATCCTTGAAGTCACCCCGCCCGACCGTGTCGCGCAGGCGATAGCTCAGATCGACGTCCTG
>NZ_JAGRLA010000028.1 GCF_020442045.1 Bauldia sp. | reverse complement strand
GCGACGACGAAGCCGGCGAACACCTTCAGCGTGATATGTCCGGCCAGCATGTTGGCGAAAAGACGGATGGACAGCGAGATCGGCCGCGAAATGAACGACAGCACCTCGATGACGACGATGAACGGCAGCAGCACGCCCGGAACGCCGCTCGGCACGAACAGCTTGAAGAAGCCGAGCCCGTGCTTCCGGAGGCCGTAGAAGATCACCAACAGGATCACCATCAGCGCCATCGTCGCGGTGATGATGATGTGCGCCGTCACCGTGAAGAAGTAGGGGAACATGCCCCAGAGATTGGCAACGAGAACGAAGATGAACAGGCTGAAGACAAACGGGAAGAATCGCATCCCGTCGCTGCCCGCCGCTTCTCGTAATGTCTGGGCCACGAACTCGTAGGTCATCTCCGCCGCCGACTGCCAGCGACCGGGAACCAGCCCACGGCCGCGAGTCGACAGGATCAGGAACCCCGAGGCGGCGACCACGGTCAACACCATGAACAGCGAGGAATTCGTGAAGGAAAAATCGACGCCACCAACCTCAATGGGAATCAGCTTCTGGATCTGAAACTGGTGTATCGGATCGGTTGCCACCGTCGTCCCCTTGTCAATCCATCCGGCGGATGACCGGATCGTCATCTATTCCGGGTCGCTTCGCGACGAGCCCGGCTGATCGCATCACACTCAACACGCCGGCCGCGAACCCCAACAGGAGGAACACGGCCAATCCCCAAGGCGAGGTTCCGGCCAACCAGTCAATGACCCAGCCGATCGCCGCACCTACCACAACCCCGGCGACGAAGTCCGCCCCGAGCCTCAGCGCCATCCCGTATCCGGGGCGACCGGGCTCCTGAGGATCCTTCGTCCGCTCCCGCTCCGACCGGCTGGCACCAATTTGCCGGTCGAGATCGCTCAGTCTCCGGGAAAGTGCTGTGTCTTCTTCGCCCGACGAAGGGACCGGCCTGCTGTCGTCCGGGCCTTTCGCGTTGCTCATGACACCGTCCCGACGGGCGAGACACCGCCCTCGAACTGCCACCCCACCCCAAAAACCGGCCGCACCATAGGTTTAGGGCGATAGAGTGTCAAGAAGCCGGCAAAACTATTTAAGATATTGATTTTATTATTATTTCTAAAACAGGGAGGTGGCCGCGTTGCTGCGTCGCAATCGGTTGGCGCGATTCTCATGCCTGCAAACAGAGCAAGTGGTCTTCCGGAGCCATCCCCGTCATGCGAAAAGGCGGCATGTCTTCGACGCTCGGCAACAAACGGACAAGGGGCGCCGTGTCGCTCGGCGAACTGGTCGGCAAGGCCATCGCCCCGGTGACGGCCCGGCGCGGCTTCGCGACGGCCGACCTGGTCGCCGCATGGCCGGAAATCGCGGGTCCGCTCTATGCCGGCTGTACCGCGCCTGAAAGAATTGCATGGCCGCGCCACGAGGACGAGGGGACGCCCGCGCCGGGAATCCTCTTTCTCAAGGTCGACGGTCCCCGAGCGATCTACGTGCAGCACGACCTTCCGCAGATCGTGGATCGGGTCAACGCCTTCTTCGGCTATCGCGCGATAGCCAGGGTGCGAATCCTGCAAAGCCCCGTCGCCGCGACATCAAAGCCTTCCGTCGCAGCGGCGGTCAGGCACGACGAGGCAGCGGAAGAGGCTATCGCGGAGACCGTGAAGGACGTCGAGGACGAGCGTCTGCGCGAAGCGCTGGAAAGGCTGGGCCGGGGCATTCACGGCAACCGTCGCGAATAGTTGAGTTGCCCCAATCCTTGAATGGCCACAATTGGACAATCGAATTTTGTCCTATACAGGCAGGGCTGCCCGGTCTTCGAAATCAACGGAAAGCGGAAAGACACATGAAACGCAGGCAATTCTTCTCGATCGCGGCGGCCAGTATCGCCGGCCTCGGCACCCTGGCGCTCGGCGCGCGGATGCAAACCGGATCCCTGCTCGGCGAAGCGCTTCTGGTCACGCCCGCCCAGGCGGCGACCAGCGAGGCGATGCTCGAGGCGGGGCCGCTTGGCGAAAAGACGATGGGCGATCCCAACGCGCCGAACGTCGTCATCGAATATGCCTCGATGACCTGCCCGCATTGCCAGCACTTCCACGAGACGACCTTCACGCCCTTCAAGGAGAAATACATCGATACCGGCGAGGTCTATTTCATCTTCCGCCACTTCCCGCTCAACCCGCTCGATATCGCGGCGATCATGCTGACCAACTGCGTTCCGGAAGAGCGCTTCTTCCCGCTGGTCGACCTGCTCTACGACCAGCAGGCCAACTGGGCCTTCGTCGACAAGCCGGCGGAGGCACTGCTCAACCTCGTCAAGCAGGCGGGCTTCACCCAGGAGAGCTTCACCGCCTGCCTGAAGGACCAGGAGGTCCTCGACGGGATCGACTGGGTGCGGAAGCGGGCGGCGGATGACTTCGGCGTCGATTCCACCCCGACCTTCTTCATCAACGGCGAGAAAACGTCCGGCGCATTAACCCTTGAACAGCTCGACGAACTCCTTGCCGAATAGGACCGAATCGCCCTAGGCGGGATCATTGGGCCGTCGCCGGCTTTGGCGGCGGCCGGGTTTTCGTGAGGGCCCAGGTGAAATTCACGCGGCTAAAGGTTCTCGGCTTCAAGTCGTTCGTCGAGCCGGTCGACCTGTTGATCGAGCCCGGCCTGACCGGCGTGGTCGGCCCGAATGGGTGCGGCAAGTCGAACCTGGTCGAAGCGCTTCGCTGGGTGATGGGCGAAGCGTCTTACAAGAACATGCGTGCGTCCGGGATGGACGACGTCATCTTCTCGGGCAGCGGCAACCGCCCTCCCCGCAACACCGCCGAAGTGACGCTGGTCATCGACAATGGCGACCGCACGGCGCCGGCGACGCTGAACGATGCCGACATGCTGGAGGTCAGCCGCCGGATCGAGCGCGAGGCCGGCTCCGTCTACAAGATCAACGGCCGGGATGTCCGCGCCCGCGACGTGCAACTCCTCTTCGCCGATGCGTCCTCCGGTGCGCATTCGCCGGCGATGGTCGGACAGGGCAAGGTCGGCGAGCTGATCGCCGCCAAGCCGAAGGATCGACGCTCGCTGCTGGAGGAAGCGGCCGGCATTTCCGGCCTCCACAACCGCCGCCACGAGGCCGAATTGCGCCTATCGGGCGCCGAGCAGAATCTGGCCCGCCTCGAAGACGTCATCTCCGAGATCGATGCGCAACTGGAGGCGCTCAAGCGCCAGGCCCGTCAGGCGGTCCGCTACCGCAATCTCTCCGGCGAAATCCGCAAGGCCGAGGCGACCGTCCTGCACTTGAGATGGGTCGCGGCGACCGAGGCGCTGAAGGAAGCCGAATCCGCCCTCGAGGAGGCGACCGGCCTCGTCAACGCGCGCGCCGAGACGCAAGGCCAGGCGGCCGTCGGGCAGGCCAAGGCCGGCGCTGTCCTTCCCGACCTTCGCGACGCGGCCGCCCGCGCCGGCGCGGCCCTGCAGCGGATCATCGTCGCGCGCGAGCAGCTCGACAGCGAGGAAGCGCGCATCAGGGAAAGGCTCGCCGACCTCGACAGTCGTCTCGCACAGCTCAGCGACGACATCGCGCGCGAAGAGCGGATGATCGCCGACAACAAGGCGATCCTCGTCCGGCTCGACGGGGAAGAGAAGGATCTCGAAGCCGCCAACGCGGCGATGGCGGAACGGCAGGCGACGGCCGCGGAGCGCCGCGAAGCATCCGAGGGAACGCTGGCGGAAAGCGAAGCGGCACTGGCGGAACTCACTGCCAGGGTCGCCGATATCACCGCGCGCCGCACCCAGTATGAGCGCAGCCTGATCGAAGCCGAGCGCCGGCTGGAAAACCAGCGCAATGAGCTCGCCAAAGTCGAATCCGAACTGGCCGAACTCGGCGACAGCAGGTCCGTCGAGGCCATGCTCGGCGAGCACAGCAGCGCGGTGGAGAATGCCGAAGGCGCCGTCAAGGCGGCCGAGGAGCAGGCGGTCGGCTCCGAGGCACGGTCGGCGGCCGCCCGTGACCGGGTCGCGCGGCTGCGCGAGCCGCTTGCAGAGGCGGAGCGGAGCCTCCACCGCATCGAGACCGAAGCCGCGACCCTCGTCGCCATGCTCAAGTCCTCGCGGACCGAGGCCGGCACGCCCCTGATCGACATCGTCAGGGTCGCCAATGGTTACGAAGCGGCGCTCGGCGCCGCCTTCGGCGATGACCTCGATTCGCCGGGCGATGTCGAGGCAGCGGCGTATTGGCGCCTCGTCGAGAAGTCCGAAGGCGATCCCGCCCTGCCCGCGGATGTCGAGGCGCTCGCCATGCATGTCGACGCGCCGCCGGTGCTGGCCCGCCGGCTGGCGCAGATCGGTCTCGTCGACCGCGCCGAGGGAACGCGGGTCCAGGCCTCGCTCAAGCCCGGCCAGCGGCTCGTCAGCCGGGAGGGCGATCTGTGGCGGTGGGACGGTTACGTGGCCACCGCCGACTCGCCGACCGCCGCGGCTCAGCGGCTGGCGACGCGGAACCGCCTGGCCGAGCTGGAGGCGGAGGCGGCAGAGGCCGGCCAGCGCCTCGGCGGCCGCCGCGAGGAGATGGAAGCCGCCAGTGCCGAAATGCGGGCGGCGGAGGAGAGCGAACGCGCGGCCCGCGATGCGTGGCGCCAGGCGCAGCGCGGGGTCGACCAGGCCCGCGACCAGCTTGCCCGCGCCGAACGGGCCGCCGCCCAGCAGGCGGCCCGGCGCAGCGCGCTGGAGGAAGCGCGCAACCGCCTGACAACGGCGGTCTCCGATCTCGAATCGTCGCGCGACGTGGCGCGGACCGCGCTGGCCGAGACGCCGACGGCGGACAGCTTTGCCGAACAGGTATCGACAACGCGCAACAAGGTGGCCGAGGACCGCTCGGCGCTGGCCGAGATGCGCGCCGCGGTGGCAAGCCTCGCCCGCGAAGCGGAGATGCGCTCCAGCCGGCTCGCGGCGATCGCGGTCGAACGGCAGAGCTGGCACGAGCGGGCGGCGAATGCCGAGAAGCATATCGAGACCCTGACCCTGCGCCGGGCCGAGGCCGAGCAGGAGAAGACGCGGCTCGCCGAGGAACCCGACAAGATCGAGGCGAAGCGCCGGACGCTCCTGTCCGAGATCGCCGAGGCGGAAGCCGCGCGCTCCGCGGCGTCCGACAAGCTCGCCGCCGGCGAAACAGCGCTCGCCGAGGCCGACAAGGTGGCGCGCAAGGCGCTCGACGAGCTCGCCGAGGCGCGCGAGCGGCGCGGCCGCTCCGAGGAACGCGAGGTCGCCGCCCGGCAGAGGCTCGACGAGATCGCGGAGCGGATCGACGAAGCGCTCGATTGCCGCCCGGAGGAGGTGCTCGGCATCGCCGAGCTGAAGGCCGGGGCGCCCCTGCCCGAGCTTGGCCATATCGAAGCGCGGCTCGAACGCTACCGGCAGGAGCGCGAGCGGCTTGGCGGCGTCAACCTGAGAGCCGAGGCGGAGGCCGAGGAAGTTTCCGAACGTCGCGACACGCTGGTCGGCGAGCGCGACGATCTGGTCGGCGCGATCCACCGCCTTCGCCAGGGGATCGGCAGCCTCAACCGGGAGGGCCGCGAGCGGCTTCTGGCTGCCTTCGGTACGGTGAACAGCCACTTCCAGCGTCTGTTCACCCACCTGTTCGGCGGCGGCGAGGCCGAGCTGACCTTGACTGAATCCGACGACCCGCTCGAGGCCGGCCTCGAGATCATCGCCCGGCCGCCCGGCAAGAAGCCGCAGATCATGACGCTGCTCTCGGGTGGCGAGCAGGCGCTGACGGCGCTGTCGCTGATCTTCGCGGTGTTCCAGACCAACCCGGCGCCGATCTGCGTGCTCGACGAGGTGGATGCACCGCTCGACGACGCCAATGTCGAGCGCTTCTGCAACCTGCTCGAGGAAATGACCCGCAACACCGACACCCGCTTCCTGGTGATCACCCATAATCCGATCACGATGGCGCGGATGAGCCGGCTGTTCGGCGTGACGATGGCCGAGCGTGGCGTGTCTCAACTGGTGTCGGTCGACCTCGAGACCGCCGAGAGCTTCCGCGAAGCGGGCTAACTCCCGGCCAGTCCGTCCCGGGCCGGACGAAACCACCGAAGGTGGCGCTGAGGTCGCCTTGGGCCGTGGTGGAATCCTCCGTCGTCGGACGTCATCGGCAAGAGGCTGCCTGGAAGGTTGCCACTATCCGGTCAACGTGGCCTTCCCCCACGATCATGGTTTCAGGCATTTCGCCGGCCGGCCGCTTCGCCTAGCATTCCTCCCATGACGAATCCCGACGCTGCCCTCCGATCGATCTCCACCGATCTGCTGGCCTGGTACGACCGCCATGCCCGCCGCTTGCCGTGGCGCGTCGGCCCACGGGAACGGGCGGGCGGGGCGGCGCCCGATCCCTACCGGGTGTGGCTCTCGGAGGTCATGCTGCAGCAGACGACCGTGGCGGCCGTGAAGCCCTATTTCGAGAGATTCGTCTCCACATGGCCGACGGTCGGGGCTCTGGCGGCGAGCCCGCGCGACAACGTGATGAAGGCATGGGCCGGTCTCGGCTATTACAGCCGCGCCCGTAACCTCCATGCCTGCGCCCAGGTCGTCGCAAGCGAACATGACGGGCGGTTTCCCCGATCGGCGGCGGCGCTGAAGACCCTGCCCGGCATCGGCGACTACACCGCCGCCGCCATAGCGGCGATCGCCTTCGACCAACCGGACGCGGTGGTTGACGGCAATATCGAGCGGGTCATCGCCCGCCTTTTCGCGATCGAGACGCCGATGCCGGCGGGGAAGAAGGACATCCGCGCGCGGCAGGCCTCGCTGACGCCCGAAGAAAGGGCCGGCGACTACGCCCAGGCAATGATGGATCTCGGCGCGGCGATCTGCACGCCGAAGGCCCCGGCCTGCGCCCTCTGCCCGCTCACGGAGGGCTGCCTTGCGCGGGCGCGCGGCGAGCAGGAGTGCTTTCCCGTGAAGGCGGTGAAGGCGCCGCGCCCCACTCGCTTCGGCGCCGCGTTCGTCGCAGTCCGTAGCGACGGCGCCGTCCTGTTGCGGCAGCGGCCGGACAAGGGGCTGCTCGGCGGAATGAGCGAGGTGCCAGGCACGGACTGGACATCGGCGCCGCCGGAGCAACCGCTTGCCGGCGCTCCATTTGCCGCCGACTGGCGGGCGGTTTCCGTCCCGGTGGTCCATGTGTTCACCCATTTCCGGCTGGAGCTGACCGTCTACCGGGCCATCGTCGACGGCGCGCCATCGCGCGACCACTGGTGGGCCCCGCCGGAAGCGCTGCCCGGCGAGGCCTTGCCGAGCGTGATGAAGAAGGTGGTGGAGGCGGCGGTCCCCGGCGCCACGAAACGGAAGGCGACGGGCAAGAAAGCCGCATGAGCGAGATCATCCATATCGTCTTCGACATCGGCAACGTCCTGCTGCGATGGGACCCGGAAATCCCCTATCGCCGACTTATCCCCGACGCCGCGGAACGGACGCGCTTCCTTTCGGAGGTCTGCTCTCCGACGTGGAACGCCGAACAGGATCGTGGCCGGAGCTGGCGTGAGGCGGAGGACGCGCTGATCGCCGAACATCCGCGGCACGAGGCGATGATCCGCGCCTTCCGCCGGCACTGGCCGGAGATGATTCCCGCTCAGATCGACGGTAGTGTCGCGGTGCTTGAGCGACTGGTCGACGCGGGATGGGACGTGACCGGGCTGACCAACTTCGCCAGCGACACCTTCGCCATCGCCCGCGAGCGATACCCCATGCTCGACCGGTTCCGGGGCGTGACCGTCTCGGCCGATATCGGCCTGATGAAGCCGGAAGCGGAAATCTACCGCCACCACGCCGAGGCCTTCGGCCTCGATCCCGCGGCGACGCTGTTCTTCGACGACACGATGAAGAATGTCGAGGGCGCGCGGGCGGCCGGCTGGCAGGCGGAGCGCTTCGAGACGGTCGAGGGGTTGCGCGCGGACCTCGCGCGGCACGGGATACGCCCCGCCTGACTTGCTTGCCCCGGCCAGGGCAACACGCGCGGATTCGCCCGGTCCGCCCTTTCGGGCGGCACCGATCACCACCAGCCGCGCCCCCATCTCTCTCTCCCCCTGCCCGATTCCACTGCGATGGGCAGGAGGTGGCGATGCTTCGTTACAGGGCGATGGCGCTTGCCGGGATCAGGCGCCCGCCGTCTCAAGGTCGCGGCGGACGACCTGACGGAGCTCGTCGATGGGGGCGAGCGCCCCCTGGCGCTCGACATGCCAGAAGGTCCAGCCATTGCAGGCATCGAGTCCCTGGACCAGGGCGCCGACCCGGTGGATGGAGCCGACATGAATGCCGGCTTTGAGCGAACCATCGGCGCGCACCTCCGCCTCGTGGCGGGCGCGGGCATCCATCAGTTTGGCGCCGGGTGCAATCAGGCCGGCATCGAGCAACGTGCTGAACGGCACGCGGGGCTGGGCGCGCTTGCCCGTCATCACCTCAAGCGCGCTGGCAGGCGCCGGCTCGACCGCGGCAATCCGCGCTTCGGCGGCTTCTATATAGGCCGCCTCGCGCTCGACGCCGACGAAATGCCGTCCAAGCCGCTTCGCCACCGCGCCGGTCGTGCCGGTGCCGAAAAATGGATCGAGCACCACCTCGCCGGGCCGCGTCGACGCGGTCAGGACGCGCTGGAGCAGCGCCTCGGGTTTTTGGGTCGGGTGAACCTTGCGCCCGTCATCGCCCTTCAGCCGCTCGCCGCCGGTGCAGATCGGGAACAGCCAGTCGGAGCGGACCTGGAGGTCGTCGTTGCCCGCCTTGAGCGCATCATAGTTGAAGGTGTATCGCTTGGAATCGGCGCTGCGGCTCGCCCAGATCATCGTCTCATGCGCATTCTGAAAGCGCCGGCCACGGAAATTCGGCATCGGGTTGGTCTTGCGCCAGACGATGTCGTTGAGCACCCAGAAGCCGAGATCCTGGAGAATGGCGCCAACCCGGAAGATGTTGTGGTAGGAGCCGATGACCCATAGCGTGCCGTCCGGCTTGAGCACGCGCCGGCAGGCGAGCAGCCACGCGCGGGTGAAGTCGTCATAGGCGGCAAAGCTCTGGAACTTGTCCCAATCATCGTCGACGGCCGCGACTTCCGACTGGTCCGGGCGGGTCAGACGGTTTTCGAGCTGCAGGTTATAGGGCGGGTCGGCGAAAACCATGTCGACCGACCCGCTCGGCAGCTTCTCCAGTTCGGTGACGCAATCGCCCCGCAGAATCGTGTCCAGCCAGGCCGAATCCTGCTCGGCCCTTTGCAAACGCGCCATCAACCCATCCCCTACGCAACACAACAAAGGAGCGGGATTCTGGTCCCGTTAACGTAAATCTGGCGTTAGGCGACATGGTTAAGAAATGGTACCGGGCCGATGCCGGCCGACCATCCGGGGATGCCGCTGTTCCCCGGCTGGCGGATGGCGGCCATGCGGTTTTTTCCCTTCCCTCTCCCCCGATGCATGGTTAGACAGGGGCAATCTCACGCGGCGTCGGCGTTTCGGCCGACGGACAGACGGTTCTCATCATGCTGATCATGTTCGATTGCGACGGTGTGCTGGTCGATTCCGAGATCATCGCCGGCAGGGTCGACTCGGAGCACCTGGCCGAAGTCGGCTTCAACATCACCCCGGAAGACGTGATCCGGCGTTTCACCGGCCTGACCAGCGAGGGAATCGTCGAAATCATCGAGGCAGAAATCGGCAAGCCGCTGCCCCCGGGCTTCCGGGAAGCGCAAGACGCCGAGCTGAACCGGAGGCTCGCCGAGGAGGTGGAAGCCATTCCCGGCGCGCTCGAGCTTCTCGACATGCTCGACGGGCCGCGCTGCGTCTGCTCCAACTCGTCGACCGACCGGTTGCGGATCACCATGGAGCGGACCGGCTTGTGGGACCGGTTTGAGCCGAGCATCTGGTCGGCGGTCGAAGTCGGCAGTCACCGGCCGAAGCCGGATCCGAACGTCTACCTCTACGGCCTCGAGCAGTTCCGGGCCGAACCGCGCGAGACGATCGTTATCGAGGACTCGGTCTTCGGCGTGACGGCGGCGCATTCGGCCGGTTGCCGGGTCATCGGCTTCACCGGCGGCCAGCATGCCTGGCCGGGGCTGGCGGACCTGTTGACCGCCGCCGGCGCCGAAACCGTCACGAACCGGCTTGCGGACATCCCCAGGATCGCCGAAGCATTCAAGGTATGGGACGGCATCGACAGCTAGGAGTTCTGTCATTCGCCGCGGCACTCGTCGCGGCGGCACCGGCCGGAGCGCTCGAGCTCAGCTTTCCCGTCGCCTGCGATCCCGGCAACGACTGCGCCATCCAGCACTATGTCGACCGGGACCCGGGCCCGGACGCCATCGACTATCGCTGCGGTCACCAGACCTATGACGGCCATAACGGTACCGACGTCAGGATACCGACGCTCCGCGACATGACGGCCGGCGTCGCGGTGCTCGCCGCCGCCGCCGGGACGGTGGCCCGCGTCCGCGACGGGATGCCCGACGTCATCTATGACAAGGAGGCGCCCGGAACGGTGGCGGACCGGGAATGCGGCAACGGTGTCGTCATCGATCACGGCGGCGGCTGGGAGACCCAGTATTGCCACATGAAGCTCGGCAGCATCCGGGTCGCACCCGGGCAGGCTGTCGACGCGGGAGGCGTGCTCGGCGAGATCGGCCTGTCGGGCATGACCGAGTTCCCTCACCTCCATTTCAGCGTCCGCAAGGACAATGTCACGCTCGATCCCTTCGCAACCAAGGGTCTTTCCGTCGGAGCAGCTTGCGCCGTCGCCGGCGACGGCGATACGGGCCTGTGGTCCGCCGATGCCGCACAGATGCTCGGCTACCGGCCGGCCTTCGTCCTCAATGCGGGCTTCGCGGAGGGTGTGGTGACAATGGAGCAGGTCGAGGCGGGAGACCCGGAAGGCGCGATCCCCGGGCGAGAATCACCGGCACTGGTCTTTTTCGGGCGGGCGATCGGACTCGAGGCCGGCGATATCCAGACGGTACGGGTGGTCGGCCCCGATGGCAGCGTCTTCGCCGAGAACGACCTCGCTCCCCTCGACCGGCCGATGGCGCAGTATTTCGCCTTTGCCGGAAGGAAGCGTCACGATGCGCCGTGGCCGGCCGGCACCTATAGCGGCCGGTATTCGGTTATCCGCGACGGGAAAGAGATCGCCTTCCGGGACGTAAGGCTGGAGATCCGGGACGCCCCGTAGCCCTGCCGGCGGCGGATGCGCGCGCTGCCTATGCCAACTCGAAAAGGATATCCTGGGCGCCCTGCCAGAGCGTCATCTTGCCGAGCGCCTGGAGGTTTTCCTTGCCCTTGACGATGGTCAGGAAGTGGTTGCCCGAAAGCTGACCCGCCTTGCTGGCGAAGCAGACCGGCCCATAGGCGATGAGGAACTCGGTCTCGCTGACGCCGCCGGGAAAAAGGATGATCTCGCCGGGCGCCGGGTAGCTGGTATTGTTCTCGAAGCCGAGCCCGAGGTCGAGATCGCCGAGCGGAATCCAGCAGCCCTCGCCGCTCCAGCGGACGTGGATGATCCGCTCCCTGTAGGGCAGAAGCGTCAGGAACTTCGCGCAGGTCCCGGGCGCAAGCTCCTCTTCGAGCTTGGCCTCGAAGTCAAACGGCCCGGCCTTGATATGCAGCATGGTCATCCGGGAATTCCTCGATCCTCACAGCCTGAACAAGCCCCTCCAATCCCACTCCGGGATTGCAAAAGCAACCGGGCAGACAAAGCGAGCGGCCGGCCCTACTCCGCCGCCTCGCTCCAGGGCTCGGGCTTCACCCATTTCAGCTTCGGCTGGCGCGCGGCGCGGGTTTCGTCGAGCCGGCGTCGGGGCGCCAGCACCGG
Organism: Bauldia sp.; assembly: GCF_020442045.1. Taxonomy (GTDB): domain Bacteria; phylum Pseudomonadota; class Alphaproteobacteria; order Rhizobiales; family Kaistiaceae; genus Bauldia. The sequence continues at coordinate 1,574 of NZ_JAGRLA010000028.1, read as the reverse complement.
CGCCTGGTGGAAGCGCTCCGCCTCGCCGTTCCTCGCCCGCTGGGCGAGATCGCGGAGCGTCGCGACGAAGAGGTCGAGCGATGCCTTCGATTCCGATTCCGTCGGCTCGATCAGCATGGCGCCGTGGACGACGAGCGGGAAATACATCGTCATCGGGTGATAGCCCTCGTCGATCATCGCCTTGGCGAAATCGAGCGTCGTGACGCCCGTCCCTTCGAGGAAACGGTCGTCGAACAGCGCCTCGTGCATGCAGACCCGGTCGCCGAACGGCTGGCTCATCACGTCGCGGAGGCCGGCGCGGACGTAGTTGGCGTTGAGGACCGCATCCTCGGAGGCCTGCCGCATGCCGTCCGAGCCGTGCGACAGCATATAGGCCATCGCCCGCACGAACATCCCCATCTGGCCGTGGAAGGCGGTCATCCGTCCGAACGGCTCGGCGCTTTCTCCCGCCTCGGCACGGGTGCCGACGAACTCAGCTCCGTCGCCCGCGATCCGCACGAATGGCACGGGCGTGAACGGCGCGAGCTCCGGCGAGAAGACGACCGGACCCGCCCCCGGACCGCCGCCGCCATGCGGGGTCGAGAAGGTCTTGTGGAGGTTGATGTGCATGGCGTCGACGCCAAGATCGCCGGGCTTCGCCTTGCCGACGATGGCGTTGAAGTTGGCGCCGTCGGCATAGAACAGCGCGCCCGCCCCGTGCACCGCCTCGGCGATCGCCACCACGTCGCGCTCGAACAGCCCGCAGGTATTGGGGTTGGTCAGCATGATCGCGGCGACATCCGACGAAAGCCGCTCACGCACCGCCGCCGGGTCGACCGTACCATCCTCCCGCGCCGGAACGTCGACGACCGAATAGCCGAGCAACGCCGCCGTCGCCGGATTGGTGCCGTGGGCCGACTCAGGAACCAGCACGGTCGAGCGCTTGTCGCCGCGGGCGGTCAGCGCCGCCTTGATCGCCATCATGCCGCAGAGCTCGCCATGAGCGCCGGCCTTGGGGCTCATCGCGACGGCGCTCATGCCGGTCATCTCGAGCAGCCAGCGGCCGAGCTCGGTGATCAGCTCGATCGCACCGCCGACGGTCACCAGCGGCTGGAGCGGATGGATGTCGGCGAAGCCGGGCAACCGCGCCATCTTCTCGTTGAGGCGCGGGTTGTGCTTCATCGTGCAGGAGCCGAGCGGATAGAGGCCGCTGTCGATGGCATAGTTCTTCTGGCTGAGGCGGACATAGTGGCGAACCGCCTCCGGCTCGCTCATCCCCGGCAGGTCGATCGGCGCCTTGCGGGCGTGTCTTCCAAGTTTCCCGGTCGCGCCTCCGGCGCTCCCCGCCGATTCACCTTCGATCCCGGTCGCGCCTCCGGCGCTCCTCGCCGATTCACCTTCGATCCCGGTCGCGCCTCCGGCGCTCCCCGCCGATTCACCTTCGATCCCGGTCGCGCCTCCGGCGCTCCTCGCCGATTCACCTTCAATCCCGGTCGCGCCTCCGGCGCTCCTCGCCTCTTCAGGCAGATCGACCCCGGTCACGTCATGGCGGCCGGTCTCGAAGATCAGCGGTTCCTCCATCTGGAGGCCGCGAT